>SXKJ01000183.1 GCA_005778115.1 Planctomyces sp. | reverse complement strand
CACGGCATCACAATGTCGCCGCACAAGTTCTCGACAACGTGTGACCAACCGCTGATCCTTCAGCCGTATCGCGATTCCATCCTGTGATGGATACCGTGTTTAATGAATTGTGTAGATACCAATGAGGCAAGCTCGGTGGGGGGAGAATCTCAAGCAGCGACTCACAGCAGTTCGTGAATCGGCTTCACGCCGGCATCGACGAGGTAATGCGGGCGGCCTTGTAAGTCTTGAACCGTCGTGTTCGCGGCGTCGATCCCGAGGTGCTGGTACAGCGTTGCGAAGACTTCCTGGAACGTGACCGGACGATCGACCGCTTCACCGGCGATCTTGTCGGAGGCTCCGATGACTTGCCCCGTGCGGATGCCTCCGCCCGCGAGCAATGCGCAGGCGAGTCGCGGCCAGTGATCGCGGCCGACGATTTTGCTAATGACCGGCGTCCGTCCGAATTCGCCCCACACCAGAACCAGTGTGTCGTCGAGCATCCCACGCACTTGCAGGTCATCGACCAGCGTTGTCATCGCATTGTCGAAGATCGGGAAGTCTTCTTGTTCGCGGAGGAAGATCGAGTTGTTCGCTCGCCCCTCGGCATTAAGCCCGCCGTGCCAATCCCACTTGCTGTAATTAAGCGTGACAACTCGCACGCCCGCCTCGATCAATCGCCGAGCCAACAACATGCTCTGCGGGACGCGCGGCGCACCGTTGCCGTCCATCATGATCTTCGGATTGCCGATGCCGTAGCGAGCCACGATGCGCGGGTCTTCTTTCGAGAGATCGAGTGCCTCGGCCAAGCGTGACGACGTCAGCAGGTCCATCGCCTGCCGCGTGAACGTGTCGAGTCCGTCCATCATTCCTTTCGCATCGACGTTGCGACGGAAGCGATCAACGCTCGATAGCAACGCTTTGCGATCACCGAGCCGCTCCGGAGTCACGCCGTTGAGCACCATGTCGTCGCGTGTTGAACCCAGCGGACGGAAGCCGGATTGACCGACTCCGAGAAAACCCGGTCCCGGTTCGTTGTACGGCCCATGAGTCGTGGTGTAGCAGAGACTGACATACGGCGGCGTTGCGGGATCGACCGGGCCTTTGACCTTCGAGACGGTTGAGCCGAATTGCGGCCAGCCTCCAGTCGGGATTCCCGCGCCGCGCGGCGGACGGCCGGTGAAGCATTGCGTCGCATCGTGCTCGGCCTGGGCACCGACCAGCGACCGAATCGGGACGAACCGATCCATCATCGTGGCCATCTTGGAGAGCAACTCACCAATCTCGATGCCGGGGACATTCGTGGCGATCGGCTTCCACGGACCGGCGATCTCGGAAGGCGCGAACGGCTTTAAATCAAATAAGTCCTGGTGAGGAGGACCTCCCACTAGATAGATCATGATGACCGACTTCGGTCGCTTGGTCGTCGAGTCGGCTCGCGCGTCCGCCGCCAGCAGTTGCGACAGGGTCAATCCGCCCCAGCCCAGCCCACCGATCCGCAGAAAGTTGCGGCGCGACATTCCGTCGCAGAATTGTTGGTCATCCGACTGGCCGATAAGCGTCAGCATTTCGTGTCACCTTCCTGCGGAACATTGACCGGAGCGTGTCACTCAGAAGATCGGCTGAGGATCGTATCAGGCATGATCGATGCCACCAAGTTCGTCCCTCGTGGGGCAGGTTTTCAACCTGCCCCACGAGGCTCAACTGTCTGATTGTGACGCTTCGATACCAAGCACCGACCTCAGTCGTCGTAAGGCACGCAGGTATCTCATTCCAGCGGCCGGTTGCGAGAGTCCGAGCAATTCGGCGACCTCGGTGTTGCCGAGTTGCTCGCAATGCCGCATCAGCAGGATCTCGCGATCGGTCTCGTCGAGCTGTTCGAGGGCACCGAGAAAGCGCGCCTCGATCTCCTTACGGATCGAGGCGGCTGCCGGTGTCAGCTCTTGAGCACTGATCTGCGCGAACAGATCAAACGCCGAGGAGACATCGGCTGACTGTGCCCCATGTTGCTCGCGATCCACGCTGCGACGTTGAGCGTGATGGCGACGATGCACGTCGATCATGCGGTCTTTGGCCAGATGACGCAGCCAGAGATGAAATGGCATTGAGCCGTCTTGGATGAAGTCGCTCAGCCGACCATGAGCTTCGAGCAAGACATCCTGCACCACATCGCTGGCGTCCACTCGCCCAGCCACGGCGCGATCCAGCCTAGCTTGAACCATGCGCCGCAGCGAGTCGCGATGCCGCTCCAGCAAGTCGTTGACTGCGTTGGAATCTCCGCCCCGCGCGGCATTCAACAACTGCTGAGTCTGTTCTGAATCGGGAAGCATGTCGGCACGCCAGCCTTTCCCGGCCAACGGCTACTCAATCGCCGCGACGGCTTCTGCTTCGTTAGGAAGCAACGGCCACAACTTGTCGAGGTGGGTGACTTCCAACACTTCGCGGCAATACGACGTCAGACCCGCCAGCGCAAACTTTCCATCTGCTGCATGTACGCGATTCCATACGCGGAAAAGCACTTCGATAAAGGACGAGCCGAAGAACTTGGTGTAGGTGAGGTCAATCACGACTTTGGGAGGATCCGCAGCCTTCGCGGCCTCTAGCACAACGTCTCGGATTTGATCCAGCGCGAACTCGTCCAGCGTCTCGAACTGCGGGCCAAACGAGATGACGGTCACGGTTCCGCGTTTATGAATTTCGGGGATCAAAGGGGCGGCCATGATGAGCGGTCCATTTCGCGGATAAGTCGAAACCAGGTGCAAATCGAAAGCGACGAACCATGTTCAAGAAACCAAACACTCCGGCTCGTCGCGGTGAGCATCGTAAGTTTGCAGAACACCTTGTCAACGAAGTATCTGCGAAGACCTTACGGCCGCATTCAAAGTGCGCCTTTGCCCGTCAGCACAACACCCACCGTCCGAAACAGGATTTTCAGATCGTTCCCCAGGCAGCAGTTTTGCAAATAGAGGAGATCGAGGGCTACTTTCCGGCGGAACCCGGCGATGTCGTTGTCGTAGCCGTTGAGCACCTGAGCCAAGCCAGTCAGTCCCGGCTTGATCCCCAGCCGAAGCAGATAATTGGGGACTTCCTCGGAGAGTTGTTCGATGAACTCCGGCCGTTCCGGCCGTGGCCCGACCAGCGACATCTCGCCCCGCAGGACATTCCAAAGCTGCGGCAGTTCGTCGAGCCGGGTCTTGCGGAGGAACCTTCCGATCGGGGTTACTCGCGGATCCCCTTTGGTCGCGAACTGGGCTCCGTTCTTTTCGGCGTCGATACGCATCGTCCGAAACTTGTAGAGCACGAACGGCTTGCCATAGCAGGTCGATTGCCGGCGATCGCTCGATTGCTGACGACGATTCCCACTCTTGGCCGCCGCATCCGCGCGCCGGTCTCGCGACGTGCGGAGGTTCAGGCCAGTCCGAATCTGACGAAACAGAATCGGGCCAGGCGAAGTCAACCTGACCGCCACCGCAACCAGCAGCATCACTGGCATCAGCAGCACGAACATGACCGCCGCGCAAAACACATCCATCCCCCGCTTTGCTCGCTGAGTCCACAGGTCGATGCTGCGGAGGTTCGTTTGCGGACGCTCCAATTCCAGCCGAGTCAACCAATCCGCCGGCGGTAGCTCGGCTGAATTCGCGTAGTCGGCGACAATCGCAGCGAGATCGGAGTCTGTGGCGAGAGCGACTTCCGAAGTGATATCTGGTGCGGACATGGGGTGCTGTTCGTCACGGAGGTGTGCGGTTTCACGAAGTGCGAAAACCGTACACGCTCCACCAGCTTCGGCGAGCGTGCATCTCCGCCGACTCGCGCGGATCGTTCAGGCCGAGGCCGTTCGTGTGCAAAGTGCCGACGCCTCTTGTAGAACCAATCGCGTCAATCAAACCGACATGTTGCCAATCGGCAACATGCCATCCGTACCGCGACCGTGAGGGAGCGGCCAGTTTCGTTACTGCCGAGCCGCTCCCTCACCGTCGCGGTACGGAGACTCCACGGAGCCACCGATGCCCGCCACCAACGATCTCGACTTCCGCCCGAAGCTACCTAACGACGTCTCGCCGCGCATTGGCTGCATCGGTGCCGGCTTCATCATGGCTGATTGCCATCTAGTCGCGTATCGCCAAGCCGGCTTCAATCCGGTCGCGATTTGTTCCGGCTCGCGCAGCCGAGCCGATGAGGTCGCGAAGCGACACGGGCTCGCAACCGTGCATGACAGCTATCAAGAGTTGCTCGCCGATAAGAGCATTGAGGTCATCGACATCGCCGTGCCGCCTGACGTGCAGATAGACGTCGTGCGCAAAGCCGTGAAGCATTCCGATCACATTCGCGGCATCCTCGCACAGAAGCCGCTGGGGATGAACTTCGCCGAGGCTGCCGAGATCGTGCGGTTGTGCCGCGAAGCAGGCATCACGCTGGCCGTGAACCAAAACATGCGCTATGACCAATCGGTGCGAGCGGCGAAGCGATTACTGGAACGCAGCGACTTGGGCGAGCCGGTCTTCGCTTCCATCGACATGCGGGCGATCCCGCATTGGATGCCGTGGCAGCAACGGCTCGGCTGGGTCACGCTCAGGATCATGAGCATTCATCATCTCGACACGTTTCGATTCTGGTTCGGCGATCCAGAGCGAGTCTTTGCCAGTGTTCGTACCGATCCGCGCACGTCCAAGAAGTTCGAGCACACGGACGGCATCTGCCTCTACATCCTCGAATACGCGAACGGCTTTCGAGCCTCATCGTGGGACGACGTCTGGACTGGCCCGGCCCTCGAGGGAGCCGCGTCCGACATCGGAATCCGCTGGCGCATTGAAGGGACGACGGGACTCGCTCGCGGCACGATCGGGTGGCCGAGCTACCCGCAGCGCACACCCAGCACACTCGACTACACGACAACGTCGTCCGCTGGCGAATGGCAGCAACCGCGCTGGGACGAGGTCTGGTTCCCAGACGCCTTCGTCGGCCCGATGGCTCAACTGTTGTGTGCCCTCGAAGAGGGCAAATCACCGGAAATCAGCGGCGAAGATAATCTCAAGACCATGGCGCTCGTTGAAGCATGTTATCATTCAGTCGCAGAGCATCGCGCGGTCGAAATCGCCGAATTCCGATTCTAGAAACTTGGAAGGTGTCACGATGGCAAGGTCTCTCGCCGCTGTGGTTCTCTTTCTGACAATTGGCTGTACCCGAGCGAGTCCAGAAAGAAACGAACCAACGAGTCGCGTGACGGTTGATCAAACCGCAGTTCAAATCGAACTGGTGACGCCCCCTTCCATTCCGAAACCATCGGAGCGTCAAGAGCCTTCGGAGTTGCTCATTGCCACGTTCAACATCAATTTCGGAAACGCTCGTTTGGACCTCGTCCGAGAGGCGATCGAGGAGTCGAAGGCGGACATCGTTGTCTTGCAAGAGGCGAACGAAGAGTCAGAGACATTCTTGAAAGGGGCGTTTGCCGCGAACTACCCGCATCACAATTTCAGCGGAAGCAACCGGCTGTATCTCGCGGGGCGATTCGGAATCTTGTCCCGTTTTCCAGTTGTCGAAGCCACGTTCGTCGATGCCGAGCACGGTTTGTTTGGAACGCCGATTTATCAGGTCCAGTTCGGCGGCCAAGAGTTGCGACTGGTTAATGTTCATCTCACGCCATTTTCACTCTCCGTGAGAGACGGGTTGGCAAGGGTGTTTGCTCGGATGGGAGAAACCGAAGACGCTCACCGTCAAGAAATCGAATTGATTCACGAGCAAATGCTCGATCGGATACGAACCGTAGTGCTCGGCGACTTCAACAGTTTATCGAGCTTCGCTGCCCCGAAATTCCTTCGCGAGCATGGCTTCACCGATAGTTTCGCCGCCGTGCATGACGACGCGGACAAACACCCGACTTGGGAGTGGCCGCTTGGGTCCGAAAAACTCTCGTTCCGTCTCGACTACATCTTTCACGATGAGTCCTTCGAATGCGTCTCCAGCCGAGTGATTCGCAAAGAAGCCTCAGACCACCATCTGGTGCTGAGCCAACTTCGACTCAAAATTAACGCGAAGACCACTTCGCCAGAGTGAATGACTTCTTGGTTACACCAGCTTCGTGATTGGCTTGCCTTTGTTGCCCAGCGTGAACGGGCGGCCGTCGGGTGAGTGGATTTCTTTGTCGTGTGGAATGCCCATCGCTACTGCGATCGTGGCGTTGAAGTCTTCCGGTGTGACGCCATCGGATTCGACTCGGAAGGCATCGGCGTCGCTCGCACCCCAGACTTGGCCCCCTTTGATCGGGCCGCCGGCCAGCACGCAGGAGTACGCGGCCGGGTGATGGTCGCGGCCGCTGTTCTGGTTGATCTCTGGACGACGTCCGAACTCGGTGCCGATCACGACCAGCGTGTCTTTCAGCAGACCCTTGCTGCTGAGGTCCGCGATCAGGTGCGAGGCGGCTTTATCGAGTTCGCTGCCGACGGTTCCTATCTTCGTCCACAGATCGACGTGATGGTCAAAACTGCCAAGCGATACTTCGATGTACCGCACGCCGTGCTCCACCAATCGCCGAGCAAGCAAGCAGCCCTTGCCGAAGCGCGTGTCACCATACCCCTTCTTCGCGTCGTCCGATTCCTTGCCGATGTCGAAGGCCTTCAAGTCTTCGCTGCGCAGCAGATGAATCGCGTCTTTGTAGAGGTCGTCATAGCCGTTGACCTTCCGATTCTTTCCGGCCAGTTTGCGGAAGTCGCTATCGAAGGCGTGCGACAGGTCCATGCGTTTGTCGAACGCGGAGTCGGTCAGATACGACGGCGACTTGATGTTTTGCAGGCCCAACGACGGATCGCCAACCGGCACTGGAGCGAACTCGGCACCGAGATACCCCGGCCCGATACCGCCACCAACCTGCACCGCGACCGGCAGTTCCTTGTGAATGCGGCCGAGCGATTTGTGAATCCATGACCCCAGTCCCGGATGCCGAGTCGTCGCGATCGGCTTGTAGCTGGTGCTCATCAGGTAGCGAGCCGGTTCGTGCGCGGCAGTGCTTGTATTCATCGATCGAATGACTGCCAGCTTGTCGGCGATCTTGGCGAGTTCCGGCAACTTGTCGCCGAACTGCACACCGGAGATTTTCGTCTGAATCGGCTTCGTGTCTCCCTGCACCTTGCTCTTCGGTTTTGGGTCAAACGTGTCGAGCTGCGACATCGCCCCTTGCATGTAGAGGTAAATGAGATGCTTGGCTTTGCCGTTGCTCGATGAACTCGACTTCGCAGCCCCCTTCTTCTCGTCCTTCTTATCAGCGGCTGCGAGTGCCGCCGCGAAGCCAGCCGGCAGCACGGTGACGCCGAGGCAATACTTCGCCATGTCGGTCATCAATTGGCGGCGTGAGAGGTCATCGAGTCGGGAGGGATCAAACTGAAACATGATTGGTCCTACTTTCAAGCGCCGTGCCGCGACCGTTAGGGAGCGGCCTTGGCGTACGCGACGGGCCGCTCCCTAACGGTCGCGGTACGGTTGGGTCATTGGACGAACAAAAACTCGCGGGTGTTGAGCAGCGCCCAGATGACGTTGCCGATGCCGGCAGGGCCGGCGGCTTTGATTTCTTTCTGAGCCACGGCCCGCTCGGTGGCCGTCGGATGGCGATTCAGGACCAGCACGAAAATCTTGTTGATCTGTCCTTCGGTCGTCGATGCCAGCATGACCTCGTTGTGGATCACTGAGCCTTGCTCCAACATCATGTGGGTGACCGGGCCGTTAAACATCGTCAGCAGTTGCGGGACGGTGCCATCCGTGTGGCTGTCGGCGATGGTCTGCCGGTCGCTCTGGCCGAACTGGCGCAGGAAGTGACCTTCTGGCAACGGCTGCGGTAGCTCGGACGCACGGACCAATTCCTGGCCTTTGTAGAGCCGTTTGTTGCGATCCTTGCCTTCTTCCTTGCGGACCTCGGCGAGTCGGTCCACTTTTTTGAGCAGTTCCTCGGCCGTCGTCTTCTCCGTCAAGGAGACGGTCGCGACGTACTCATCGTCGTCGGGTCGCACGACCATTTCCGGGTTCGGCATCGTGAGCGTCAGCAGCGAATCCCACACCTGCTCGGCGGTCAAACGGCGGAGCAGCGGGCCGGGAAAGAGGTATGGCTTCTCGGGGTCCAGCTCGCCGTAGGTCGCCGCGCGCTGGTACGTCTTCGAGTAGTAGATGATCCGCTGAAACTCCTTCAGATCGAATTTCAGCCGGACCAATTCCTTGGAGAGGAACTCCATAAGTTCGAGATTGGTCGCCTTGGTTTCGTCTTTCATGTCATCGGCTGGCTCGATCAGCCCGATCCCCATCGCCTTCTGCCAGAGCCGATTGGCCATCGTCAGCGAGAAGCGGGGGTTGTCTCCGGTCGCGACCCAATCGGCGAAGACTTTGCGGCGTTCACTGTTGTTGATCTTGGTCGGAGCCGTGCCCCACAGCACGGACGGGATCGCGAGCTGTTCCGGCTTCGCGTTGCTGTATTGATAGTCGTGCGGGAATTTCAGTTGCTTCTTGTCGTTGCTCGAAACGCCGTTCCGATTCAACCGCATTAACTGCTTCGCTTGCCGAGCCTCATTGGATTCTTTGCCGTCCTTGCTCGAAGCCTTGTCGATGTCTTTCGGGCTGATGTTGATCTTGGCCGTCGGCCGATACTCGATGCCGGCCGTGAAGGCCGCCAGCGAATAGAACTCCTTCTGAGTCCACTTGTCGAACGGATGGTCGTGGCACTGAGCACAGCCGATGCGCGTGCCGAGAAAAATCCGCACCGCGTTGTTGAGGTTATCCAGCGGCATCCCCGGATCGCGGAGCACGAAGCCGGCCGCCGGTTCGTCCCACACGCGCCCCTCGGCCGTGAGCATGTCATGCACCATCGAGTCCCACGGTTCGTTGTCTTGCAGACATTCCTTGACCCAGTCGGAGTACGGTCGCAAGTAGTTGTTATTGTCCGACCGATCGACCAGCCGCAGGATGTCCGCCATCCAGTTATACATCTGGCTGGCGTAGCCGGGTCGGCTGAGCAAGCTGTCGATCAGCACGATCCGATTGCTCTCCGACTTGTTGGTTAGATACGACTCGGTCTGCTTGAAGTTGGGAATCGTGCCGGAGATGTCGAGATACGCGCGGCGGACGAAATGCTCGGGCGACGACATCTCGTTCGGCTTCTGCCCTGCCTTCTTCAATCCCGCCTCAACGAGCGCGTCGATCTTCGCCGCCGATCGCAGCGCCGCTTCGCGCAACTCTGGCTTGACCGGCTCAATCTCAACCTTGGTCTTCTCGGCCCCGGTCGGCAAGTTGGTCTTGGGAGCCGTCGGCTTCGCGCCGCGCTTCATGCTGGCCTTGGTCTTGCCGCGTGACTGAGCGGCGGCGAACTGCTCTTCTCGCAGGTCGGGCATCCCCACGGCGACTGCGATGACGGCGGCCGTCAATAACATGATTTTGCGATTCATGATTCTCTCTCCAGAACTGATCAGAACGGCGGCTCAATGCGCGAGCGACATGATGCCGCCGGATGTTCGTCAAAACAATTCCGAGCCAGTGAACTTCAGTAACGAGAAGCCGTCGAAACTCACCAACCCGACGAGGCTGTGATATTGGAGCCGCGCCCGTCAGGAAGCGGTGCGTTCGAGGGCGAACAACCGCTTCCTGACGGGCGCGGCTCCGAAAACTCACAACCCCGACGCGTCAGCGAAGGCGAGCGCTCCAGCACGCTTCGCCACGAATCCAGTCGGCTGGACGTTCGCCCTCGCTGACGCGTCGGGTTAGTGTAGTCGGCGCGACCATCATTCGCCGCACCCCCATTGGAGATATCGATGTTGTCACGAAACGAATTATTGCGTGTCGGCCGGGTCGTCCTCGCCGCCGGGCTGTTGATCCTGGGTCACGCCATGCGGACTCAGGCTGCCGACAAACCCAAGCTCAACGTCCTGTTCGTCATGGCCGACGACCTGCGGCCGGAACTGGCCAGTTTTGGTTCGCCAGCTATCACTCCGAATTTCGACCGGCTGGCGAAGCGGAGCGTGCAGTTTGATCGAGCCTACTGCCAGCAAGCTCTGTGCAACCCGTCACGGTCGTCGATGCTGACCGGCCGCCGGCCAGACTCGCTCAGGCAGTGGAACAACGGCTTGCACTTCCGCGATCGAAATCCCGATGTCGCGACGCTCCCACTGTGGTTTAAGGAGCACGGTTACACGTCGCGATGTGTCGGCAAGATCTTTCACAACTGGCACACGAAGGAGAAAGGAGACCCCCGTTCGTGGAGCGCTCCGGAGTTTCTGCACTATGCCAATCATGGTGACGACGCAGCGCAAGTCTCCGGTGAGCTGCCGCCGAACCTCGCTTCGCCCACCCCGCGAAAGTATACGAACGTGCCGCTCTACGAATGCCGCGACGTCCCCGACGAGGCCTACTTCGACGGCCGAGTTGCCAACGAAGCGGTTCGTGCGATGCGTGAATTGCATGAGCAACCCTTCTTCCTCGCCGTTGGATTCTGGAAGCCACACGCGCCGTTCAACGCGCCGAAGAAGTATTGGGATTTGTACGACCGAGCCAAACTGCCGAAGCTCAATCCCGCGCGTCCGACCGGCGCGCCGGACATTGCCTTTCAGGACGGTCGCGAGCTGCGCGGTATCCCGCCGAACCAAGTCACGTTCACCGATGCGCAGGTCGCCGAGATTCGGCACGGCTACTTCGCCAACATTAGCTATCTCGACGCGCAGTTCGGCAAGGTGCTCGATGAACTCGATCGTCTGAAGCTGACCGATCGCACTGTGGTCGTCTTCGCCGGCGATCACGGCTATCACCTTGGCGAGCACACCCAATGGGCGAAGACCTCCAACTTTGAATACGACGCCCGCGTGCCGCTGTTCCTGGCGACGCCGAATTCCGCGAACGCCGGCCGACGCACGTCGTCGCTTGCCGAACTGGTTGATCTCTTTCCGACGCTCGTCGATCTGTGCGGTTTGCCTCGCCCTGGTGGGCTCGAAGGGACCAGCTTGGTTCCCGTGCTCAACGATGTGTCGAAATCGGTGAAGCCCGCCGCGTTCACGCAGCATCCGCGACCGCCGTACTTCGACCGTGAACCCAGCGGCGAGCCGACCGCGATGGGAGTCAGCGTTCGCACCGCTCGCGTCCGCTACACGGAATGGCGTGACTGGAAGACGAAGAGCGTTGTCGCTCGCGAACTCTACGACGCTCAGCAAGACCCGGCCGAACTCCGCAATACCGTCGATGTTCCCGCGCTGGCTGAGGCACAACGCGAGGCCGAGAAACTGTTGCGGGAACGGTTTCCCTAGAAGCGGTTGCAAGACCGAAGTAGGTCAGCCTTTCCAGGCTGACCCGATTAACGATCGACGCGGTCTTGCCAATTCGAGTCAGGCTAGAAAGCCTGACCTACGAGTCTTCAAACCTGCAAACCCGCTCCGCAGTTCGGACACTGCGCCGCCTCGGTTCCCTTGGCGGAGCCTTCTCTCAGCTTGCGATCCATTTCCTGCTCGGCCAGCGTGAAGACTTTGTTGGCCATTCCACGCATGCGCCAGAACTGAGTGATGATCGTGAGGAACACGCCCAAAAACACCAACACGAACATGACCATGAACAGCAGACCAAAAATCGAAATCATTGTGGGAAACCTCCATTCGTCGCTGGGGTCGACTTGGCCATTTGCGCCAAGGCTACCGCTTTTGCGATCAGGCTTTAATCTCTGCGGCTCGTGATCACGCTATCCAATGCCGAAAGGAACTGCGATGCCGACATGCCTGTCTGGGTTGGGAGATGCTTCTCGAAGCCGCTGGTTCGTCGCCGTGCTCGCTCTCTTGAGCTTCGCACCGATCGCTCCTGCCGCTGATGACGATGCCAAGTTCGCCAAGTGGGAGAAGGAGATCGCGGCGTTCGAGGCGGCCGATCAGAAACTGCCTCCGGTTAAGGGCGACATTCTGTTCGTCGGTAGTTCGAGCATCCGGTTGTGGGACGTGAAGCGATCCTTTCCGGAATTGCCGGTCGTCAATCGGGGCTTCGGCGGTTCGCAGATTGAAGACTCGACGCACTTTGCCGAGCGGATCATTGGTGCTCACGAACCACGAGCGATCGTCTTCTACGCCGGTGACAATGACATCGCCTCCGGAAAGCCGGCCGAGCGTGTCGTGGGCGACTTTGAGAAATTCGTCGCGAAGGTGCGCGGCAAACGGCCAGAAACGCAGATCCTTTTCATCGCGATCAAGCCCAGTGCCTCGCGTTGGAAATTCATCGAGACGCAGCGAGCGGCCAATCAGAAGATTCGCGAGTTCTGCGAACGTGGCGAGCGGCTGACGTTCATCGACATCGCGCCGCCGATGCTCGGAAAGGACGGCCAGCCGCGCGAGGAATTGTTTCTCAAAGACCGATTGCACATGGCCCCGGCCGGCTACGCTGTTTGGAACGAGCCGCTTCGGCCGCACCTCGCCAAGTTGGTGTCAGTCGTTCCCGGTACCAAGAGTTTGCTGACGGCCAAGCGAGTCGTCTTCTTCGGCGACAGCATCACCTATTCCGGGCAATACATTGCGTACCTGGAGACGTTCCTTGCCACGAGATTTCCCAATCGGCCGACGGAGTTCATCAATCTCGGACTGCCGAGCGAAACGTGTTCGGGCCTGTCTGAGGACGGACACGCGGGGGGAAAGTTTCCTCGGCCGGATGTGCATGAGCGGTTGCAGCGAGTGCTCGACAAGCTGAAGCCGGACTTGATCGTCGCCTGCTACGGAATGAATTGCGGCATCTATCTGCCGTTTTCCGAAGAGCGATTCGCGAAGTACCAAGAGGGGATTCGCCGACTGCGAGCCGCTGCGGAATTGGCGGGGGCCAAGGTGATTCATCTCACTCCGCCGACATACGATCCGCAGCCACTCAAGGGAGGTGGCAATGCGAGCTATAACGGCGTGCTTGACCGGTACTCCGAGTGGCTGGTCTCGCAGCAGGCGAACGGCTGGACGGTGATCGACATTCACGGGCCGATGAACGCGCACCTCGCCGCACGACGCAAACAGAACCCGATGTTTGTGCTCGCCGGTGACGGCGTGCATGCTGGCACGACCGGTCACTGGCTGATGACGCAGGCAATCATCAACGCGATGTTCGGCTGGCCGCACACGCAGCCGGTCGCCGAAATCGACGGCGAACTGTTTGGGACAGACGAGGAAATGCTCGTGCCATTGCCGGTCGATCACACCTGGGACGCCGATTCGCTGGAACTGACATCCGCCCGCGAATACTTCGCGACGCTCAACGTGCGCGTCTCCAAGACCTCTTCGCCTCGATACGACATCGTGCAAGGTGGTAAGTCGATCGGTTTCGTCGCGGCCCATGAACTGCGCAAGGGGCAGACCGATCTGACGCAGCTCACCTCGTTCGCTCCAACTCAGCAAGCGGCCGAGTTGCTGAAGTTGATTCAACGCCGACAACGCTTGCAGGGGGATGCGTGGCTGAACGAAGTCGGCCACCTGAGGCCCGGCATGTCGAAAGGAGTGCCCGTGGCGGACGCGACCGCGCAAGCTGCCGAACTAAATCAGCAGATCACAAAGCTCGCACGACCGGTCCATCTCAAGCTCGACCTCAAGACGAACGTGGAACCGTTTCCCGGTACGAAGTCCGACTGGCACGGATTCGAGCGCTATGAGTTTTCCGTTGCCGGAAAGACAGTCAGCGTTGTTGTGCCGAAGCAAGAAGCGGCTGGCAAGCCGTGGGTCTGGCATGGCGAGTTCTTTGGACACAAGCCCGCGCCCGATATCGCGCTGCTCGGCCACGGCTTTCACATCGTCTACCTGAGCGTCCCGAATATGCTGGGCTGCCCTGATGCGGTGTCGCATTGGAACTCGCTGTATCGCGAACTGACTCGGCGTTATGGCTTCGCGAGCAAACCGGCTCTGGTCGGTCTGAGTCGCGGCGGCTTGTACTGCTACAACTGGGCAGCCGCGAACCCGGACAAGGTCGCGTGCATCTACGGCGATGCTCCCGTCTGCGATTTCAAGAGCTGGCCCGGAGGGAAGGGGAAAGGCAAAGGGAGTGCCGGAGATTGGAAGCTGGTCCTTGAACGCTTCCACTTGAAGAACGATGAAGAGGCTCTCGCTTGGAAGCTGAACCCGATCGACAACCTGGAGCCATTGGCAAAAGCGAAAGTTCCGTTGCTGCACGTCTTCGGCGACGCGGACGACGTCGTGCCGTGGAACGAGAATACGGGTCTCATCGCCGAGCGTTACGAAAAGCTCGGCGGCAAGATCGAACTGATCCGCAAGCCGGGCGTCGGCCATCATCCGCATGGGCTGGAGGATTCGAAGCCGATTGTTGAGTTCATCCGCAAACACGCCGAGGTTAAGTAGTCGTTCCAGGGGTTCGGTGTTCGATTTTTCGGAATTGGCGGGATCGGGCTGGTTCACTAATCACGCTTTCTTCCACCAATTCCGAAAAATCGAACACCCGACCCCGCAGCAATCCAACGCGGTGCCTCCAATGGCCGTACTGATCGGCACTTCCAGAGGTTCGCCAGATGATGACTATGCTCGAGCACGACGCTCAAACTGACGAAAGCCTGCACGAATCGAGCGGTTCCAGTGACGCTCGGCTGGTGGAGGCTGCGCGTCGGGGGGACCAGGCGGCTTACGGCGAACTCGTGCAGCGGTACGAGCATCGTTTGGCGAGAGTCATTCATCGGTTCGTCCATGACATGGATCTGGCCGAAGACTTGGCTCAGGAGACGTTCCTCAAAGTCTACGAGCGGCTGGAGCAGTTTGATTCGTCACGGCGTTTCGGGCCGTGGCTGTTCCGGATCGGAGTGAACCTGACGTTGGACTTCCTGCGTCGAAAGAAACGCCGTGGCCGCTGGTCGTTGTTCACCGACCGATATAAGGACAAGGCCCCCGATCCCGCCGTGGCCGATCCGCGCAAGGCGTTGGACCTCCAGCAAGAGGTTCAGAAGGTCTTGCAGATGATTCCAGAAAAGTATCGAGTTGTGCTGGCGCTGCGCGACCTCGAAAACTTTTCAACCTCGGAAATCGCGGCGGTCCTGCAGCGCAAGGAAGCGACGATTCGCTGGCGACTAGCGGAGGCGCGTCATCGGTTTCAGTATTACTGGGGCAAGCGGCACGGCACGACGATGCCGGAGAATTTCACTCCTTCCGAAAGTGCGGAGAGCAATGATGAAGTGTAAGACCGCGAAACATCAGATGGCTTTGGCCGTGGGCGAAGACCTTTCACCGGCCGAGATTCAGGAGTTGCAGCGCCATCTTCAAGATTGCTCGAATTGCCAGCAAACTTGGGAACAACATCAACGCGGCTTTGCGGTGTTGCAGCGCAGCCGCACGAATGAAACTCGCCCGAAGTACGATAGTGTTTGGCCGACTCTTTCCCAACGTCTTTGCGAACGTGACGCGGCTCCGCAGCGCGGCGAGTTCAACGGTTGGATCGCCGCTCTGGCGGTGATGGCGGGTTGCGTCGTGCTGTTTGTCTTCAGCATCGAGGACTCACCTTCTCTAGATGTGCGCCCGCAGCGAGGGGTGTCTTCCGGAGGCACGATGGTCACATCTCCTTCCAATTCTGGTCAGTCTGTGAAGTCGATGCTCCGACGGGATGAAGTCCGAACAACGCAGCCGTACAATGCCGCCCCCAACGTAGACGGGGCGCTCCGCGACCCGAACTTTCCGGTCACGGAGTGACCGCTCTACGTTCTCATCCCCCTTGCTGAGCGACCGCCGCCATGCCGATGTTTGAATTCGAGTGCCCGCGCTGCGACCACACGTTTGAAGAATTGATGCGAGCCAACGAGCAGGCGGCTTGCCCGACCTGCGGCTCCTCCGATGTCCGCAAGCTGCTGAGCGCCCCGGCCGTGCGGAATCGCGGCGCGACAGCGCTGCCGGTCCTCGGTTCCTCTTGTCCTCCGCCGAGCGCTCACAGTTGCGGGCCGGGCTGTTGTCGGCATCACTAACGATTATCCCATGCTGCGCATTCAGCCTGCGACCGGGGAACGTCTTCAGCCTGCGCTGGGGTTGTTGTTCTCGCCGTTGCCCGCCAAAGCCAGAACTCGGCGCATTGCCGAGATTCGCCGCGAGATCGACGAGGGAGACTTCGATCCCAAGTTCTTGCTCCTCGCGAAAGACAACTCGAACCCAGTCGGCGTCCAACTGACGGTCATTCGCGACGACGACGTCGGCATGGTCTGGCCGCCGGTTGTGGCCGCCGAGTTCAAGGGCCTGGCTTCGGAGTCGATTGAAGATGCCTTGCTGAGCGAAGCGACCCGGCGTCTCGACAAAACCAAGGCGTGGATCGGCCAGTCATTGCTAGAACCCGAACAAACTCGCGAACACGCTGCCCTGCAACGCAACGGCTTCACACGACTGACCGAACTGCGTTTCTTCGAGCGGTTATTGTCCGACACTTCGGACCAGCCGGAACGCGCAGCGCGATTGCGGTTGAAGTACGAACCATTTCGCCGAACTAAGAATCGGGCCGAGTTCGCTGGTGTCCTCGACGCGACCTATCGAGGCTCGTTGGATTGCCCGGAATTTAACGGAGTGCGGGATGGTCGGCAGTCGCTCAAGAATCACGAAGCAGTCGGCGCCTTCACCTCGGACATGTGGCGGCTGTATCGTCGCGACGGAGCCGATGTCGGTGTGCTGTTGCTGGTGAAACGCTTTGATCAGAAAGCTTGGGAAGTGCTCTATCTCGGCGTGGTTGAAGCGGCTCGCCGAAGCGGCATCGGGCGAGCGATGTTGCTCGATGCGATCGACGCTGCTCGCGGCGCGAACGCCGAGCGATTGTTAATCGTCGCCGATGTTCGCAATCTGCCTGCCGTCGGGCTGTACGAATCGCTCGGCTTCCAGCCGATGGCTACGCGGGTTGCCTTCGTGCGACTGGCCAACGCACTACCAGGTCATCGGCCGTATGACTCCGCACGCCAGCAGTGAGCCGAACGTCATCCCCAACAGGCATAGGAACCAAACAACGTAACGCGCGACGGTCTCGCCATAGCGATTCACCAACGTCTGGCCTTTGCGAGTGTTGGCGAGCAGCCAACGATGTCGCGCCAAACCGGTGACACAGATCGCGGCGATCCCGACGCCCATCAGGATTTGATGTTGAGGAATCGGCATCGTCAGGCTTTGGCGATCTCGGCGGCGGGGAGGACTCGCGTGCCGACACGTTCGCCGGCGGCGGCGCGTTCGATGTTGCCAATCTTCTTGTAGTTGAAGACGACGATCGGAATGTTGTGCTCCATGCAGTGATGAATTGCTTGAGCGTCCATCACCTTCAAGTTCTGCCGCAGGAAGTCCTGATAAGAAATCTCCGAGTAACGCACAGCGTGCGGATTCTTCTCCGGGTCTTCGGAGTAGATGCCATCGACCTTCGTGGCCTTCAGCAGCACGTCCGCTTCGATCTCGCGAGCACGCAGCGCGGCGGCGGTGTCGGTCGTTACGAACGGGCTGCCGGTGCCGGCGGCCAGGATTACGACGCGCCCCTTTTCCAAATGCCGCACACAGCGGCGACGGATGAACGGCTCGGCGACTTTCTCCATCTGAATCGCGGTTTGAAGGCGAGTCTGCACGCCGGCATTTTCCAAAGCGTCTTGCAGCGCGAGTCCGTTGATGACGGTGGCCAGCATTCCCATGTAGTGCGCGGTCGGCGTCTTGATGGACGCGCTGACGGCGGCAAATTCTTTGCCTCGGAGGATGTTGCCTCCGCCACACACGATCGCCAGTTGCACCCCTTGATCAACGACCCGTTTGATCTGGTCGCACATGGTCGTGATCTCTTCCATGTGGATGCCGGTCTCGCCGGGACGACAGAAACTCTGACCGCTGATCTTCAGCAGGATGCGCTTGGGTCGGTCGGACATGATGGCCTCGATTGCAATTTGCAGGGCGATTGAAAAATGCAAATTGCAAAATGCAAATTGCAAATTTGAAGGCACAAAGGCTTGGCAAGATAGCCGTCAGCGGCGATGCGTTTGTTGATGTTCTTGCCGTTCAATTTGCAATTTGCAATTTTCATTTTGCAATTTGCAATCCCCATCCCAAACGAACCGAGGGGCGGTGTCGCCCCTCGTTCGATCGTCTTTCATGACCGCCTGAAGGCGGAACTACGAACTAGCGGCCGAGGACCCAGCGAGTGAAGCCGACCGCTTTCAGGCCGGATTCGGCGAGGGCTTGGCTGACTCGCTTGGAGTCGTCTTTTGCGAATGGCTGGCAGACTAACACGCCTTGTTCGTTGTAGAACGTGTTCAACTGGCCTTCGACCATTTTCTCGATGATGCTGTCGGGCTTCCCGGTCTTCTTGGCTTCGGCTCGCAAGCGGTCACGCTCGGCGTTGACCAAGTCGGTGGGAAGTTGTTCCGGCAGCGTGCAGGCCGGCTTGAGCGCGGCGATGTGCATGGCGACATCTCGCAACACCGGAGCTGACAGGTTGGCCCCTTCCGCTTGGAAGAGCACGCCCTGCTTGCCGTCGTGATGCACGTAGCCACCAACCGGGCCCTTCACGCGAGCGACGCGAGCCAACACGATCTTCTCGCGGATCGAATTGACCACGTCTTCGTACAAATCGTTGAGCGTTTTTCCCGGAGCTTCCGGCGCGGGTTGAGCCAGCAAGGCTTCCGGCGTGTCAGCACCGGGGCCGTTGAGTAATTGACTCGCACATTGACGGGCGAGCGACAAGAACGATTCCGCGCCGGCGACCGGAGCGGATTCACATTGCAGTTCAATCATCGCGGCTTCCGAGCCGTCCGGTTTCGATTCGATGATGATCTTGCCTTCGGAGGTCGCGTTGTCGGCACGCTTGAGCATCACCTTTTTGAACTTGGTCTTCAAAACTTCGACGGCTTTGGTCGGGTCGCCGCCTGCTTCGGTCAGCGCCTGCTTGCAATCCATGAGCGGCAGGTTGGTCAGTTCGCGCAACGCCTTCACGGCGGCGGCAGTAATTTCGGCCATGTGTCTTCTCCAAAATAAAATTGAGCAGTTCATCAATCAGGCGAGCCGAAGGGCGTTAGCCCTCGGACACGAAACTGAGCGGCACAGCGCTAGCCGCCGGTGTATCCGGGCAGTAACGGCGGCTAGCGCCGTTCCGCTCAGTTCTCGGGGGGTAACCGTTCGGATCACGTCATGCTAACGACGGCACAGCCTTCGGCTCGTCGGCCGCCGGGGCGTCCTTATCCTGAGCCGGGTTGGAACTCTTGCCGGTCAGGACCGCTTCGGCCAGATGATTGAGCATCAAGCGGATCGAGCGGATGCTGTCGTCGTTGCCGGGGATCGGCAGATCGACCTTGTCCGGGTTGCTGTCGGTGTCGATCAACGCGACGACCTTGATCCCCATGATCTTGCATTCTTCAACGCAGTTATGCTCCTTGGTCGGGTCGATGACGATGACCGCCTCGGGCATGCGGTTGAGCGTGCGGATGCCGTTCAGGTTCCGGAAGATCTTCTCTCGCTCGCGGCCGAGCGTGGATTGCATCTTCTTCGAGTAGGTGTTGATCTCGCCGGTGGTGACGAGACCTTCCAGCTCTTCCAGCCGCTTGAGGCGGCTGCGAATGGTGCGGAAGTTCGTAAAGGTTCCGCCCAGCCAACGCTCGGAAACGTACGGCATTCCGCAGGCGGTCGCCGCTTCGATGATCGGGTTTTGAGCCTGACGCTTCGTTCCGACAAAAAGCACCAAGCTGCCTTGAGCCGAGACCTTTTCGAGGTACTTCTTGGCTCGGAGAAGACCGCGAACGGTCTCCTTGATGTCAATGATGTGGATCTGATTCCGCTTCCCGTAGATGTAGGGCCGCATCTTCGGGTTCCACTTGCTGGTCTTGTGACCGAAGTGGACGCCGGCTTCCAAAATGTCTTTAACAACAATGTTCGACACGCTGAGTAGCTCCTTTCCACCTCTCGCGGCGAAGAATTCGGCGGTCGATACTGGCCGAAGATCGCGATTGCGTGAGGCACACCTTCGCGGGGAAGGCGTTCGAAAGATTCAAAAAAGGGTAATCCTGTCGCGACCGAACTCACCGTGAGCCAGCCGGAAGGGGCGGGAGGATAGTCGTGCCCTGGAAGACCGTCAAACGACGCTGGCGGCGACGCGGGCGCGCCAGCAAACTGTAGGGTGGGTCGAGTCATCGAGACCCACCACGAATTGTGAGCGATCTTGGTGGGTCTCGATGACTCGAACCACCCTACCTTTGAAAGCCGGCCAGCCATTAGAAGAGGATGTTTCGCGTTCTAGACTTCGATTCCGCGACTGACGGGAGTTCTCAAATGCCGCCACCAGAAATACAGACTCGCCCGAATGCCGAACCGCCGTTGATGCGTCAGGTGGTCGCGGAGGTGATCGGCACATTTCTGTTGATCTTCTTCGGGTGCGGTGCCGTCCATGCCGCCGTCCTGACCGGAGCCCAACAAGGGTTGTGGCAGGTGGCGATCGTCTGGGGCGTGGCGATCATGCTGGCGATTTACTCGGTGGGTGGGATCAGCGGTTCCCACATCAATCCGGCGATGACTTTGGCGTTTGCACTGTGGCGCGGTTTCCCGATGAGCCGCGTGCTGCCCTACATCGCGGGGCAATTGGCGGGAGCAATGTTGGCGGCGAGCGTATTGTTCGTGATCTTCGGCCCTCAGCTCGCTGCGAAGGAGCGCGAAAAGGAGATCGTTCGAGGTCAGCCGGAGAGCGTCGTCACGGCGATGTGTTACGGCGAGTATTTCCCGAACCCCGGCGGAGTCGCGTCCGGCGACAAGGAGAACTGGCAGCCGAAGTACAGGGAATGGCAGACTCAGCAATCGCCGTACTTGGCCTGCACCGCCGAGGTGATTGGCACGCTGATCCTCGCCTTTGTGGTGTTCGCACTGACGGACGAACGCAATCGCGGTCAGCCAGCGGCGGGCCAGGCTCCGATCTTTATCGGACTGACGGTGGCGGTGTTGATCTCGGTGATCGCACCGCTGACTCAGGCGTGCTTCAATCCCGCGCGAGACTTCGGGCCGCGATTGTTCGCCTCGCTGGCAGGCTGGGGGAGCGCAGCGTTGCCTGGTCAGGACAGCCTGAGTTGGCTGACGGTCTACATCCTCGCACCCATTGCCGGTGCGATCATCGGCGGCGGGGTTTACGAGTTCGGCGCAAGGTCGGTGGCTCAAGATCAAGCCTGATTGGCCCGCGTGGAATTGCTCTTCGCGAGTTCGCGAGTTTTGAGCTAGTTTCCGACCTCGATGGCGGAGCAGTCCGTGTGTTGACCCTCGTTGAGCGGTCCGGCTGATTTCCGAGAGTGCTGTCGACGCGGTTGGACCGCAGCGACGGTGATTGGTCGGGAGAATCCAGGATGGTGTTGTCTTCATGGATCGAAGCGCTGAAACAAGTCTTGCGGACCAAGTCTTTGAGAATACGTCGACGCCGAGGGTCCGCCGGTCGGAGATTACTCCGACAGGGGCCGGCGTATTTCGAGACTCTGGAATCGCGATGCTATCTGAGCGTCTCGTCGGTTTTTGACAGCGTGACCAACACGCTGACGATCACCAGCAACGCGAATGACGCGATCCGTGTGAGTGCCAACGCGGGCCGAATGGTGACGGTCAATAACGTGGCGATCTCCCCGGCGGTGAATGCGTCGGCGGTCCAGGTGCTGGTGGTTAACGGGGGGGCCGGAGCGAACACGATCGACCTGTCGCCGATCAGCGCGGCTGCTTTCACGAGCCTGACGTCGGTGACGGTCAACGGCGGCGATGGGGCGGATCGAATTACGGGGACCGCGCTGGCGGACAACCTCAATGGCGGAGATGGGAACGACATCATCGTCGGCGGCGCGGGGGCGGATTTCTGTGTTGGTGATGCGGGAGCCGACAAGATCAACGGAGGACTCGGCAACGATACGCTCAGCGGTGGGACTGGCGACGACATGCTGATGGGGGACGACGGCAATGATTCGCTGAGCGGCGGGGCGGACAAGGACCGCGTGAGCGGCGGCAACGGAAACGATCTCCTCAGCGGCGACGAAGACAATGATCTGCTCGACGGCGGCGCGGGGAGCGACGTTCTCGATGGCGGTGCGGACAATGACACGTGCATCGGCGGTCTCGATGCGGACTCGTTGCTGGGGGGAGATGACAATGATTCTCTGAGCGGCGGAGCCGGCGCGGACACACTGGATGGCGATGCGGGCGACGACGTCTTGGATGGCGGCACGGAAAACGACACTCTGTTGGGCCAAGAGGGGAACGACACGTTGCGAGGGGTTGCCGGGAACGATGTTCTCAATGGCGGCGGTGGAAACGACTCGTGTTCGGGGGGTGTCGGCGAGGACAACGTCCAAGGTGGCGAAGACAATGACAAGCTCTTCGGGGACACACAGGACGACACGTTGGATGGAGGTACTGGTGCAGACACGCTTGATGGCGGTGCTGGCAACGATCACGTCAACGGCGAAAGCGGCGACGACACCTGCCGCGGTGGAGTGGGCAACGACACGCTCGACGGCGGAGAGAACGACGATGAACTCTTCGGTGATGCAGGCAACGACACGCTGCTGGGCCAAGCGGGCGATGATCTTGCCGATGGCGGTGCCGGGAATGATTCTCTGGTCGGCGAGGAAGGGGAGGACACGCTGCGCGGAGGAGACGGAAATGACATCGCCGAGGGAGGTCTTGAAAACGATTTGCTCGAAGGGGGAGCCGGCGTTGACCAGCTTCGTGGGAACGAGGGAGACGACACGCAATTCGGCGGTGCCGGAAACGATCTGCTCGAAGGAGGTATCGGCAAAGATAGCCTCGATGGTGGTGCCAACGACGATAGCGTGCGTGGCGATGAAGACGATGATCTGCTGAATGGCTCCGACGGCCGTGACACGCTCGATGGCGGCGACGGCGAGGATGAACTCAATGGCGGAGTCGGGAACGACAACCTTCAAGGGGGCGGCGACGATAGTGCCGACACACTGCGAGGCGACGCGGGAGACGATGTGCTCGATGGCGGTGAAGGAAACGATTTGCTGCGCGGTGGGCTTGGTCAGGATCTCGTGCAAGGGGGCGATGGTCTCGACACTTTGAGCGGCGACGATGGCAACGACGATCTGCGTGGCGGAACGGACAATGACTCGCTCGAAGGGGGAACCGGTAACGATCGCTTGGATGGCAACGATGGAGATGATGTACTGCAAGGGGGCGTGGGCAATGACTCTCTTTCAGGCGGCGATGGCGAAGATATTCTGCAAGCCGATGATGGCAACGACCGGCTCGACGGCGGTGCGGGCGACGATGAGCTCGGTGCCGGAGCGGGCAACGATGTGTTGATTGGCGGTGCCGGTGACGACGTCGCTGGAGGCGGACTGGGTAA
The DNA here is from genome assembly GCA_005778115.1 of Planctomyces sp. Classification (GTDB taxonomy): domain Bacteria; phylum Planctomycetota; class Planctomycetia; order Planctomycetales; family Planctomycetaceae; genus SXKJ01. The sequence goes on along the minus strand of SXKJ01000183.1, from coordinate 4,068 downwards.
CGACACGCTCAACGGAGACGACGGATTCGATGAACTCTCCGGTGATGAGGGGAATGATGAACTGCGTGGCGGCAATGATGACGACGTCATCCATGGCGGAGCGGGCAATGATCGCCTCTTCGGTGACGATGGCAGCGATGAGATCGGCGGAGATGCCGGCGCGGATCTTCTCTCCGGAGGACTCGGCAATGACTTGCTCGAAGGAGGTTCCGACAACGACACGCTCAACGGCAACGACGGAGATGACGGAGTCATGGGCGAGACCGGCAACGACCGCGTGAGCGGCGATGATGGCGACGACTTCGTCAGTGGCGGCCTCGGCAATGACAGCCTCACCGGCGGCAAAGGCCAAGATGACATTGAAGGAGGCATGGGCGACGACACCTGCGACGGAGGTGACGACGACGACACCATCTTTGGTGGAGCCGGCAAGGATCGTATCCGCTCCGGAAACGGCAGCGATGAAGTGACCGGCGGCGACGATGCCGACATCTTCGAGGATCAATCCGAAGACGACACCTTCGTGCAAGCCGGAGACAACGAGAACCTTGATCGCTGAGTGCAGCCACGAATTCAATGGGCGAACAGAGATTCTTGTAGCCGAATTCGTGAGTACTCGGCCCATCGAGCGACTCAACCGAAGTCTTATACGGATCGCAAGAAATACATGCGCGCCGGACGTGGCACAGGATTTGCGCCAGTCTTACCAAGACTAAAAGACCGTCATCTTGGCAGGAGAAAATGGAGTGACCATCACAGAACATCATTCAGCGGAGGAGTTGAAGCAACTGTTTCGCGAGGAGAAGTCGGCTCGGATCGCGAAGCGAATCTGAATTGTCTGGCAAGCAAGTCTGGGACGTACGGAACCGGAGATTACGGCCGACATCAGTTTGGCTCGCCGCACCGTTCAACAGTGGGTGCAGCGTTACAACGCAGAAGGCTTAGTGGGGCTGCAGGATCGTTCCGGGCGAGGGCGAAAGCCGCCTCTTTCGCCGGCGGAAGAAGTCCGCTTCCGCCAGCGAATCGAAGCGGAGCCTCAACGGAACGAAGGGATCTGCTCGTGGCGAGGTGTCGATTGTCAGCGTTTCCTCGAAACGCAATTCGGCAAGCAGATGTCATTGTCGGCGGTGTATTGGTTGTTACATCGCTTGGATGACGAGTGGCTTGTTCCGCGGCCGAAACATAAGAAGTCAGACCCCGTCGCCATGTCCGCTTTTAAAAAAAGATTCCCGAACAGCTCGCCGAGATCAAAGCCCAGCATCCGACCAAGAACATCGTCGTCTTCTTCCAAGACGAATGCCGTTTCGGACAACAAGGGACGCTGACGCGTAAGTGGGCCAAACGCGGATCCCGACCCACGGCGGTTCGACAAAAGGAGTACAACTACCTCTGGGTGATTGCGGCCGCCAGCCCTCAAACGGGGCAAGCGGAAGCGATCCTCTCGCCGGTGCTCAATACCGCGATCATCAATCAGTTCTTGGATCAATTCTCACGCTCGTTGGCGGCCGACGTGCAGGCCGTGATGCTCTGGGATGGAGCCGGCTTCCATACCGCCAATGACTTGCAAGTTCCGTCAAACGTGACGTTGATCCAACTGCCGCCATACTCTCCGGAGCTCAACGGCATCGAAAACCTCTGGCACTACTTGCGGAGCCACTTCTGGTCAAACCGCGTCTATCTCGACGACGACGATCTCTTCGAGGTCGCAGAATCCACCTGGCGTAAAAACTGTCTCAATCCAGAACTGATCACGTCCGTCTGTGCGAAGAACTACATTCAAACGCGCAGCTAATTGTTGGGATTCGTATGAGTTGCGACGAAGTAGGGTGGGACAAGCTCGCTTCGAGCGCCGGCCCACCAGAATGCCGGTGGAAATCGATGGTGGGCCGGCGCGGCGAAGCGCCGCTGGTCCCACCCTACGGTAAGTCAGACAGTCGAACTTGAAGCGTCACGCCAGGATTTCCGAAACCACACGGCCATGCACGTCGGTCAGACGGAAGTCCCGGCCTCCGTGGCGATAGGTCAGTTGCTCGTGGTCGAGGCCGAGCAGGTGTAGCAGCGTGGCGTGCAGGTCGTGGATGTGGACTTTGCCTTCGATCGCTTCATAGCCGTGATCATCAGTGGCTCCGTGAGCGAACCCGCCGCGCGTGCCGCCGCCGGCCAGCCACATCGAATACCCCTTGTTGTTGTGCCCGCGACCATCGGTCGTTGGGTCGTCGGGAGTGCGTCCGAACTCGCCGCCCCAGATCACCAGCGTGTCGTGCAACATCCCGCGCTGTTCGAGATCGGTCAGCAGGCCGGCGATCGGGCGGTCGATCTGCTGGCAGTTGTTCGTCATGCCGCTGGTCAGGAAGCCGTGATGATCCCACTCGGTGTGCGTGATCTCGATGAAGCGGACTCCCGCCTCGGCAAAGCGCCGCGCGAGCAAGCACTGACGGCCAAACGTCTCGGTCGGACCTCCGGCGGCTCCGTACAGTGCGAGCGTCTCCTTCGTCTCAGCGGAGAGGTCCATCACCTTCGGCATCGCGTCCTGCATCCGAAAGGCAAGTTCATACGATTCGATCAGCCCTTCGACTCGCGGATCGGCGGTCTGATCGGCGAGATCACGGTTCATCGCTTGCAGCAGGTCGAGTTGCTGCCGCTGCCCCGCCGTCGTCAGCCGCGTGTTGGCCAGATTGCCGACCGTCGGATTCTTCACCGGCCGGTTCGCATCACCGAGCAACGTTGCCGAATACGCGGCCGGCAGGAACGCATTCGAGTAGTACCGCAGCCCGCCCAGCGCCGACAGCGGATTAATCGAGATGAATCCAGGCAGGTTCTGGTTCTCGGTACCAAGACCGTACAGCGTCCACGCCCCCAGCGACGGCCGCACGAATTGAAAGCTGCCGGTGTGGAGTTGCTCGAGCGCCTGCGGATGGTTCTCGTTGTCGGTGTGCATGCCGCGCAACACGCAGAGCTTGTCGGCGTGCCCGCCCGTGTGCGGCAACAGCTCGACGATACTCAGTCCGCTTTCGCCGCGTCGCTGAAAATTCCAGCGCGAACCGAGCAACTTTGAATTCGGTGTCCGCCCCGGCTTGCCATGATCGGCCGAGAGCCGCGGTTTCTCATCAAGCGTTTCGACATGCGAAGGCCCGCCGCGCATACAGAGGAAAATGATTCGCTTGGCTCGCGCCGCAAAGTGCGGCTGCTTCGGAGCCAATGGCCCACCGGTCTCGGCCGCCATCGCCGCGAATGCGACGTAGCCGAAACCGCCGGAGGCGGTCTTTAAGAGATAACGACGTGAAATGGTTTTCATAGGTTGCCTCAATTCCAAAACAGGAACAGGTCTGACAGAAAAATGGGGGCAGAAAAAAGGAAGACCGGTGTTTTGTCTTCCTTCTTTCTGTCCTCATCTTTCTGTCAGACAATCCCGTCATTCCACCGGCTTCAAACAACGAAGAGTCACCCGATGACGCCCGATGTTCGCCCAAAGCAGAGCCTCCACGTTGGCATGGTTTACCAGACACTGGGCATGAGTTGCGAATCGGAGTTGGCTGTCGAGATCCTCAAAGGCACTCAGTTTGAAGGCTGTGTTCGCCGTGACGAAAGGGAGTGGTTGGGGACCAAGGACGTGATTGCCGAACTTCACCGTCGCTGGCCGAATGACAAACTCTTCGCCGCCGAAGAAGTGCGTGAGCGCCTCCTCATAAAGACCGAGATCGAGACACGTCCCCCAGTCGCTCAAAATGTCTGAAAGGATTTTCCGAAATTGCTCGGCACCCGGCACGCTGGGTTCCCATTGCTCGGTGACGATCTGGAACTGCAAACGGTCTCGATGAGTCAGAACGTAATTCACGAATTCGCGTGACACTTTCTCCGGACGGACATTGATCAACATGCCATGTTTCAATTCGGTCAACATGAGGTAATTCAGGTTGTCAGCGAGTAGACAGGGCGATTGCGCGATTCTGGATAAGCTGCGATAGTTGCGGTGTGGCGATTTGAGAAGTCTGCTCGACAGGAGGTTGGGCGATCAAATCGTGGCCGTGTTGCAGGACGAGTCTCGTGCCCAAGAAGTCCAGTGTGCGT
>SXKJ01000182.1 GCA_005778115.1 Planctomyces sp. | reverse complement strand
TCGCTGATGAACCGGGGGGCTGACGCCGCCCCGCTCGCCTGATTCATTCTTCGTCGCACGAGGGCTATTCTCGCGGCATGTCACACATCGAATTGCGAGGCGTTCGCGTTCATAACCTTCAGGGGATCGACGTCAGTTTGCCGTTGGGCAAACTGATCGCGATCACCGGGGTCAGCGGCGCGGGGAAGAGCAGCCTTGCCTTCGACACGCTCGTGGCCGAGGGGCGGCGGCGGTATATCGAGACGTTCGCGCCGTCGGCTCGACAATTCTTGGAACGGATCGAGCGGCCGGATGCGGACGCTTTGGAGAATCTCCCGCCGGCCATCGCGTTTCATGCGGACGCGTCGTTTGATTCTCGTGCAACGCTCGGCACGATGACCGAGACGGACGATTTGTTGCGGATGCTGTTCGCTCGACTGGGCCGAGCGTTTTGTCCGCGGTGCGATGCGCCGCTGGCGGTTCATTCTCCGGACGACGTCTGCCGCGAGCTTCAGTCGTTGCCGGAAAGGACGAAATTCGTCGTCGCGTTTCCGTCGGAGAAGAGCGATGCCTCGATCGCGAGTTGGCGGCAGCTTGGTTTTGTCCGGACGATGGAGTTGCCGGGAGCTGAAATCTCAAATTTCAAATCTCAAATTTCAAATCTGAAATCACGAATGCTCGTCGTCGTCGATCGACTCGTGGCGGGCCGCGGCGATGCGGCTCGCTTGCTCGAAAGTGTCGAGCAAGCGTACGTCCACGGCGACGATCGTTGTTTCGTGTTGTCGGAAGCTGATGCGAACACGACGGAGGATGCGGCTCTGTTCGAATCGGATGGCCGGCACTGGCGACTCATGCGGTTCTCGCCACGGTTGCAGTGCAGCGCGTGCGAGTTTGAGTTTCCATCGTTGGAGCCGGACCTCTTCAACTTTGAGAGTCCGCTGGGAGCTTGTCCGAGTTGCAGCGGGCTGGGAAGAATCGCGGATTCGGAAACGAAGTTGCCGAAGTCGAATGGACGACCGACGACTTCAGTGGCGGCAGGCTCTTCGTTGATGGTCGACTGCAGGGATTGCCGAGGCTCGCGGTTGAGCGCAGCGGGGCGAAGCGTGCGATTGGTGGTCAGTAGGACGAGCGCTCTCAACAAGCCGGACAAGAATGAAAACCAGGCGAGCCGGGTGGCGTCAGCCTCCGGACTCATCTCGGACAACACCAACGTCCGGGGGCTGACGCCGCCCGGCTCGCCAATCACAGAGCTGCGCAGCATGCGGCTCTCGGAACTGACGGGGTTCGTTGCACGTCTGTCGGACGCAATTCCGCCAGAGGACCGGTCACTGGTCGCGAATGTGCAGGGGGAGTTGTCGGCGCGGTTGCGCATGCTGCTCGATCTCGGCTTGGGGCATCTGACGTTGGGTCGTTCGCCGCGCACGTTGTCTCGCGGAGAACGGCAGCGGGCGCGATTGGCGGGCGTGTTGGCGACACGGCTGGATAACGCGCTGTATGTGCTCGATGAGCCGTCGAACGGGTTACATCCGCTCGATGCGCTGCGAGTGTTGGCAGCGATTCGGCGATTGCATCAAGCGGGCAATACGGTGATCCTCGTCGAGCATTCGCAGGCGTTCGTTGATGCGGCGGATGAAGTGCTCGAACTCGGACCGGGAGCGGGGCGTGAAGGGGGGCGGGTGGTCAGTCTGCGTAGCCGGCTCGCTCCGCGAGTCGAAGCTGAGGCGTTAGGCACTCATCAAGCCGAGCAGCCTGCAGAGTCAGTTGGCCGTTCGGCTCGTCTCGCGGAGCGAGACGGCTACGTACTCGCACTCAACGGTGTGACGTTGCACAACCTCGATCGTGTTGATGTGGCGTTTCCACTCAATCGGTTGTGCGTTGTGATTGGTGTCAGTGGGAGCGGGAAGAGTTCGTTGATCGAGCACACGCTTTATCCGGCGCTTTGCCAGCGATTCGGTGCGGCTTCTTCGGTCGATCCGGTAGGCCGCTTCACGGCGTTGACGGGGGCGGAGCAGATCGACGAAGTGGTCTTTCTCGATTCGTCGCCGATTCGACGTTCAGCGCGGGCGAATGCGGCGACGATGATGTCTTTGCTGGGTGAGATCCGGCAGCTCTTCGCGCAGACGACCGAGGCGAAGGTCAAGAACTTCACCGCTCGGCATTTCAGCTTCAACGCCAGTGACGGCGGACGCTGCCCGCGTTGCCGGGGGCTTGGTTCGGTCGAGATCGACATGCAGTTCCTCGCAAACCTGACGGTGGTTTGCCCGGAGTGTCATGGCTCGCGGTTTCAGCGCGAGTTGCTCGATGCGAAGCTGCGCGGGTTGTCGATTGCCGAGGTGCTCAACCTCTCGGCCGACGAGGCCTTCGCGTTTTTTCGAGGCCAGCCGCAACTGCAACGGCGGTTGAAGTCGCTGAAAGATGTTGGTCTGGGCTATCTGCCGCTCGGCCAGTCGGCCAGCACGCTGTCACGCGGCGAATGCCAGCGGCTGAAGTTGGCAACGCTGCTGGCGAGCCGCTCGCGCAAGCGAACGCTGTTTCTGATGGACGAACCTTGTGCCGGTCTTCATGCCCGCGACATCGCGGTCTTGTTAGAGTGTTTTCGTCGGCTGATCGAAGTCGGTCACTCGCTGATCGCGATTGAGCATCGACCGGAGTTCATCGCGGCCGCCGATTGGATCATCGAACTCGGCCCTGGTGCCGGTGATGCGGGTGGAAAGATCGTGAACCATTTGGACTGCGACGACCCAAGTCGTCGCTTTTTATAACGAGCGGATCATTGTCCGACATTTTCATCTTCAAACCAGCCGTTTTGAAAAGCTGTGACTTGGCTCGCAGCACTCCAAAGGACGGAAAGACAACCGTGACTCGACTGCAATTGCCTCTGAAACGTCGTTACTTGGTTCGCTTTGATCCGAAGCGCGTGCCACATGTCTTTGCGGATGTGCTTGTGATCGGCGGCGGGATCGCCGGCATTCGCGCGGCGTTGGCCGTGGACCCGCGACTGACGACGGTCGTCGTGACGAAGGACGCGCTCGATCAATCCAACAGCGCGTATGCTCAAGGGGGGATCGCCGGAGTGCTCGATCCGTTAGACGACGTCGCGAATCATGCGTCTGACACGATGGCCGCCGGTAAGGGGCTGTGTGATGAAGCGGTCGTCAACATGGTCGTCACCGAGGCTCCCGAACGGATTCGCGAGTTGGTCGCGTTCGGAGCCAACTTCGATCTGAAGAACGGCGAGATCGCGCTGACTCAAGAAGGGGGACACAGTCATCGTCGAGTCGCTCACGCCTTGGGCGATGCGACCGGCAAGGAAGTCATGCGGGCGATGATCGCCTGCGTTCGCTCGGCCGAGCACGCTCAGGTGTGGGAGCAGACGGCAACGCTCGACCTGCTGACTCACGAAGGGGTGTGCCGGGGAGCGATCGTGTGGAACGCTCAGCACGGCAAGACGCTGGTCTGGGCCAAGCAGACGATTCTCTGCACCGGCGGGGCCGGGCGGCTGTATCGCGAGACGACCAATCCTGACATCGCAACCGCAGACGGCCACGCGCTGAGCTTCCGCGCGGGAGCCGAACTCCGCGACATGGAGTTCATGCAGTTTCATCCGACTGTGCTCTACATCGCCGGTAGTTCACGGCACCTCATCAGCGAAGCCGTCCGTGGCGAAGGGGCCTATCTGCGCGATTGCTTCGGCCATCGCTTCATGGGGGATTATCACGCTTCACTGGAGCTTGCTCCGCGCGATGAGGTCAGCCTGGCGATCACTCGGCAGATGGAGAAGACGAAGCACTCGTGCGTGTATCTCGATCTAAAGCACCTGCCCAAGCCACTGGTTCGCGAACGCTTCCCGCACATCGGCCGCGTGTGTGCCGAGTTCGGTCTCGATATCACGGCTGATCAGATTCCGGTGCGGCCCGGTGCGCATTACATGATCGGCGGCCTGACGGTGGATCTCGACGGTCGCACGACGTTGCCCGGCCTGTGGGCGGCCGGGGAAGTGACGTCCTCCGGGCTTCACGGCGCGAATCGGCTGGCGTCGAACAGCTTGCTGGAGGGTCTCGTTTATGGCCTGCGCTGCGGACGCGGAGCCTCGGAATTGGCCCTCGCGCAACCGGACAGCTTTGCCGCGTACCCTCTACGAGCGGACGCGATGTCGGTCATGAAAGAAGACCACGATCTCAACCTGACCGACCTGACGAACTCCTTGCAAAGTCTGATGGGGCGTCACGTCGGCATCACGCGCGACGCCTCCGGCTTGAAAGAAGCGCTCACACAGATCGACTTCTGGGATCGCTACGTTTCGATCCGCGAGTTCACGCAGCTCAAAGGCTGGGAACTGCAAAACCTGCTGCTGATTGCACGGCTGATGGCGACCGCCGCCGCTGCTCGCACCGAAAGCCGAGGGGTCCACTTCCGCGATGACTTCCCGCTGACCGACCCGCAGCAAGCGAATCACATCGCGCTGGCGGCGAGCGGAAAGTAACTCGACGAGTCAACTTTGAAGTTGCGCATTTCGAGCTGTGTAGCAGCGTAAGCAGATAGCCTTGGGCGTCAGCCCAAGGATCTCGATCGTCTTTGATTGTGTTGTGCCGCGAAGCGGCGGCAGATTTGCAGCGTTCGATTCTGTTGCCGCTTCACGGCTCAACTTGATCGCAATCCCGGTTTCCGTGGGCTGACGCCCACGGCTATCCACTGCCGTCGCTTCGCGACTCACGAAATGCGCAACTTAAAAACTCACGCTTCGGGTTACTTTGGCACACACGCGTGAAAGCTGGCGATCGTTTGCTGTGCGGCTTCGTTGGAGTCCGGCAACGGCAGCACTTCGGCGGAGAGATAGCCTTCATATCCGATGCGTCGCAATGCCGAGATGATCGGCGACATCGGAGTGTGTCCGAAGCCGACTGCTCGGCGATTGCTGTCGGCGAAATGAACGTGTCCGACCAGCGGGCCGGCCTCGTTCAAGGTAGCGGCGATGTCCCGTTCTTCGATGTTCATGTGAAATAGGTCGCACAGCAATTTGACGTTGCCTGCCTTCAACGAGCCAATCAACTTCACGCCGTCAGCCACCGACTTGATCAAGTTGGTCTCGTAACGATTCAGCGGTTCGATCAGCAGTGTTGTGCCGTGCTCGGCCGCTCGCGGCGCGAGTTCATCCAAGGCTTCCGCCAGCCAGGCCAGATGCTGTTCGTGGCTGAAAGTGCCTTCGGAGCGGCCTTGCATCGATCCGATGATCGCGGGTGCTCCGAATGATCCCGCGACGTCGATGATCTCGCGAATGAACTCGCGTGCTCGACGTCGCACCGTTTCCTCGTGATCGGTCAATCGCAGCTTCTGCACGACCCAACCGGCTCCGGTTCCCATCGCCGCCAGCTTCAGGCCGTGGCGATCGAGACAACTTCGCAGCAGCGTCACATCCAACTCGGCCGCCGAACGTGGAAAGACTTCGACCGCATTGAATCCCAGTTCTGCGGCCTGAGCACAACCGGCAACTAAATCGTGCCAGAAGACAAACGGCCCGCCGGACGCTTCCGGAACCAGAGAAATTGTGATTGCGGATCGCATGTTGATTGGCTCGTGATCGAAGTGAATGGGGCCTTGTCGTCCGGCGACGAATGAAATGGATTGTGTGCATTCGCGCGGCGTTGTCGAGCGAGGCGAACCGCAGCGGAGTTCGGCTTCCCCTCCCGAAATTCAGTGACTATAAACCCGCCCCACGTCGCGGCCCCGCGACGATCCGCCGCCGTAGCTCAGTTGGCAGAGCGACGCTTTCGTAAAGCGTAGGTCCTCGGTTCAAATCCGAGCGGTGGCTTTTGCTCAAACGATATCAACGACTTGCAACGACCCTCATTTCCGCGCAGGATGTGAGGGTTTTTCGTTGAAGAGCCTACGGGTGATTCACCGAGCAAATGACTACGGCAAAAGGTTGATCTCCGTTAGTTTTTGCCGCATCAAGATGAGCGCGGAACGTGCGCCCCTGAGTCTGATCCACTGGCTGGGAGACTCAGGTCAATCTGGTATCACGGTCTGATGGTTGCCGTCTGGATCGACGAGTGCAGCGAAGATCAGAAGCCGACAACACATCTGAGTCCAAAATCTCATGCCGATGGCGTGAACGACGTTGCATCTCACGGCCGTATCGTGTCTGCGGGGTGAAGAAGGGTCTTGACGTTAAAGACTAACGCTACCTAGTTTCCCGCTCCTTAAAGTCGCGACATGTAGAGGCGGAGTCTCGGCATGCTTTTTTGTTCGCAGCAGTATTTGCTGTTCTTTGTGCTGGTGTTTGCCTTTTATTGGGTGATGCCTTGGCAACGCGCGCGAGTCTATCTGCTGTTAGCGGCGAGCTTCTTTTTTTATGCCAGTTGGAATCATTGGCTGGCGGCGATCATCGCCGTGTCGAGCACCCTGGATTACTGCATCGCGCGGGCCATGGATGCCTCCACGGACACACGGCGGCGCAAGCTGCTGCTGAGCGTGACGATCACCGCCAATCTGGGGCTGCTGTGTTATTTCAAGTACGCCAATTTCTTTTTGGCATCACTAGAGCAGGCATTGCAAGCGACGGGAGCGACGGTGTCTCTGCCGGTGCTGAGCGTCATCTTGCCGATCGGAATTTCGTTCTACACGTTCGAGGCGATCAACTACGCCGTTGATGTTTATAGACGAGATGTGCGGGCCGAACGGAGTTTGCCGAACTTTCTCTTGTTCATCACCTTCTTTCCGCATCTGGTTGCCGGGCCGATTGTGCGTGCTCGCGATTTCCTGTCTCAGGTCGATCGCCCCAAGCGTTGGAATTGGGCACGTCTGAATCTTGGCGTCCAATTCTTTTTGATGGGACTGTTTAAGAAGCTGGTGATCGCCGATCGCATGGCGTTTTTCGCGGACCCGGTCTTTGCGGAACCTGAACTCTATCGGACCAGCGCCGTGTGGATGGCGATGCTGGCGTATTCGATTCAGATCTACTGCGACTTCTCTGGCTATACCGACATGGCGATCGGGTCGGCTCACATGCTGGGCTTCAAGCTGGCTCAAAATTTCAACATGCCTTACCTGGCGACCAACATCTCCGACTTCTGGCGCAGGTGGCACATCTCGTTGTCGAGTTGGTTACGAGACTATCTCTTCATTCCGTTGGGAGGCAGTCGCGGCGGAGCCTGGCAGACAAACCGGAACCTATTGCTGACGATGACGCTGGGCGGACTGTGGCACGGTGCGAGTTGGACCTTCGTGGCTTGGGGCGTGCTGCACGGGTTGTTGCTGATTGGTCATCGCACGTTTCGAGACTTATGTCAGGGCCGCCCGCGCCTGGCCAGATGGTTGCAGAGCCTGCCAGGAATGTTGGGCTGCATGGCGCTGACATTCTTGAGCGTCTCTCTGGGATGGGTGCTGTTCCGAGCGACCACGTTCTCGGCGGCAGCGATCTTCTTTGAGAGGTTGGTCGTGCCTCATTTTGGCATGACTCTGCCGTACTCGAAGCAAAGCTTGGTGGTCCTGACGGCCGTCCTGGTGGCGTGTCATCTGTTGGTCGGAGCTGGATGGTGGAGAAAGCTCGCCGAGCGAGTGCCGGCTCCGATGATGGGGACCGGATACGCGATGGTGCTGTCATTGGCGCTCCTGATTCGTCCAATTGCCGGCAAGGCGTTTATCTATTTTCAGTTTTGATGAGCCAACTCGACCATGAAGAATCATCGAATCCGAAGCGCACGGTACCTGAAGGCACAAGCTCGCGTGACGCTTCTCTGCGGCCTATTGGCGTTCATCGGCATCCAGGTTGGGCTGCCGATGATTGGCGGTTCTGACAGCACCGCCGTGCGCGATCCGTTGTACGAGATCAAACTGACGAAGTTGCGAGAGCGGATGAAAGAAAATCCTCAACGACCGCTCATCCTTGTCTTGGGAAGTTCGCGGCCGGCGGCAGGGATCCGTCCTGATCTGTGGCAAGATCTGGCGACAAACGATCGAACGCCGATGGTCTTCAACTTCGCGATGGCGGGAGTGGGGCCACGACAGCAGTTGATTTACTTGCGAAGGATTCTGGCCGAGGGCATTCATCCGGCGGCGGTCATGATCGAAATTTTGCCGGCACTCCTGAACCAATCGGACAACTCCTGCGAAGACTACGCGATTAAGACACACGGAATGCAGGCCGAGGAGTTGGCCAGCCTCGCGGGCCACAGCGTGCCGACGCGGTCTCCGAATTCCGTCGCGACTTCAGAAGAGGCAGATCATTGGTCATCAATGCGGCTCCGAGTCCTTCGCCGTTTCGCGCCGGCTTGGGTCGAGACTGACGTGCAAAGCAATGCGTCCCCCAAGCAATTCACACCCTGGGGTTGGCGGCCGTTTGCCAAGGGAGTCAAAGTCGCCTCGGCCGAGGAATACCGGAGTGGATTTGAACGGGCTCGTGCGGAGTACGAGGCGAATCTTGCAGATTGGAAAGTCACCGATATCGGTGATCGAGCGGTGCGACAAATGTTGGAGGTCTGCCGGCAAGAAGACGTGAGTGCCGCGCTTTACCTCATGCCGGAGGGGACGGAGTTTCGAGGGATGTATCGGCCAGAAGTTCGAGCAGCACTCAATGACTACCTGGCGGCGATGACTCAGGATTGTGGTGTGCCTGTCCTCGACGCGACCGAGTGGAACGCGGATCAAGATTTCTGGGACGGGCATCATCTGCTCGCCGACGGAGCCACACGTTTCACTCAGCGATTCTGCCGCGAGTTTCTCAACAAGTTCGCCGCCAGCCTCAGCGATTCGCCTCGATTCAGCCAAGTGCCGATGGATCAACAGCGATAGCGACTGCCCGCTGATCTCACCTGCGATTGTTGGCGACGACTCGGTACGGCTGCACGAGCTCGGTCTTTCCCTTGAGTCGGATCGGTTCGAGCGGTTCGCAAGTGAATTCGTGGCGGACGGCTTCATAGGTTTGAGGCCCGATCGCGATTTGATTGGTGCCAGCAACCGATGACTCCAGCCGGCTGGCGACGTTCACCGTATCACCGATGACCGTGTAGTCCTTGCGTGTCATGCTGCCGATGTCGCCGACAATCACGTCTCCCGTGTTGATGCCGATCCGAATCCCGATCGGTTCGGCATCTGGGTTGGATTGATTGAACTCGGCAACCGCGGTGAGCATCTCCCAAGCCGCACGCACCGCACGCAGCGGATGGTCGGGCAGACGCAGTGGGGCTCCGAAGAACGCTAGCATGCCGTCACCCATGAATTTGTCGAGCGTCCCTTGCTGCTGAAACACGGCATCCGTCAATCGTGTAAAGATGGCGTTGAGAACTTCCACGACCGAAGCCGGCGTTAGTTTTTCACTCATCGTCGTGAAGCCTTTGAGGTCGGAAAATAGCACCGTCACGACCTCTTTGTCGGCGATCATCTGCCCGGCATCGCCTGCTTGCAGGATGCGATCGACAACGGCGGGTGAGCTGTATCGCGCCAGGCTTTGACGCAGCCGTTGCTCGGCAAAAGCCTTCTCTCGCAATCGAAATTGTTCGACAGCCACCGCCAAGAAGAGCGCCAAGGCCGTGGTAATTTCCAGATGGTGAGCTGTCAGAGGAGCCTCTTTTTCTCGCGTGTCGACGTAGAGCACGCCTTCAACATGTCCGTCACGATAGAGCGGCACGCAAATCGCCGAACAGATTGACGTCTGCCGGATGCTCAACGCTTCCTGAAAGCGCGAGTCTTCCATCGTGTCTTCCACCAGCAGCGCCTGTCGTGAATCAATCGCGATGCGCAGGATGGTGCGGCTGAGTTGAAACGATTGCCCCAGTAACCCTTCGGCCAGGCGAGTCATACGCGGCAGAACTTCGCCGGTCGCGGAATCGATTAAGCCGACAAACGCTCGTTCCGCCGGAACCTGGCTGAATAACAACGTCAGCAGAGTTTCAAACATCTCGTCGAGGTCGGTGCTGACCTGCAACGCTCGGCCGACTTCGCTGAAGAGTTCGATGGCCCAGGCCTGATCGGCGAGGCGGCTGCCGGACTGCAGTTCGGGTGTGGGCGCAACCTTTGTGGGTTTCGACGTCGCGAAGAGCGGCAGCGGCGCGGCATCGTCGATCGACTTCCCCGCCCGAAAATTGGCGAGGTCAATCGTGCGGCTGACTAGCGAAGGATCGCGATCGGCGAACTCAACATTCGGCTCCGCCAACGAGCCCATCATTAAAGCGGTCCACGTCGCTTTAACAGGCTCTGGTGCGAGGAATTGAATCTCAAACGGGCCGAGATGAATCACATCGGTGTGATGTAACTCCGCCTCGGTCACGCGCGTCTGATTGATGAACGAGCCGTTCCGGCTGTTGTTATCCACCAGCCACCACGTCAGCCCCCGCTTTTGAATCGTGGCATGATGACGCGAGATGCCGGGCACCGATTCGGGAACGGTCAGCCCCATCTGCGGAGAACGGCCGACGGTCACGTCCTCCCCCTTCAGCGGTTGATCAATGAGTTTGCCGTCGATCAAGTATGACAATCTTGCACCGGTCATTTGGTCCTCTCCTGGAGTGGTGGAAAACGATAGCCGGATCGTCGATGCCACGCCAACAAAGGTAGATACACAATGCGATGGCGATTGAAGGTTTCGGTTTTCTGCGTGTTGTTCGTCTCGGTGCCGCTCATCGCTTCCGCGGCAGATGCGATTGTCCGTTCGGCTCGGCTGCCGGAGACGACGCCCTGGGATCTGAAACAACTCAGTGAGCCACCCAAATTCGAGTGGATTGATGAGAAGAGCAGCGTGCGGTCGCTCTTCTACACGAGCGAGCCTTACGGCGGGAAAGCAACGCGCGTCTTCGCGTACTACGCGACTCCAGCCACGCTCTCGGAAACCGCAAAGCGGGGCGAGAAATATCCAGCGGTCGTGCTCATTCATGGAGGCGGCGGCACCGCGTTTCGTGAATGGGCCGAGCTGTGGGCCAAACGGGGCTACGCAGCAATCGCGATGGATTTGGCCGGACACCGTCCGATCGAGGGACAGAATGCTCATCAACCCAACAACCGCACGCGGTTGCCCGACGGCGGGCCGAACCAAGGGGACGACGAGAAGTTCGGCAGCATCGACAAGCCTCCCACCGAGCAATGGTCGTATCACGCCGTTGCCGCAGCGATCCGAGCACACTCATTGATCCGCAGCTTCCCCGAAGTGAATGCCGAACAGACAGCCGTGACCGGCATCAGTTGGGGCGGCTATCTGACCTGCATCGTGTCGGGAGTCGATAGCCGGTTCAAAGCCGCCGTGCCGGTCTATGGCTGTGGCTTCCTGCACGACAACAGCGTTTGGCTGCCGCGGTATGAAAAAATGTCGGCCGAGCAACGCCAGCGCTGGGTCACCTTGTGGGATCCCTCGAAATACCTGCCGGCAGTCTCGATGCCGATCCTGTTCGTCAACGGCACGAACGACTTCGCGTACCCGCTCGACAGCTACATGAAGAGCTTCGATGCCGTACCCGCCAAGAAACAGTTGCGAGTCAGCGTCAACCTGCCTCACGGACATCCGCCGGGATGGGCTCCACCGGAGATCGCCCTGTTCATCGACCACCATCTCGGCCGCGGAGCAGCGCTACCGAGCCTTGCCGATCCCCAAATCCAAAACGGCCGCGTACAAGTCACCGTCAAATCTGCCACCAAGCTGAAGCAAGCTGCACTGCATTACACGACCGACGGCGATGCCATCAACAAGCGGACTTGGAAGGCAGTCACCGCCACAATTGAGGGGGACAACATCACGGCTGAGGCCGCTCCGGCCGAAGCGAGGGTTTGGTTTCTCACCGTCACCGACGAACGAGACGCGCTGATCAGCAGCCGAATTGTCATTCGATGACCCTTTTTTGTTCACACACGACGCCATGACGACGTCTTGGCGAGCGGGGCGGCGTCAGCCCCCCAGTGATTCACTTCGCTCGCGGCCAAACCGGGGGGCTGACGCCGCCCCGCTCGCCAACGACTTAAGTCGGAACGCGAGGAATCTTCAAGCAAGCATCGCGCCGCGAACTTCACGGCAACGATCGGTCGCATCAAACTAGCTCGCTTTTCGTAACTCACCAACACTCTGCAAGGAGGACTTTGAAATGACCGCCATCGCCACGACTGTCGAGCAAGTGCTCGTTGTTCCGACTCTGCTGTTTCACGAGGTCGGATACTTCCAAGGGTTCAGCCCGAACGCCGATCGGTATTTGAAGACGCTGCTCGATCCGGCCTACACCAGCTATCGCCCGCGCGATGAGATGGAGCAAGACCCTAGCTTCAAGCAGCTCATCCCCTACTGCGTGTTTCGCTGCGGCGGGGAGATTTTTTCCTATCGGCGCGACAAAGGGCAGGGGGAGTCGCGGTTGCTCGGCAAGCGATCGGTCGGGATCGGCGGGCACATCAGCTCGATTGATGAGAATGCCGGCAGCTCGTCATACCTCGAAGGGATGCGACGCGAAATCGAAGAAGAAGTCTTCCTGGAATCCGGCTATCGCCACCGCTGCGTGGGGCTGATCAACGACGACTTGACCGAAGTTGGCAAGGTCCACTTGGGAATCGTTCACATATTTGAGTTGGACGCGCCCCAAGTTCGCCCCCGCGAACAGTCGATAATCCAGACAGGCTTTGCCACGCCTGCGGAATTGGTGCGCGATCGCGACCAGTTCGAGACGTGGTCCCAAATCTGTCTGGATTACCTGATTGCCGCAGAGTGACGCGATTCGTTCATCCGTACCGCGACCGGGAGGGAGCGGCCGAAGGAGCGGGCCGTTCCCTGACGGTCGCGGTACGGCACAAATGCGACGCGACTTGTGGCGGTTTTCGACAAACGACAAACGACAAAGGAGTGTCGAGTGATGAAATTCTCTCTGCGAAGTGGAGTCTGGGCAGGAGCCGTTACGACGGCGGCCATGTTTCTGGGTTCGTCCGCTCAAGCGGCTGACCCCGCGCCCGCACCCGCGGTGAAGACGGCATCGGCCAGCGCGCCGAAGACGGACGCGACGGCCAAGGTCGTCAAGCCAGGACAGATCAACGAAGAGCAGCTCGGCAATCTGCTGAAGGCGATGGGCCTGGAAGCCACCAAAGTCGACAGCCGCTACGACTTCCAGTTCAAAGCGATCCACAACAAAGAAGAGTGGGACTTGTCGATGACCGCCGTGCTCAGCCAGGACGGTTCGGCGATTTGGCTGATGGCATGGCTCGACCAGTTGCCGAAGTCATCGGCCGATGTGCCGCGCACCGCGCTGCTGCGGTTGCTCAGCGACAACGACCGTTTGGGAAGTGGCAAGTTCTTCGCCTACGTCGCGACCAATCGCCGCTTCGTGCTGCAACGAGTCGTGGCCAACGAAGGGGTGAGCACGAAAGTTTTCCGAGGCTGGCTGGATGATCTCGGCGGCAGCGTGGCCGACACCTTCGACCACTGGTCCGTCGCCTCCTGGAAAGCCACGGACGGAAGCAGCACGGCCAGCTCCAAGCCAGTGATTACTAAACCTCAGTCCGCCAATTCGGACGGAGATAGCGACGACGATGCCGGCTCAAGTAAACCCGCCACCGGACCGAGCTTCAAAGGTGCCGGCCAGAATCCAATCCGTACTGCTCTGCCATCGAAGGCGGACACCATTCGCAAATAGGCGGTGCTGATCGACAGATCCAAAAAACATCCAGGCACGAAGACACCAAAACTGTCTTCGTGCCTTTGCGTTTCGTTGTATCTCACTTGCCTGCTTCAATCGGTCTCATGGACCGTGACGCAGCTTCCGATCGCAGCCCAAAGCGCAGGCGAGACATCGAGATCGCCTGCCTGACGAACCAAGCTCAAAGCGTCATCCAACGATCGGTTCGTCGTCATCGCGATTGCCGCCGCCGCAACGGTCGGCGAACGGCTCATGCCAGCGCTGCAATAAACCAATGTAGGAACGCCGGCGCAGAGCAAATCGGCGACCGTGTGGCAGGCGAGTTTGAGCAGCCAATCGGGATTTCCCGCTCCATCGAGCAATGGGAAGCGCTGGTAAGTCAAATCTCGAGGCGGGACCACCGGGGCTTCGTTGCCCGCGAGATCAATGATCGCTTGAATGCCCGCATCAAACACCGCTCGCCAGTCGCGAACATCGCCAACATGGCCCAGCCACAAAGTGTGCGGATGAATTTGTCTCATGAGATTTTCCTGCAACTGTGACGAGACACCCCAGTCGGCTTCGTCGGAGAACATCAAACATGCGTCACCCTCTTGTGCTAGTCCTGTCGTTGAGCATGACCATATCAAGCATCATGGACGTTGTCCGTGCCGCGGACGTCGCCACCAAAAGTCCCCCCTACGACATCGTCGTGTATGGCGGCACCTCTGGCGGGATCGTCGCGGCGGTGCAAGCGTCGAAGATGAAGAAGTCGGTCGTGCTCATCGAGCCGTCGAAGCATCTCGGCGGGCTGACTTCCGGCGGACTAGGTGCGACGGACATCGGAAACAAGTCCGCGATTGGCGGGTTGTCCCGATCGTTCTATCGCCGCGTCGCTGAGCACTACGGCAAGGACGACTCTTGGAAATGGGAGAAGCGCGAGAACTATCGCAGCAATCGCCAGGCGGGCGAGACGGAGATGTGGACCTTCGAGCCGCATGTGGCCGAGGCGATCTTTCGCGAGATGCTCAAAGAGGCCAAGGTGCCGGTCGTCACCGGGCGACTCGATTTGAAGAACGGCGTCATCAAAGTGGGCGACCGGATCAGCAGCATTCGGCTTGAGGGGGGATTGGAATTCACGGCCACCATCTTCATCGACGCCAGTTACGAAGGGGACTTGATGGCTAAGGCGGGAGTCTCGTACCACGTCGGTCGCGAAGCGAACGCCAAGTACGACGAGATGCTCAATGGCGTGCAGACGAAGAACGCGAAGCACCATCAATTCATCAAGGCGGTCGATCCGTTCGTGAAGCCAGGCGATCCGACCAGCGGTCTCCTTCCGTTGGTTCAAGCCGGAGATCCGGGCGAGGAAGGAGCCGAGGATCGTCGCGTACAGACCTACAACCTGCGGCTCTGCACGACCGACGTGGCCGAGAACCGCCGAGCGTGGCCGAAGCCCGCCGACTATGACGAGAAGCGCTGGGAGTTGCTCTTCCGCAACTGCGAGGCGGGAGACACACGCATTCCGTGGAACCCAATCTTCATGCCGAATCGAAAGACCGACACGAACAACAATTTCGCGATCAGCACCGACTTCATCGGCGCGAACTACGATTACCCGGACGGAGACTACGCGACTCGCGAGCGGATCTACAAAGAGCACATCAGCTACACCAGCGGTTTGCTGTGGTCGCTGGCGAATCATCCTCGCGTTCCCGAATCCGTGCGTTCGCACTTCCTGCGTCTGGGCATGGCGAAAGACGAATTCACCGACAACGACAACTGGCCGCATCAGCTTTATGTGCGGGAAGCTCGGCGAATGATCTCCGACTACGTCATGACGCAGCACAACTGCCAAGGCCGTGTCGTCGCCGAAGATCCCGTGGGGCTCGCCGCCTACACGATGGATTCGCACAACACGCAGCGCTATGCGGAGGACGGTCGAGTTTGGAACGAAGGGGACGTGCAGGTCGGCGGATTCAGCCCGTATCCAATCTCCTACCGCAGCCTCGTGCCGAAGAAGTCGCAATGCGCCAACCTGCTGGTGCCTGTTTGCCTCGCGGCCTCGCACATCTCTTACGGCTCGATCCGCATGGAACCGGTCTTCATGGTTCTCGGCCAATCAACGGCAACCGCCGCCGCGATGGCGATCGATGCCAAGAGCACGGTGCAAGACGTGCCGTACGCGAAGCTGCGCGAACGACTGCTGGCCGACGAACAAGTCCTCGACTGGACCGGCCCGAAGCGAACGCCCGGCATCGACGCCACAAAGCTGCTCGGTCTCGTTATCGACAACACGGACGCGAAACTGACCGGCGATTGGACTCACAGCACCTCGACCAGCGGGTTCGTCGGAGCCGACTACCTCCACGACAACAACACGGCCAAGGGTGAATGCCGGGCCGAGTTCACGTTCAAGATTCCGAAGCCCGGCAAGTACGACGTCCGCGTCGCCTACACCGTCAATCCAAACCGCGCGACAAACGTGCCCGTGTCGATCACCTCCGCCGACGGCGAGAAATCCGTGAAGCTTGATCAGAAGAAGGAGACGAAGGACGGCTTCCGCTCGCTGGGTAGTTTTCGGTTTGATCCATCGCAACCGGCGAAAGTCGTCATCAGCAACGCAGGCACCGACGGCTACGTCATCGTCGATGCCGTGCAGTTGGTTGCGGAGTAAGTAGGATGGCCGCCCTCGGCCGTCTTTGTTTTTCGAGACTGCAGGACGGCCGAGGGCGGCCATCCTACGATCCACGAAATCAACCTATCATGCTTGCCAAGCGAATTATTCCGTGCCTCGACGTTCACGCTGGCCGAGTCGTCAAAGGGGTCAACTTTCTGAACCTGCGCGATGCGGGCGATCCGGTTGAGGTGGCCGCTCGGTACGAAGAGCAGGGAGCCGACGAACTTGTCTTCCTCGACATCACCGCCAGCCACGAGGCGCGGCAGATCATGCTCGATGTCGTGCGGCGAGTTTCCGACACGATCTTCATGCCCTTCACGGTCGGCGGCGGCATCCGCACGATTGACGACGTCACGCAACTGATTCAGGCAGGAGCGGAGAAAGTCAGCATCAACTCGGCAGCGGTGCGCACGCCAGAACTGATCACCGAGACGGCTCGCAAGTTCGGCAGTTGCGCGACGGTCGTGAACATCGACCCGAAGCGAGTGCAGAAGGACGGCCACGAGTTTTGGGACGTTCACATCAGCGGCGGCCGAATCGCGACCGGGCTCGAAGCGGTGGCGTGGGCTCGCGAAGTCGAACGGCTCGGAGCGGGCGAGATTGTCCTCACTTGCATGGATGCCGACGGCACGAAAGACGGCTACGACTTGGAGATCACTCGCGCGGTCGCCGATGCCGTGAAAATCCCAGTCATTGCCAGCGGCGGAGCGGGCAGTCCGCAGCACTTGTTCGAGGCGGTCACGCAAGGCCACGCCAGCGCCGCGCTCGCCGCCAGCATCTTCCACTACGGCGAGTACACGATCGCCGAGACGAAGCGGTACATGGCTGATCGTGGAGTGCCAATGCGGATCTGAACGGCCTCCAGTCCCCTCGCGACGAGCGAAGTCGTTCCCTCAATTCCGTCTGGCTGGCGTCAGCAGATCGCTGAGTCGTTGGCCGGTGTAGCCAGACTCGAAGGCATGGAGGCCGAAGCGTTCGGAGAGTTCTCGGCAGGTGAGGATGCCTCGGACGCTGTTCCCCTTGGCGTCCAGTGGGGGTGAGAAGATGCCGATGCCGAACTGGCCGGGGATGACGCCGACGATGCCGCCTCCAACTCCGCTTTTGGAAGGGATGCCGACGCGATAGGCCCACTCTCCGGCGTAGTCGTACATGCCGCACGACAACATGATGCTGAGCAAGTACTTCACATAGCGTTGCTCGATGGCGCGCTGGCCGGTGATCGGGTTCACGCCGCCGTTCGCGAGAGTGGCTCCCATCATTGCGAGGTCGTGGCTGCTCACCAGCACCGAGCATTGCTGGAAGTACAACTCCAACGATTCTTCGATCTCCTTGCCGACCATGCCGAAGTTCAGCATCAAGTGACCGATGGCTCGATTTCGGTGTCCGGTCATCCGTTCGGACATGAAGACTGAATTGTCGATATAAACGTCCCGGCCGCAGTACTTGCTGAACATGCTCAGCAGCCGAGTGACTCGCTCTGGAAAATCTTTCCCCTTCACGAGGTCGGCCGTGGCGATCGCGCCCGCGTTGACCATCGGGTTGAAAGGGCGATTCGAGGCTTCGTCCAGCACGATGGCGTTGAAGGCTTCACCGGTTGGCTCGACGCCGACCTTGGATAGGACGTGCTCCAGCCCGTGGTCTTCGAGCGCCATGCCGTACACGAACGGCTTGGAGATCGACTGGATCGTGAAGACCTGTTTGCAATCACCCACTTCAAAAACTTGGCCGTCGGCCGTGACGATACTGATGCCAAACCAGTCTCGGTTGGCTTTGGCCAATTCAGGGATGTAGTCCGCGATCTTGCCGTCGCTGTGACTGGAGAAGCGAGCGTGAATCTCTCGCAACACTTCGCGCAGCGGCGCGGCGGCGGCCTTCATGCGGCCGACGAGCAGATCAAGATCAGCGTCATTGGAAGTCGTCGTCACGATGTGAATTCTTCTCCGCTCAAATGGATGGCTGACAACGAGCGTGGGGGCGAGGACCGGTTACTGCACGAGGCGCTTCGCAACCGCCTGCAATTCTTATGAAAGTGGGTGAGTGGGAAAGCGCTTCGAGAAGATGTCTCCGCTAGCCATGCGAGCCATCTCCGTGCTCAGCGGCAACAGGGCCGCGACTTCGGCCTTGTACATCCCTTCGACTTGCTCCTTCAGTGCGGCATGGTCCGTGCCCGGCGGAACTTTGTTGAGGATCAAAAACATCTCCGGCACTTCCAGCTTGCGTGCCAGTTCGACGGTCACGGCGGTCCCTTGGAAGTCTTGCTGGTCAGGACGCACGATGAGGATCAGCAAGTCCGAGCTCGCGATCGACAGCAACGTCTCCTCGTTGACGCCAGGGTGCGTGTCGATGAAGAGGAAATCCAAATTCAATCGCTTCAACAAATCCTGAAACCCGTCGTTCAACAGCGCAACGTCGTAGCCTTCGCGAAGAATCCGGGCGATCTCACCGGTCTTGAGGCTGGAGGGAATCAAGAACAACCGAGGCCGCTCTGAGCCTTCAGTGATGTCGCCGATCGCGCTCGCCGTGACGTCGTGTGCGGCTGCCTCGATCGGACACTTTCCCCACAGATAGTCATTGAGCGACTTCTTGAATTTCTCTTCGCCAAATCGAAACAGAACATGGATGCCCGGCGATTGAATGTCGGTGTCGATGATGCCAACTCGATACCCGGCGCGAGCTACCAGCACGGCGAGATTGGCTGTCGTGTTTGACTTCCCGGTGCCTCCGCGAAACGAGTGCGTGGAGATGATCTTTGGCAAGTGATGGTCCTCGTGGTGCGTGTCCAAAGTCGGTTCCGACTCTGTCCCGATCCGATCGGCGAAAACAGCTCGGACTGGTCGGGACAGAGTCCCAACCTACGGTTCAGATTTCTTTTCGTTGGCGACGCAAGTCCTTGGCCTTCTTCTGGAGTGTTTGAAAGAAATCGTCGTTGGCAATCTCGCTCACTTCGGCTTGCAGTTTGGATTGATCGAGTTGAAAGAACGGCATCGTTTCGGGATCGAAACAGAGTGTCTGCATGAAATCTTGCTTCTTCTCGGCAGCCAGATTGAATCGCAGGCTTGGTCCCAGTGGACCGAGCCGAAAGGTGATCTCTCGATTGATCGGCATTTCCGAAATCAATTGGCCATCCACCAGCACTCCGTTGCGTCCCAACGGTTTCAACACCCACTGGCCATCGCAGACGGTCAGCAAGACATGCAGGCGTGACACCTGCCTATCAAAGATTTCCACGGAACAGTCTTCCGCACGGCCGATCGTGATTTTTGGCAGACCTTGAAATCGCCAGGATTTGATCGGCGAGCCGACGTCCGGGTCAAGCAACTGGACTTCAACCTCTGCCGAGGAACCGTTTGGCTCTTGAGTTTGGGACATGTTGATTGCTGGAATTGGCTCTGGATAATGAAGTGCTTTTCGACGGTGATGCCTATCAGACTGGGGCCGATGTCGGAGCGCAGTATGACCGCACGTTGGATGAACCAGCAACCGTCGTACCGCCGGGGGGGGATGCTCGGACGAGGCAGGAAAAACGATGCAATAGCCCGTAGGATTCGATCGCTGTGCTGTGCAATCTCAACCGGAATCGTGCCAGCCAACACAACAAATGAGACGCATTCTAAGCAGTTCACGACGAACTCGATCAACGGCCGTCCGATTCCCGATGGTGGCAAGTCATGGAATCAACACAATCTGCCCTTCGGCAACCCGCACGGCCCACCGGTCGTCTCGCACCTTCGCCAACCGGAGCGCAGCATGTCGGCAACGCGCGGACCTACTTGTTGGCGTGGTTGTCGATTCGCTCGCGCGGAGGTCGGTTGATATTGCGGATCGAAGATATCGACTCCCCGCGCGTGAAGACGGGGGCGGCTCAGCAGGCGATTGATGATCTGCGGTGGCTGGGTCTGGATTGGGACGAAGGCCCGGATATCGGCGGTCCGCACGCACCCTATGTGCAGACCGAACGCATCGACGTGTATCGCGAGGCGTTGTCTCGTTTGCAGCGTGACGAACGAGTTTATCCCTGCACTTGCACTCGCTCCGACATCGAAGCCGCCGCGAGCGCGCCGCATGTCGAGCATGAAGGAGCGATCTATCCGGGAACGTGCGCGGGACGTTCGGCACTGGATGCGGTGAACTTGGGCGACCAATCGTTCGCGTGGCGATTTCGCACGACTGATCGAGACATCGAATTCGAGGACCGCTTGGCGGGGCCACAGCGAGCCAACGTGCGACGTGATCTTGGCGATTTCGTCGTCGGCAAGATGGACGGCTCGGTGGCCTATCAACTCGCGGTGGTGTGCGACGATCACGCGATGGGAGTCACCGAAGTACTGCGCGGTGACGATCTCTTACCGAGCACGTTTCGACAGCTCGACATCTACGATGAATTTGACTGGATGCCGCCGACGTTCGCTCACGTCCGGCTGGTCGTCGGATCGGATGGTCGCCGATTGGCCAAGCGGCACGGCGATACGCGGCTCGCGACGCTGAGACAACAAGGGGTGTCCGCCGAACAACTGATCGGCCTGCTGGCTTGGTCGTGTGGATTGCGGCTGACTCGTGAACCGGTCGCCGCGCGCGAGTTGCTCATGGATTTCGATCTCTGTCGTGTTTTGCGTGAACGGTTCGTGTTCACGGAACCGCGACCGTGGTGACTGTCCGGCCGATGGCTGTGGGCTGAAAGCTGATGGCTGTTTTCCCAAACCTTTTGGACTTTCGATTTTGAAATGACAGCCATCAGCCGAGCAATTGCTGGCAGTGGCGATTGTTTTGTGGGTCGCCTAAGTTTCGTGCCTCCATGAAACCCCTCTTCCAGGAGCAGGAGCGTGCGGCTGTTTTCTTCTTTCTGTCTGTGGTTGTTGATCGGTCTTTCGGTGTCGGCGGCCGAGCCGAATGTGTCGAGCGCCTTGCAGCCGTTCGTTGATAGCGGCTCGCTGGCCGGGGCCGTCACGGTCGTCGCGAACAAAGACAAAGTGCTCAGCTTGGAGACCGTCGGATTCATGGACGTTGGCGCGAAGCAGGCGATGAAGCCGGACTCGGTGTTCTGGATCGCGTCGATGAGCAAGCCGATCACCGGCACAGCACTGATGCTGCTGGTCGATGAGGGCAAAGTGAAGCTCAACGATCCGATCGATAAGTACTTGCCGGAATTCAAAGAATTGAAAGTGGCGAGCGCGAACGGAGCCGAGCTCAAGAAACCGTCACGGCTGGTGACGGTTCGCGATGTGATGTCTCACACCAGCGGAATGCCGTTAAAGTCGGCGACAGAGACCCCGACGCTCGACGGCCTGCCGCTCAAAGCGGCGGTGCTCAGCTACGCGGCCACTCCGCTGACGCACGAGCCGGGGAGCAAATACCAATACTCGAACGCCGGCATCAACACGGGAGCACGGATCATCGAAGTCGTCAGCGGCATGAGCTACGAGGACTTCATGGATCAGCGGCTCTTCAAACCGCTGGGGATGAAGGACACGACCTTCTGGCCCAACGAGGAGCAAGTCTCGCGGCTCGCGAAGCCGTACAAGCCGAACGCCGATAAGACAAAGCTCGAAGAGACGACGATCTCGCAGCTCACCTACCCATTGAGCAAACGGGACAATCGCTATCCGATGCCGGCCGGCAGGTTGTTCTCGACGGGAGCCGATGTCGCGACGTTCTGTCGCATGTTGCTCAATGGCGGCGAGCTGAATGGCAAGCGATATCTCTCCGCCGAGGCACTCAAGACGATGGCCAGCAAGCAAACGGGCGATGCGGTCACAAATGGCTACGGCATTGGCTGGGCCACAGATGGCAAGACCTTCGGCCACGGCGGAGCGCTCGCCACCAACATGACGATTGACCCACAGCGCGGGTTGATCACCGTCTTCCTCGTCCAACACGCCGGCTTCCCCGGCGACGGCGGTAAGAGCCACGGCGCGTTCGTCAAAGCGGCCAATGACACTTTTGGAAAATAACCCGTAGCCGCACTCGTCAGAGTGCGGTGTGCCCGGCCGCTACATGGACCGGGCCATTCACACTCGAACGGAGCAACCTCATGCGATGTACGCGATCTTTTCAATTGTTTGTTTTTGCGAGTTTGTTTGTCGGGGCGATTCCACTGCGTTCCGAAGAGCCCGGTTCGATTGAAGCTCTGCCAACTGATCCCAAGCTGGCGAAGATCGTGCTGATCGCCGGCTCAAATGTCTTCAAGCCGGGCGAGCACGAATACGTCGCAGGCTGTGCGGTGCTCCGTGATTTGCTGAATCAATCGCCCGGAGTCGCTTCGGTGCTCTCGCTCGACTGGCCGAAGAAGCCGGAGACGTTGGCCGGGGCGAAGTCGGTCGTGTTTCTGTTCGATGGTGGCGACAAGCATCAGTTGCTCGCGGCGGATCGAATGGCTCAAGTGCGGAAGCTGGCGGATGAAGGAGTCGGTTTCGTCGGCTTGCATCAGTTCGTCGACGTACCGAAGGGTCTTGGCGATCGGATGCGGGACTTGATGGGAGCCGCGTGGGAGAAAGGGCACTCGCAACGAGCCCACTGGGGCCACAAGTACGCGACGTTTGCCGAGCATCCCACGAGTCGAGGCGTCACGCCGTTCGAGATTGATGATGGCTACCTCTTCAAATTGCGATTCGTGCCAGAGATGCACGAGATGACTCCGCTGCTCCGCACGGTTTCGCCGAAAGCCGCCAGCCAGGAGCTAAACGATGAGGCGATCGTCGCGTGGCTATACCAACGCGTGAATGGCGGCCGCTCCTTCACTTTTACCGGGACTCACCTGCACGCCAGCTTGGCCGAGGAAGGCTATCGGCGATTCCTGGTCAACAGCATTCTGTGGACGGCGGACGTCGAGATTCCGAAAAGCGGAGCACCGGTGTCGCTGACTGCCGAGGGTCTGAACAAGTACCTCAAGAACGCACCGACGAAATGACCTGCCGGAGGCGTAGGGTGGGTCGAGTCATCGAGACCC
>SXKJ01000181.1 GCA_005778115.1 Planctomyces sp. | reverse complement strand
GCGGTAGACTCCCACCGCCTTTCGGGACGGTCGATTGATACCGCCACCCTGCTTGTCAGGGTGGTTCCCGCGCTTCTGCACTCCCTTGGATGCCGATGGATTTGCGTAGTGCAGAAGCGCGGGAACCACCGACACAAGGTCGGTGGCGTTTAATGCGAACGTTCTTCTCGATGACTAATCAGTCCGTTGTTCACGGAGTTTCGCGATGTCGCGGCTAGCTCGGCGAAGTGCGTTGGTTCTCGGCCTTGGGTCGGGAGTATTGCTGTTCGGCATCTGGTGCGATTCCACGATCGCCGCCAGCATTCGCAAAGGAAACGCGGTCGCTCACGACGCCAGCACGCCGCTCGCCGAACGGATCGAGAGAGAGAAGACTGGCCGCGAGTTGTTCGTGCGCGACTGGAGCAAGTCCGATGCGAAGTCCGCGCAGGGCGGAGACGGCTTGGGCCCGATGTACAACGACGTGTCGTGCGTTGCTTGTCATGACAGCGGAGGCATTGGCGGTGGGGGAGGGAACAACAAAAACGTCCGCTTGCTGCACCTTGTCGGTCGCAACGGAGTACCGTTGCGAGTCGCAACACCCAGCGAGAGCGAACGGAATCGCAGGCAGCAACTGCATCCCGATCTCGCGACCACGACCTCCGTCATGCTGCATCGCCATGCAACAACTCCGGATGATCCGCATTCGGCCTCTGATCCCAAATACCAACATTGGCTCACGAAGCGACTGCCAGCTTCGATGATTGATCAAGGCAGCCGCTCGCCCAACGCAGCCACAGTGTTCCCGTTCGGACTCGCAAAACCATCCAGCCCACTGGAGACGCAGCCCGGCACGTTTCGCTCCGAAGGTCGCTCAATGCGCGTGACCGAACGGAACACGACGTCGTTGTTCGGAGCGGGATTGATTGACTCGATCCCTGACGCGGCGATCGTGGAGCTGGCCGCGCGACAAAAGAAAGAACACGCGCCGCTGATCACGGGCCGAGTTTCTCAAACATCCAGCGGAGAAATCGGCCGCTTCGGCTGGCGCGGCCAGATGGCCTCGTTGCAGGAATTCGTGATGACCGCCTGCGCCGCCGAGGTGGGTTTGACCGTGCCGGGCCACCAGCAGTCTCGGCGAGTCAAGCTGCCAACAACCGCGAAAGAGATTCAGGTGGCGCTCAATGGTGGCCAGCCAAACCCCGCGCTCGATCTGAATCAGCAGCAGTGCGACGCACTGACGACCTATGTCGCCAGCTTGCCGGCGCCGCAGAGTGCTCGGGCGCAATCGCTCGAACAAGCCAAGTCGGTTCAACGGGGCGCGGTGTTGTTCGAGAAAGTTGGTTGTGCGATCTGTCATGTGCGGGATGTCGGTCCGGCGGCCGGCCTCTACAGCGATCTGTTGTTGCACGACATGGGGCCGGGCCTGTCCGATCCTCTGCCGGCGATGCCGGAACTCAAAGAGAACACGACGCTCATGCCGGGTGAATATTCCGGACCGTCGCTGTCGATCGAGTTGGTGAAGAACGTCACGACGAACATCCATCAGGAATGGCGGACGCCACCACTGTGGGGCGTCGCCTCATCCGCTCCGTATTTGCACGACGGCCGCGCGGTGTCGCTCGAACAAGCGATTCAGTGGCACGGCGGCGAAGGTCAACGCTCGGCCGAAGCGTTCCGAGCACTCAAGCAGGATGAACGAGGCGATCTGGTCCAATTCCTCGACAGCCTTGCCGCCCCCACCGAAAATATCGTCACGCGCTTCCCCATCAACCGCCTGCCTCAAGGCGGTCGTGGCATCAGTGCCAATGGTGGTGGATTCTTCTAATCCGCTCGCGCCGCGTGGCGAATCTTCGAAATGCGGAAGGTGACGTTTCCGGACGAGCTTTGAGAGAGTCTCAAACATCACGGTGTCGAATTTGATGAACGATTGGCTTGGGATTGAAAACCGTTTCGGCCTTTCAGGGCTGAGCGGTCGTGTGACATCGAGTTCTCGGCGCGATGCCCTCGGCGAGTTTGTGGCTGCTCGTTCGGGCCGAACAGTTCCAACGGCAGCGATCCTTGTTGGTCTCGTCTTCTGCGTCGTCCCTTTGGCGAACGCGGCTGAGACTCTGTTGGCTGATGCCGCTGAGAAGGCCAATTGGTCCCGCGTCCGTGAAGTCTTGAAGCAACAACCCGACGTGAATGCCGCGCAGGTGGACGGCATGACCGCGATGCATTGGGCCGCGTATCACGACGATGTGGAGACGGTCAAACGGCTGCTCGCGGCCGGGGCGAACGCGAAGGTGGAGAACCGTTATGGCGTCGCGCCGTTGTCGCTCGCCTGCACGAACGGAAACGGTGAGCTGGTTCGCCTGCTGCTTGCGGCGGAAGCTGACCCGAACACCACGTTGCGTGGTGGCGAAACCGCGCTGATGACGGCTGCTCGGACCGGACGTGTGGAGCCGGTGCAGGCGTTGCTCGACGCCGGTGCCAAGGTCGAGGCGAAGGATCGCAAAGGCCAGACCGCGCTGATGTGGGCCGCCGCCGCAGGATATGCCGACGTCGTTGAGTTGCTGGTTAAATCGGGTGCCGATGTGAAGGCGCGAGTGAAGTCCGGTTTCACGCCGCTGCTGTTCGCCGCGCGAGAAGGACGGATCGCCGTCGTGCGGACGCTGGTGAAGGCCGGCGTCGATGCAAACGAATCCATCCAGACGGAAGCGGGTGGCGGACGGGCACCCGTCAACGGCACGAGTGCGCTGTTGCTGGCCGTCGAGAACGCGCATTACGAACTCGCCGTCGCGTTGTTGAAAGCGGGTGCGGATCCGAACGATCAACGTTCCGGGTTTACTCCACTGCACATGTTGACGTGGGTCCGCAAACCGAATCGCGGCGATAGTGATGATGGTCAGCCTCCACCAGACGGATCCGGTAACGTGACCAGCCTGCAATTTGTTCGCGAGCTGGTCGCTCACGGAGCTGATGTCAACACGCGACTGGCAAAAGGGGACTCCGGCCGTGGGAAGCTCAGCATGACCGGCGCGACTCCGTTTCTGTTGGCATCGAAAACGGCGGACATGGCATACCTGCGATTGCTGGTGGAACTGAAGGCCGATCCGTCGCTGTCGAACAAAGACGGCTGCACGCCTTTGATGGCCGCCGCCGGTATCGGCACGCTCGCGCCGACCGAAGAAGCCGGCACCGAAGCGGAATGCCTGGCTGCCGTCGAATACCTGCTGAGCCTCGGTGCTGACGTCAACGCAGTGGACCAGAATGGTGAGACGGCAATGCACGGTGCCGCCTACAAGAGCCTGCCGAAGATGGTGCAACTTCTCACAGACAAGGGAGCCAAGCTTGATGTCTGGAACCGCAAAAACAAATACGGTTGGTCTCCGCTGTTGATCGCCGAAGGGTTTCGTCCCGGCAACTTCAAACCGTCCGCCGAGACCATCGACGCGATCCACCGCGTGATGCGCGATGCGGGCGTCACTCCACCGCCACCGACCCCACGCCCCGTCTACGGGAAGAAGGGGTACGATCCGAACTCCGACCATTAGCCGCGCGGCTAAGTTCGATGACGCGGATGACTCCATTTCACCCGATCAATAACCCAAGAGGATGGCTCCGATGCGCCCCACGATTTTGCTGATGGTTGGACTGTGTCTGATATCTCTCGGCAGCCGCAGTCGCGCGGCCGAGCCGATTTCAAAGCCGAACATCGTGCTGATCTTTGTCGACGACATGGGCTACGGTGACATCGGACCGTTCGGTAACACGAAAGTGAAGACACCCCAGTTCGACCAGTTCGCGGCCGAGGGGATGAAGTTCACCAGTTTCTACGCGACGCCAGTTTGCTCGATGTCGCGCGCCTGTTTGCTGACCGGCTGCTACAACGCGCGCGTCTCGATCCCCGGCGTGCTGTTTCCCGGAAGTCAGATCGGCCTGCATTCGGATGAGGTCACACTGGCGGAGATCGTGAAGCCGAAGGGCTACGCCACGATCTGCATCGGCAAGTGGCACCTCGGCCATCGCGAACCGTTCTTGCCGACCAAGCAGGGCTTCGATTCGTACTTCGGCATCCCGTACAGCAACGACATGACGATCGACCCGCAGCACGCTCGGTTTGCGAAGGACTGTGTCTTTCGAGAAGGGATGACGGAAGAGAAAGCGCGGGCCGAAGCGATCAAGCACACGGTGCCCCTGATGCGCGGCACAGAGGTCGTCGAGTATCCGGCCGATCAATCGACGCTCACGCAGCGATACACGGCCGAGGCCACGAAATTCATGCGCGAGCACAAGGCCGATCCGTTCTTCATTTATCTCCCGCACACGATGGTGCATGTCCCGCTCGCAGCCTCCGATCGATTTCGTGGCAAGAGCGGCAGCGGACTGCTGGGTGATGCGATCGAAGAACTCGACTGGTCAGTCGGCGAGATCATGCGGACGCTGAAGGAACTGCAACTCGACGAGAAGACGCTGGTCATCTTCACGTCAGACAACGGAGCGGCGTCGGGTTCGGCGGCTCCTTGGCGAGGCAAGAAGGGGACTCAATTCGAGGGTGGCGTGCGCGAACCGTGCATGATGCGCTGGCCGGGCCGCATCCCGGCGGGCACCACCTGCAATCAGATCGCGGGCAACATCGACTTGCTGCCGACGTTTGCGAAGCTCGTTGGAGTCGAACCCGCGAAAGATCGCATCCTGGATGGCCGCGACATCACGCCACTGATGTTCGATCCGAAAGCCGGCCCGGTGCGCGACACACATCTCTACTTCTCTGCGAACCAAACGCTGGCCGCGATTCGTCAAGGAGACTGGAAGCTCATGCTGGCCGCTCCCGCGAACAACGGGAAGGCCAAAAAGAACAAAGCCGCCAAGAGCGAAACCGCCGCGACTGGCCAGGTGCTTTACAACTTGGCCACCGATCCGACCGAAGCCAAAGACGTCGCCGCCGAGCACCCTGAGATTGTCGCCAAGCTGCAAGCCGAGGCCGCGCGGCGCGAAGCCGAGATCAAGGAACATCACCGTCCAGCCGGACAACTCAGCAGCACGAACTAAGCGAGACGTCATCATGCTCAATGACAACTCCTGCTCCATTAATTTTACTCGCCGCGATTTCTTCGCGGCGTCGGCGGAATCGGCGCTCGTGTTGCCACAAGCAGTCTCGACCGGATTGCTGGCGGAGGTCAGACCTTCATCCGGCAACTGGGATTCGCGTTGGTGAAGTCACCGACAAATTGGCAATCAACTATCAGCATTCCGAAAACTAGCCGCGCGGCGCTAGCCCCGGTTCATGCCGTTTATTCCGTCCGAACCCGGGCTAGCGCCCTGCGGCTGATTTGCGGAACCCCAATTCTTAGTTGTGACGCAGCACTCGGTTGCCTGGCAGATGCCATGCCGCCTCTTGTTTGCGAACGGAGAACCGTCTAAGAGTATTGAGCACGATCGCTCTAGGTGACCCGATTGATCGGGTCGGGTTTGGCGAATTGGCCCCGTCGATGGGGTTACTAAGAGCGAGAGTTCCCGCCCGTTTTCACCCGCCCGCCTCCTCGATCTCGGACACAACGCTCATGTCTGCGAGCCATCGAACAACTCGCACCGCTGGCCTCTCAATTTCTCTCTGGCTGGCATTGGGGATGGTGCTGGTTGCCGATTACTCGTTGTTTGCATTTGCCGATGAGCTTCCGGCACGCATCGATGCTCTGATTGCGGCGGCCTCGAAAGATGCGCCTCTGGAGACCGCCAGCGACGATGCGACGTTCGTGCGCCGAGCCTATCTCGACCTGGCTGGTCGCATTCCTTCTTGGCAAGAGGCAACAACGTTTCTTGACAGCAAAGAGGCCAACAAGCGGGTGCAGCTCATCGACACATTGTTGGCCAGCGGCGATTACTCGCGCCGGATGCAGGACTTGTTTCACGCGATGTTGATGGAGCGGCGCGGCGACAATTCCGAATGGACGAAGTTTTTGCAGACGTCGTTCGAGTCCAACAAGCCGTGGGACCAACTCGTCCGCGAGATCCTCGATCCCGATCCCAACAATGAGGCGATTCGCGGGGCGGCGTTCTTTCACACCAAGCGATTGGACAAAGTCGGCCAGCAGGAGACCGACTATCCGGGACTGACTCGCGACGTCGGCCGGTTATTCCTCGGCATGGATCTGCAATGTGCTCAGTGCCACAACCATCTCTTCATTGAGAGTTACAAGCAGGTCGATTTTCAGGGGCTTTACACGGTCTATCAAAACACGTTCATCCGCAGCGACCTGAAGTTTCCGGCCATCGGAGAGAAAGTGCTGACGAAGAAGACTGACTTCAGTTCGGTGTTCGACAAAGTCTCTCTAACCACCGGCCCGCGAGTCCCCGGCGGCAAAGAGATTGAGATCCCGACCTTCGAGAAGAACGAGGAGTATCTCGTCCCACCCGACAAGAAGACCAACTTCCCCGGCACGCCCCGTTTCCGAGCGACGCAGTTCCTCGCCACGGAATTGCCGACGGCCGGCAACAAGGCGTTCGCCAACAACATCGCGAATCGGTTGTGGTTCGTGATGATGGGCCGCGGGCTGTTCAATCCGCTCGATCAACAGCACGCGGCGAATCGGCCGTCGCATCCGGAGCTGCTGGATCTGCTCAGCCAAGAGATCGTCGCTCAGAAGTTCGACATGAAGTGGATGCTCCGGCAACTCGCGCTCACGCAGACCTATCAACGCGCGACGGTGCTGCCTGTGGGAACCGAGCCTCCCAAGCCGGAGACGTATCGCATCGCCAACGAAAAACGTCTGGCGGCCGAGCAGCTCATGAACAGCGTGCTGGTCGCGACCGGCTCACGCGACAAGCCGTGCGAAGTGGATCTCGAGAAGTTTCGAGCCGCGTTCGTCAAAGCGTTCGGCAACGTGCCGCAAGACCCGGAGGTTGAGTTTGCCCCGTCGCTGAAGTCATCGCTGTTCGTGCTCAACGATCCGCTGGTGCTCGACTGCCTGACACCGCAGTCGGGGAACTTGGTCGAACGGTTGCTCAAAGTGACTGACTCCGCCGCGCTGGCGGACGAGTTGTATCTGAGCATTTTGACTCGCAAGCCGACCGACGAAGAACGCACCGCCGTTGCGGACTACTTAGCCAAGAATGCCGAACGCCGCCCAGCTGCCGTTACGAATCTGTCCTGGGCGCTGTTGGCCTCCACCGAGTTTTGTTTGAATCATTGAGTTGTAGGGTGGGCACATGAAACACAATTCGCTCTGCAAACCGTGGGAACATCGGCTGTCGCGACGTCAGTGGTTGGGCGGCGCGGCGGGTGCGGTGGCCGGAGCATTCGGGTTGGGCGACTTCGAGATGCCGGCGTTCGCGGCGGACCTGAAGAAGAAATACAAGCAGGTTTTGTTCGTCTGGCTCGATGGGGGAATTAGTCAATTAGAAAGCTGGGATCCAAAACCGAACACCGAGTTCGGCGGTCCCTTCCGCACGATCCCAAGCTCGATTCCCGGAGTTCACTTCAGCGAGTTGCTGCCGAAGACAGCGAAGCAGATGCAGCATCTGGCCGTCGTCCGCAGTCTCTGCACACAAGACGACGCTCACTCATCCGGCGTCGAACGGATTCAGCGCGGCGATCCAAAGAATCGAGGCGTCGTGTATCCGTACTTCAGTGCGGCGGTGACGAAGCTGCTGGGTCCGAACGACAGTGGGCTGCCGCCGTCTGTCTGGATCAAGCCGATGAGCGGCGGGTTCATCTACAAGGATGCCGGGTTCCTCGGCCCGCAGTATGGGTCGCTAGCCTTCGGCGATGGCAAGCCGCCGGAGAACCTGCTGCGACACTCGTCCGTCAGCGATCAAGATCTGTTGGAACGGAGCCAGTTGCGAACGCTCGCCGACAAGCGTTACTCGCAGACGCATCGTGCCGGTTCGATCGAGGCGAACTCGTTCGTCTACGACATGGGGCTCGAACTGATGAAGCGGCAGGACTTGTTCGATGCGACTAAATTCTCGCCGCGAGATGTCGAGCGTTATGGCACGCACGATCTTGGCCGGCATCTGCTGTTGGCTCGGCGGATGCTGGAGGCGGGTGTGACATTCGTGAAGGTCAACTCGTATGGCTGGGACTCGCACGGAGACAACTTCAATGGCAGCCGGAGCCTCGTTCCGAAGTTCGATCAACCATTCGCCGCGATCATTGAAGACCTCGCAGCCTCTGGAATGCTCGACAACGTGCTGGTGATCGCGATGAGCGAGTTTGGACGCACTCCGCGCGTCAACGGGCATCTCGGTCGCGACCATTGGCCCGAAGCGTGGTCGCTGGTGATGGCCGGTTGCGGAGTGAAGCGTGGCATCGTGGTCGGCTCAACCAACGACAACGGCACCTACGTCAACAGCGAGCCTTATGACATCGGCCACTTGTTCCATACCTGGTTCAACGCGCTGGGGATCAACTCGCAGAAGACCGAATACAACAACAACGGCCAACCACTGCCGATCGCGCACGAAGGCTGTCATCCCGTCAAAGAAATTCTGACCTGACAAACTGTAGGGTGGGACAAGCAGCCCAAAGGCTGCGCCGGCCCACCTTTTCGATTGGTGGGCCGGCGCTCGAAGCGAGCTTGTCCCACCCTACGAAGACAATACTCTTGGTTTGAGACGTCCCATGCTGAACGAATCTGCGAAACCTCAACCACCGAAACCGGTCACAACCATTAAGACCGAACAGCAGATCTCGTCGATCCGTTTCAGCCCCGATGGAAAACGTCTCTTCGCGGCCGGACGCGACGGGAAGATCCATTGCTGGGATTTGAGTCAGCCGCAATTGGTTGAAGAACCCACCGAAGCCGGCAAGAAGAACAGCAAGCCTCCCGATCCAGTGTTTCCTGAGTTGCCGCCACTCACCGGTCATGACGGCTGGGTCTCGCAGATTGCGCTGCATCCGAAGAGTCCGCATCTTTTTTCCGCCGACACTTGGGGCCGGTTGATCGGTTGGTCGCTCACGGAGGAAGCACCGAAGCCCGTTTGGAATGTCCCGGCCGCGCACGATGGCTGGGTTCGTCAGATCGCACTGAGTGCCGATGGCGAACGGCTCGCGACCTGCGGGCTCGATAAGACGATTCGCCTCTGGTCCACGACTGATGGAAAGAAACTGCAAGAGATTGTTGGCCAAGGTGAGGACGTCTACTCGATCGCCTTTCATCCCGATGGAAAGTCGTTGGTCGCTGGCGACCTCAAGGGGATCGTCAAGCAATGGGATCTCGCGGAGGGCAAAGCCGTGCGCGAGTTCGACGCGAAGATTCTCTACCTGTTGTCGTTCATCCAAGACGTCGGTGGCGTGCGCGTGTTGGCGTTTGATCGCGAGGGCAAGACGCTCGCCGTTGCCGGAGCGAAGCCGGCCAGTGGTGGATTTGTCGAAGCCTTGCCGCTCGTGAAATTCATCAACTGGGCCGACGGTGCTGAGGTTCAGACGTTGAACATCGGCGAGAAAACCGAAGGCTTCGTTCACGAACTGTCGTTTCATCCCGACGGCTATTGGATCGGCGTGTGCAGCGGCCAACCGGGGCGCGGCCGCTACTTCTTTCATCGCGTTGGTGAGCCACAACCATTCTTCACCGGCGACAAGCAGATGCCGAACTGCCATTCGATCGCGCTGCATCCCAGCGGCGAACGCCTTGCGGTGATCTCCAACGCCGGCACCTCCGGCCAGATGAAATCGAAAGCTCGCGAAGGGATCTATCCCGGCAACAGTTCGCCGATTCACATCTTCGATCTGCCAAAGGTTACTGCCTGACGGGCAGTGCGGCTTCTTGGCGAGCGGGGTGGCGTCAGCCCCCCGGTACAGTCGCCCCAAAACCGGGGGGCTGACGCCGCCCCGCTCGCCTGTCTCATCTATCTGGATCCGACGGCCGATTGCCACAACGGGACGAGTGCCGGGGTTGAGCCGAAGAAGTACATGGCTCGCGGAGAGGACATTTCCAGTAGCTTGCGGAATTGTGTTTCGGGGTCGCGAGCTTGCGCCGATCCGAGCAGCAGGTCCATCAGCGAGACCGGAAAGCTGAATTGAACGACGCGGGTTTTGCTGAGTCCCAGCTTGTCCTTCAACGCTTCGATCGCGGCCTCTTCGTCACCGATCTCGTCGATCAAGCCGTTGGCCTTCGCCTGGTCGGCGGTGAAGATCTGGCCGGTGGCGAGCTCTTTGACCTTCGCTTGATCGAGTTCTTTGCGGTTCTCATCAATGATCGTGATGAAACGCTGAAAGCTCTCATCGAGGATTTTGCCCCAGAGCTCCTTATCGCGATCGCTCAAGGCACGCAGCGGATCGAGCGAGTCTTTGAACTCGCCGGTCTTCAGCGAGTCGGTCTTCAAGCCAACCTTATCGGCGAGTTCGCTGGCGTCGTAACGAGGAATGATGACGCCGATTGAGCCGGTCCAGGTGGTCGGTTCGGCAAAGATTTTACCCTCTTCACCGCAGCCCATCGCGATGTACACGCCGCCGGATGCCGCGATCCGTTTCATCGAGACGTAGATCGGTTTCGTTTTCCGCAGGTCCACCAGCTTGCGGTAAATCTGATCGCTGTCGGCGACCAGGCCGCCGGGACTGTCGATGACCAGCAACACCCCCTTGATGTGCTTGTCCTCTTTGATGTGCTTGATCGCTTTGAGGAAGTGCCCGGTGAATGGGGGCATGATCGTGCCGCCGACTTCGAGGACGGCGATCTTGTCGGTCGCCGTTTTGTCGCCGGAGTGATACTTCTCGGTCGGACCATCGCCGTTTTGGAAGTAAGCGCGGTACTCGGAGTTCAACCGCGCGGAATACATCAGCGAAAAGATCAACGCGACCATCAGCAGGCGCACGAACCAACGAGTCGCCCAGAACGGTCCCGTCGAATGTTGTTGGATGATGATCGGCGGAGGGGAAGTCGTCTGAGTGGCGAACGGCGGAACAGAAGACATGAGGCGAACTCCGATTTCTTAGGCGAGCCGACGGGCGTCAGCCCTCGGACGTTGCTGAATCACGGCCGTCCGGGGGCTGACACCCACCGGCTCGCCTGATTGGGTTGAGAACAGAAGCCTGGCAAACTTTTCCGGCGGCTCCGACTGTGCCAGCGAGACTGTCGGAATCATTCGCAAGTCCGGCACAGTCGTCATAGGCCGAGCATGTCGGGGTCGATAGTAACTGGCGAAAGACCGGTTGTCGGAACGGGACGGATTATCGGATGGCAGACGGACCCCTGCAATCCCCGCCGCACTCGACACCACTCAACGAGAATGGCCCGACAGGGACGCAGGAGCCTCGGCAATGAACAAGACGCATGGAATGGTCGCTTCGGCATGGATGCTCGGCAGCGGCCTGCTGCTGAATGTGAGTCTGACGGCTCAAGCGCAAGACAACGCCGCAGCGCAGGAGGAGTACTTCTCTCCGCAGCGGACCACAGTGGCTCCGACCAGGAAGGCTCCGGGGTTGTTGTCCTCGATGATCCGCAACGCCGACACCTCAAAGAGTGGCAGCGTCGTTCGCCCGATTCCAACCGCGAACAGCTCGCTCAACGCGAGCCGCAAGATCAACAGCATTGTTGTGACACCGACGCGACCAGCGAATCGTACGGCTCTGACGACGGTTGCTCTTCAGCAAAACGGCGCGGCGACTCAATCGTCTGATGAGCAAAGCGACGCAGCGCCTTCGCCGATTCAGAAGCAACTTGAAGAGCTGTATCGCAAAGACGGCCGGCCGATGCCGCAGATGAATTTCTCACAGACACCAGTTCCGGCCAACGGCCAAATTCCAGCCGCCGACGGCAGCGTTCGTCCCACCGTGATCGCTCCGTCGAATGTCGTGCCGCCCAAGCCGCGCACGTTTCTCGACAAGATCAATCCGTTTAGTCGAAATCGAACCGCCCCGGCCGCGCTGCCACAGCATCCGGCGAATCCGATTCCGAACGGCACCGCTCGAGCCCCACAGCGACTGAACGGAGCCGCCCCCATCGCGAACGGAATCAATCAGGCCGGCGGGAATCAGAATCCCGCGAATCGCTTCAACGGCGCTCCCGCACGAGCGCTGCCAGTTCCTCAAGCGGCTCAACCGGCGCCGATGGCTCAACCAAAAGCCGCTCCCTCTGGCAGCCAGTTGCCAGACACGCTGCCGCCAGTTCCGGGTGATCCGGGATATCAAGGTTCCGCAGCGAAGACCGGAGGCGAAGCCATCGCGGTTCCACCCGCACCAGCCTCAGTCGATGACGCCTTGGAAAACGCCTTCAACGAAAAGCCCATCGAGAAGATCACTGAAGAAGTCGAAGAGACACCGATCCCAATGGACGAAACCAAGTCCAGCGAGAACGATAACCCCTTCAGCGGCCTGTCGCTTGACGATGAGTTCGGCCCCGCGACTAAGCCCGCGGGCAAACCGGCTCAGTCCGAAATCACGAAGCCCGAATTGCCGGCCACTGACGAGCCGATGCCAGAAGAGAAGAGCATCGAGTTGCCGATCGAAGACGAGATCCCGTTGCCTCCCGCCGCGACGCAAGCGGAACCGGCCAACGACGAGGTCAACAACAAGATGAAGCTGATCGCCGAACGTGGCGAGTTGCGAGGACTGAAAGGATTCTGCCCGGTCAAGCTCCGCGACGAACGCGATCTGAAGAACGCGCTGCCGGAACATCATTCGACGTTCAAAGGCCGCACGTACTATTTCAGCTCGGCCGACGCCAAGGCCGCGTTCGACGAACACCCGCAGCAATACGCTCCGATCTCCGGAGGCCAGGACGTGGTGTTGCTCAAAGACAAAGCCACGAAGGAAGGTTCGCTGGATCACGCCGTGTGGTTCAAAGACCGGCTGTACCTCTTCACC
Organism: Planctomyces sp.; assembly: GCA_005778115.1. GTDB lineage: Bacteria > Planctomycetota > Planctomycetia > Planctomycetales > Planctomycetaceae > SXKJ01. The sequence continues at coordinate 2,469 of SXKJ01000181.1, read as the reverse complement.
AGTCAGAAGACGCTTGAGCAATTCGTCGCGACTCCCAAAGAGTTCGCCATTAGCGAGTAAGCCCCCCAGCGCCTTTTGACTGACACGATAGCCCCGGCCGCGCAAGCGACCGGGGTTTTTTCGTTGGCATGTTTCCGATTCCTTGGCCAGTAACGGGCCGAACAGTTGATCGAACTGGGGCACCGCCGACTGATTCCAGGGGAGCATGGCCAGGACCACTCCGTTAATACACGTCGGGCAATCGATCTTGCCGTTGTTGCTCGAAGAAACACTGAGCGATTCCTGCGGGGCGTGTATTGCCGTTTGGCGGACGCTTCGCGGATAGGTCCGGCAAGTCTGACGGGAAGCCTAATAGTTCTCGCAGAACGGATTCGCTGTGCGCCGTTCTGTGCGTTGTGAGCAAGTCCAAAAGCGAACGCAGGCGGCGGCGAAACTCAACCAGCAAGGTGCGATTCAAATGACAAACGCGGATCAAGAATCGACCGTCCGCAGACAACGGCTCGGCGGTTCCATCCGGTGCGAATTCAATGTGCTGAGCGATGGAATCCCGATCCAATTGAAAAGGCAAAACGGCGTCTTGGCGGTTTCGATTGCAACTACAACACGCGTAACACAGGTTGTCGTAATCACGAGAACGGCTGGGATCGACACTGCTCGGAGTAATGTGATCGACCGCGAAGTCTTCTTGGCCATCTGGTCGCCATCGTTCGCGGCTCAAGCAATAGATGCAGCGAAAGGCAAACTCATCTCGCAGCCACGGCTTGTAGGCACTGGCATCCGTGTAGCCCTGCGGACCATGCCGGCGCGAGTGTGGTTGTGAGGGATAGGCCAGTGCCGTTTCACACGCGGCTTGTAAGGACTCAGTCATGAGTCATCTCGGAAGGCAGGATCGCTCGCTGCTCGGAAGCCCCCAGAGTTTTCAAGAGTTGCCGATCTTCTGGTTCGCTGGCCTTGGCCACGACCTCTTGTAATGCGTCCAACTCCTGAGCTTCCTGAGCGGACAAGCCTTGGCTGTATTCCTGTGCGATCAAGTCCAGCCGACGGGAATTGATCTTCCTCCAGGCTTGGGAATCCGACGGCCGCTGTACGGCGTCTTCCAGGATGTGAATGGCAAAATCTCCAACGGAAACCTGAACGGCATCCGCTTGCTGCTTCAACTGTCCAGCCAGTTCTTCATCCAAAACCACGGTCACAGCCATTGCGAAGTTCCTCGAAAGAACAGGGAACGCGGCTCAAATCCGACTTGATGCTAGCCCGATTTTCGCCGCCTGAACAACCCCAAGCCGCTGCTGTGGCATAGCTGGCGACAACGGTTTGCCATTGGAGCCGCGCCCGTCAGGAAGCGGGACGTGCAAGCCCTGGAGTGCAGTGGCTCGACACCGCCCTCCATCCATTTGGAATGACGACGTCGATGAACCAAAAGGCGAGGTTCGCCAGTCAACTCTCATAGCGGCGATTCGTGGACTTCGAAGATCGCTCTTCCAATCGAATGGAGGGCTGCGTCGAGCCGCAGCACTCCAGGATTAGTCCGCGTGAGATCATTTCTTCGGAAACAGCGTCTCAAACTCTGGCAGGCCGCGAAGCGGTTTCAGGTCGTCGTCTGTTTTGATGTGCTCGAAGTTGTCATAGCCGGCGGCGAGCGATTCTTTCAGGCAGTCGAGAGACTGTTGGACGAACTTCTGCCGCTCGGCCTGTTCCGCGGCGGTGGGTTGCGGTTTGTCTTTGACGGTGAGCGTGGCGCACAGGCCGTAGGCGCGGGCGGCGTTGTAGAGCATTCCGCCTTTTTGCTCGTTGGCGGGGCCGGTCTCGGTGGAAGTGGCCAGGTCGCGGAGTTTGGCGGCGGCTTGGGCGACCTCCGCCCGTTGGCCGCGTTTGGCGAGTTCGGTGACTCGGAGGCTCAAGAGGTTTGGCAGCGTCTGGGCGTCGGTCTTGAGCAGTGCGTCCCAGTCTCCGGTGGCCAGTGAGGCGACGGCGCAGAACTGAAGACGGCCCTCCAGGAACTCTTTGTCTTGCTGGGAGGCGGCGGCGTTCTGTTTCTTGGCGAGCATTCGATCGAGCACCGCCACACCGGCTTGGAAGCGTTCGCGGGCGGCGGCGTAGTGCCCGGCCTGCACTTCGACTTTTCCCAGTTGGTAGTGACTGAACCACAGATCGCGCTGCTTCTGGGCGTCGTTGGGATCGGCCTCGGCCAGCCCGCGACTGATCTTCAATCCGTCTTGAAACTGCGTGAGGGCGTCGGCCGTGCGACCGAGCTTCAGGAACACGTTGCCGAGATGCATGTAAGTGACTGAGAGTTCGCGCTGCGCAATTGTGTCCGAAGGATCATTGGTCGCAAGGCGTTTCTTGATCTTCAGCATTTCTTCGTACTGGCCGAGGGCTTCAGTCGATTTCCCGAGTGTCTCGAATGTCATCCCAATCCGTTCAATGGACGTTGACAGATTTCGCTGCTTCTGGGCGTCGTTGGGATCG
>SXKJ01000180.1 GCA_005778115.1 Planctomyces sp. | reverse complement strand
GTGCCTGTGCCAACAACTCCGCACGCCGAACCTCAAAACGCCCGTCCATGGCAAACTCCCCTCCTGGTTCAATAAAACCCTGAAGAGACTGTCCCACAAAAACTTAGATTCGATAAAGACCAACGGACAGTAGAAGTAGAACATCCCGTTTTTTCATCGAGCAAGTTTATTAGAGGCCAATTCAATACCAGCACGACGCGCCAGCGAGTGGTTGTCTTTTCGAGAGCTCGGCCACTCGCTGGCGCGTCGTGCTGGTTTTGAATCCAATCCTAGACAGAGCCGCGTCGATCTCCGAGCAAACGTTCGCGCCAGCGGCGGATGCTCATGACGTCGAAGCGTTCTCCCTCGAAGACGATCTGCGTCACCTTCTTCTGACCTGCTTCGCATTTTTCGGACAGTTGGACTCACTATTCTGGACGGCTCACGAGAGGCCATCCGATGTCGAAAAAGAAGTTAGTGAAGGTCGAGGAGGTTTGATCGCTTCAGCGTCGGCGGTTCACAAAGGAGTCTAAGACCGAGGCAGTGCAGATGCTGCTGGATGGTCACATCCGCTGCTTCGGTGTGTGAGCGGCTGGGGCTGTGAGCGGCTGGGGCTGTCGGGAGTTAATTGTTGTACGCTTGGAAGCGACGTCCGTTGCGACAAGGTGGTCCACCGTCGATCAACGCTCAAGCGTTACATTTTTGTTGCACGCTAGTAGTCGCTTCGCACGACCAACGAAAAATCCTTGCGTAACTCATTGCTACGCAAGGATTTTTGAGCACCCCCACAAGGGGCCGAACAGTTGCAGCATTTCGCGGGAAATTCGACGGCTGGCAATCAAGGCGACGCAGAATCCGACGCAGTTTACGGCGTTTCTGATCCGCGACTCGCTCGGCTGATCGAAGTTTGGCCGGCTCTGGCGGAGGACGTGAAGGGCGAGATGCTCACGCTGGCGGGGTTACGACCCGACGACGTTGACGACTTCAACAACTTGGGGACTGGCGTGACAACGGTTGGGGAGAGGGAATCGCGATGAAGCGGGCGCGGCTCGTGGCGGGCTTGCTGGACTTCAAGCGAAGATCGGGGCGCGTGTCGGACGCCTGAGGACTGACATCGGTGCACACTCCCCGGAGGAGTTGACTCGCTGCACGCTATCCCGCCCCGGCGGAAGCTGGAGCCTGCGCCGAAAATACTCCGACACCAATTTGACACAATTTCAGTCGGGAGCGACCGCATTGAGTCGGTGATCGGACTGACGAGGACGGGGTTGGGAAACGATTCCGGCCAGATTCTAACCCGACCCGCACCGCTTGTTCGGGCCGGGAGTCACACCTAACTCCGTGCGTGGCCGCGACCCGTTTCATCAGTCCAAGGAATTTTCGATACATCGTGGCGATACATCGGCGGACTCGATCGACGCAACTGGTTGTCACAGAACCATGACGGCCGACTGAGCGTCGGCTAGTTGGGCCGACGGCCAGTCATACGCGATGCAGCAATCGCGGGTGCTGGATAACCCAGACCGAGCGACTCGGCCGAATGGATCGCAACGCTCGTCTTTTTTGAGTTTCTGTAAAAACAGCCACGGGACCGCGAAGGGCGAGCAACGCGAACCCTCGGCCGATGAAGCCGATCGACGCATCAGCCTGCCACCTTCTCTGTGATCGCGGTGAACTGTTCCAATGCGGTTTGGAGGTCGTCGGCGATTTCTTGGGCGAGGATGTCGGGGGTTGGCAGGTCGTCGGAGTCTTCAAGGCTGCTGTCTTTCAGCCAGAAGATGTCGAGGTTTACTTTGTCTCGCTTCATCAGTTCGTCGTAGTCGTAGGCTCGCCAGCGACCTTCGGGTGATGAGTCGCTCCAAGTGGGCTTGCGCAGGTGTCGCTTGCCGGAACGGTAACAGTCAACGAACTCGTCGAGGTCTTCTCGTTTGAGCGGGTTGGTCTTCTGCGTGAAGTGCCGGTTGGTCCGCAGGTCATAGACCCACAGCGTTTTCGTCCACGGCTTCTCTTGAGCGGGCTTGGCGTCGAAGAACAGGACGTTGGCCTTCACACCTTGGGCGTAGAAGATGCCGGTCGGCAGTCGCAGCAGCGTGTGGACGTCGCATTGTTGGAGCAGGTTGCGGCGGACGGTTTCGCCGGCTCCTCCTTCAAACAGGACGTTGTCGGGGACGACGATCGCGCAGCGGCCGTTGACCTTCAGCAGCGTTTTGACGTGCTGCAAGAAGTTCAACTGTTTGTTCTTGGTCGATGTCCAGAAGTCCTGGCGTTCGTAGGCGTGCTCTTCCTTTTCGAGATCCCCTTCCTCGTTGACGATGGCAATGCTGCTCTTCTTACCGAACGGCGGATTGGTGAGCACCACGCTGAACCGCTCGCCCGGATCGCCCGCGAGGCTGTCCACGCCCGACTTGATCGGGCAGGGATCGGCGTCGATGCCATGCAGGTACAGATTCATAATGCAAAGCCGAGCCGTGTTGGGGACCAGCTCCCAGCCCTTCACGAATTTGGTTCGCAGATGTTTCTTCTGGTCCTTGTCGAGTTCCTTGCCGTGCCGCTTCACGACCGAATCGTGAGCCGCCAGCAGGAAGCCGCCCGTCCCCGCCGCCGGATCGCAGACGGTGTCATCGGGGCCGGGTTGCACGCAATCGACGATCGCTTTGATGAGTTGTCGCGGCGTGAAGTATTGGCCGGCTCCCTTGGGGGACTCTTCGGCGCTCTTGGCGAGCAGTCCTTCGTAGATGTCTCCCTTCACGTCGGCTTCCATGCTCGACCACTTCACCGGTTCGATGAGATCGACGATCAGCCGCCGCAGCGTGGCCGGGTTCTGAATGTCGGGCCGAGCCTTCTTGAAAATCTCGCCGAGCATCCCCGGCTGCTTGCCGAGTTCCTCCAGCGTGTGCCGGTAATGGACCTCCAGTTCATCCCCTTCGTACTTGAGCAGCGCCTGCCAACCGTGCTTCGGCGGCACGATCGGCGGCCGGCTGTACGGCGGCTTGGTCATCTCATCGGCCATCTTCAGGAACAGCAGAAACGTGATCTGCTCCGTGTAGGCCATGTACGACAGCCCGTCGTCGCGTAGGACGTGCGCGAAGTTCCAGGCTTTGGAAACGATCTGCTGGGAGTCGTTGCTCATGTTTGATTCATTGGAATTCGAGTCACATAAACCGCATCTTGAGGGTTGCCTGAATCCCCGTGTTTAGAAGCGTTTGCGAGATGCAGTCGGCTTGAGGCTTCAGTCAACCCCGCATCCAGTCACATAGCCGTCACATAAGTCTCACGCCCAAAAAACCGAAGGTTCAATTCTTCGGGACAAAACGTGCGGAGGCCGCAAGTTCCAGAGCAATGATTTTCTGTGCCGGCTTGTCTGCGGGCCAACCGACAATGTTTGCGTGATTCGGATTACCGACTTCAGGAGCCGCTTCGACGGACAGTTTTTGCCGAAGACAAACCTCGGCCCGGATGTCGGCTCGGCCGTGAAGCGTCTTGCCGATTTTCGCTGCAATTTGCCCACCGGACTCCCACAGCTCGTCCTCAGTGGCGGAAAGATGACGGTTCACCGACAAGTCTTGATACGGATGCGGAACAAAGGCATCCGCTTTGACTGTCGCGTCGCTGCGGCGAATGTGGCTGCTCTGAAGAACGTAGCGAGCCAAATTTTCGTCTGATCCGACCGGCGGCACGTTGTTCGGGTCGATCATTCGGCGTGGACCCGTCGAATCAAGTTCAGAATGGCGTCGGGCACATCGCCGAAGAAGGTCTCCGTGCCATAGCTGCGATTTGGTCCAAGCAACGCCGCGTAATTCAAATCACCATCCGCGTTGATGCTGACGGACAGAGTACGTCGGGGCGACCGATGCCACTCCAATGTCAAATCACCATCGGGTTCTGCACCGACTGAAGGCTGCGGGAAACCAAACGGTAATGCCTCCAAGAAACGGTAGGTGTTCCGCAGCGTGTCTTGTGTCACGGGGAGTGCCTGAAAGCCGTCCCAATTGGGTTCACGGCATTCTTCCCAAACGGTTGCCAATTCATCGTGGACCGTGTCTTCGATACCCAGCGCAGAGGAATCATGAAGTAACCGAGAACCATTGAATGATTCCTCGTCCACAAAACGAGCTTCCTTGCTGAAACCCCTCGCGAGCAATCCGTTGTTCATTTTCATTTCCTTTGAAAACGCTTGATCGCGGCTGGTTTCAGGAGCGAGAAAAACGCCTTGTCCTTCAACCATCGCATTTTCGTCAAGCGGTCTTTCAAGCTCTGATCATCACAATCAAACGCCTGCGTTGTCGAGACATCGACATCGAGTATAAGCCCGAATCCATCGGCTTCACCAGGAGCTGAGGGCTGCACTGTTTGGGTCACATTGATTTGAAACGAATGACCTGGAACTTGATGGACATTGCGTTGGAAGAAGCCGTTGCTGAGTAGTCCAATCGGTTCCAAACATCGCGGTGGCTTTGCCAAGAACCGGTCTACTTCCGAAATTGCGGTCAGCGGAATGCGATTGATGAATCGCACGCCGAGTCGCTGGATTTCCGCAGGTTCCGCCAGACTGGTGAAGACCTGCCACAGTCGAAGTCCTTCCTGAGAGAACCGAACCCAATCTTCGTAGGGTTCCAACCGACTGAAAATGAACCCATCACGGTGAAACTGAGCAAAATGCTTCTTGTCGGTCGAGGTACACCGAAACCCGCGCCAGTTATCCCGCCGAATCTGAGTCGATGATCCATCAGAATCAAATTGCGCTTCGAGTTGGAGTTCGTGCTGCTGTTCAAACTCAAGGTAGTCTGGCAACCGTTCGACAAGTTGCCCTTTCAAATCGGCCGGAACCAAAGTCTTGTTGATTCTTGCACGCCAATGGATCACAGCTTCAACAATCGGCGCTGACGGCAGGTGCGGAAATTCGTCCTGTAAATCGAACGTGAATTGTCGTGATTCTTTCATCGACATCGAAGCTCACAAAAGTCGCCATGCGTCGTCGGCTTGATTGCCGAGTTTGGTTCAACCCTGAATCGCACTTTAGACAATGGGGAGATGCGGGCGGTAGTCAGTGATCCCGTGGGTTCCTGAGATGCCGAGCACGGCAGTTTGCCAGAAGTCTTTGTTGGCGTTGTGCTGGTCGAGCCGTTTGCGAACGTCCTCGGTCTGTCCGATGTAGACGATCGGTTTGGCGGCCCCTTCGGACTCCCCGAACAGGAAGTAGACCGCGACGTGATCCAGTTCCGCGCGGGCCTTGGCCGTGGCGAGGTCACTGCGCGGGATCGCCACTGCCTGCACGATGCGCGTGGTCAACTCCGCCACCCGAATCCCGCGCGGTTCGCCGGTGGGGAGGAAGATTTGGATCGTCTTGGCTTGAGCAGAACTCATACAGAAGCGGCCTCAATAGCGTCATTCCAAATTGTCACAGGCAACGTATCTGTCGTAGGCGTTAAGACGATTTCGGGAGGTGGCTGAAAGCATCTCATTTTGACGTCAGCACTCGCCGAGTTTGATGCTTCGACATTCCATCGAGGATAGGTTTCATCCGGTGCCAGGTAACCCGGCAAAACGACTCCAAAGTGGAAAGTGACTCCGCTTGCGGTTGCCACGATCGGAATGAGAAAGCAACTAAGGTGAACAGGCTGTGTAATGACAGCCACGCCAGCGATTGTGTGCGTATCGGGGATGGGACAAACGGCGACCGACAGCGGGATGATGTCATCCTGAGCGTGAGTCAATTGCTGATGAACGATCTTTGCTGGATCGGCGGCAACGTATGCGTAACCGAAATAGTGAAACATCAGCAAATACGCGGACTTCAATAACGCGAGCCGAGCCTTGCGAACATCAGGTTTGGCTCGACTGTCCAGGTCGAATCCGAGAGGTGCTGGGGTTTGCGCGGCAGTCGCTAAGACGGAGTCGAAGTGTTGAGGATTCGACAGTTCTCGGAGCAGTGCGACATCGACGATCAAGGTGTCACCATCATTCTGAATTGTGACATCCGCAGTCGCACTGAGCCCCGACGCAAACACTCGATTTCGCACGGGGGAACTCAGCTTGCCGTCGAAATACGCTTGCATCTCAATTTGCCGCTTCAGTTGAGCGTCAATCAGGGAACCCATTGTGTTATTGCACGATTTGCAGGTTACGACCTCGATTCGCCCACCGACTGAATATGGAACCGCATGCTCAATCGAAAGCAAAGCAGTGTCCGTTTCTGCAAATAACCTCCAGCACAGCGGGCATGCAAAACGCCCCGCGAGGTCCGGGCGAAATGCCGCGAGATTCGCAGCAAAGCGGCGAATCAGACGTGTCAGTTTGTCCGGCGCATTGGAAGGTGCAGTCACTTTGGATGACTGGTTCTCGGTCATTCCGTGGTCCTGCGTGTTCGTTGACGGGACTCGTTTGCGATGTTGGCGTCTGAATTCGTTGTGGAATTAACCGTGCGGACTCGAATACGTTCCAGCAGCGTGCTGGCGGGTTCGTCGGTGGGGTCTTGGGGGACCAGCTTTCCCTCGAAGGCTTGCTTGAGGATGCTCTGCCGCAGCCGGG
>SXKJ01000179.1 GCA_005778115.1 Planctomyces sp. | reverse complement strand
CTACATGGCTTGCGAATTGGTCACAGTCGCGGCACGGAACGGGCCGCAGAGCACGTGAAGAAGTCCCACACGCCCGCGAACCAAGACGAATTCGTTGGTCGCGTCGTCTTTGGTCGCCGGTCACGCCAGCCGTAGCCAAACGCCAGCAGTAGCCAGCCGGCACACAGCCAACAGACTGCTCGGTCGCGAACCGGCAGGCGTTCACGCCATTCCCAATCGGGTTTCAGCGTGACGCTCCCTTTCATCCGCATCCGATTGCCTGCGATGGGATGTTCGACTTTCAGTGAATCGCCAACGAGCAACGCTTGCGCGGTCGCGGAATAGTCCAAACCACACACCCGGCCGATCCGATCCAGTTGAGTCTTCGGTTCGGCCATAAAATCTTCATACCGCATCCGCAGAGATTGGCGGCGGCGGAACAGGCAGACGATGAGCGACAGCACGTTGACGAAGGCCCAATACGCGACCGAATACCAGGCGGGTCGCGGTCTGATCGCCAATTGCACGCCTGACTGCTTATTCGCTTCGAGTGCTTTCTTGCGGGACCACGTCACCGCTCGTGCGTCTCGGACCAGATGCACGAGTCGCAGGTCGATCCCTTTCAGATGCGCGAGTAGCGCGCCGCGCAGCGGATGCTTCGACGAATCGACCACGACCGACTTACCGCTGACTTCCGCGATCGCGTGATACAGCGCTTCCGTTTGTTGGAGGTACTCTCGGAATTCGGTTGTCGGTGAGAAGCGTTGCCGCAACATGCGGCCGATCTGCAGCAGGCCGAGCCCCGAATAAAACTCGATCCGTTTTTGCAATGCGACGTAACCTTCCACGGTGGCCTGCGGCACTCGCCGTACCCAGGCTTCGCGCACTCGCGTCCAGAAGCTGCATTCGGTGCCGAGTTGCCCGCACGCGCAGACTTCGTTCGACGTCCAGCCCGCGCTGTGCAGGTTGACCAATTCGCCGACACCAACCGCGTCGGGATGATTCGCCAGCACAGTGTCCAGCAACGTCGAGCCGCTCCGGCCCGCTCCCATGATGTAGATGACTCGCACCACTTCCGACATCGTGCAATCCTTTGCGCAATCTTCTTTCTGGCGTGCCGGGGGGGCGTCAGCCCCGGACGGTTCCCCGCAGTCGTCCGGAGGCTGACGCTCTCCGGCTCGCCAGTCACTTCTGATAGATCGGCGCGAAGCTGGCCGAACTGTGGCGATTGTGCGGCGCAATCCAGATTTCTAAATGCTTCCAAGCGGCAAACTCCGCCGGTTGAGATCACGGTTCGCCCACAGTAGTTTGGATCTTGAGTTGCTAGGCCACGTCGATAGGACTGGCAAAACGGTCAAATAAACAAGTCGTGAATCCCCAAAGGAGCATAAGCCGTGGCAAGCAAACCCCAATCGATCGACGACTACCTCGCCGCCGTCAGCGATGACCAGCGAGCCGTGCTGGAGAAGCTTCGCAAGACCATTCGGGCGGCAGCGCCGCAGGCCGAGGAGTACATCAACTATGGGGTCGCCGCGTTCCGTCTGAATGGGAAAAGTTTGGTGGGCTTTGGCGCGTCCAAGAAGCATTGCTCGTTCTATCCCATGAACGGCTCCACGGTGGCCGCTTTCCAGGACGAACTCAAGAACTACGAGACCAGCAAAGGAAGCATCAAATTCTCGACGGCAAATCCGCTTCCGGCTGCTCTGGTGCGGAAGCTGGTCAAGGCTCGGATCGCGGAGAACAGCGGCCGATGAACTTCGAGGTGATTACTTCCATTCAGTGAAGAGTGCAAAGTGAAGAGTGTTTGGCTGCCATCATTTTGCACTTTGCGTTTTGCACTCTTCACTTTGCACTGCGTTGACTCGTCCCAAGTCTCACAAGGTTGCCAGCGGCTCGACCACTGCGAAGTCCCGCTTGTCATCGCGTCTCAGCTTGGCTGCGGCGTGATCGGGGTCGTGATCGCACAGCGCCCACCAGCCGCGATCGGCGCACGTTCCCAGAACTTCCGGCTTGATGCGTCGCAGCGTCAGCAAGTCGAGGTCATAGGCGATGCACCACAGCGACGGCAGATGCCGGAATGTCGGACAACAGTCGCCCAGGTAGATCGCTCCCTCGCCCCCGTTTTCGATGACGATGGCCTGATGAGCTTCCGTGTGCCCCCCCGTGACCCAAGCCCAGAGGCCTGGCACGATCTCGACGTTGCCGTCGATCAGCCGCAACTGCCCTGCTTCTTTGAGCGGTACGAAGTTTGGCTGATGATAGGCCGCGCGGAGTTCTGGATACTCGGCCGTCGCTGTCGCCCATTCGTGACGCTGCACGACGTAAGTCGCTTTCGGAAACGTCGGCACGGCGCGGCCGGACGCATCGAACCGAGTTGCTCCCCCTGCGTGATCGAAATGCAGATGCGACAACACGACGAGGTCGATGTCGTTCACGGTCAGTCCGGCTGCCGCCAGGCTCTCGACCAGCGGCTCACCCGGTTCCGAGGAAAAATTGCTCCGTTCCTTCTCGGTCAGCTTCGAGCCGTATCCGGTGTCGATCAAAACATTCTCATGCCCGGTCCGCACCAATACGCAACTGGTTCGTTGTTGGATGCGGCTCTTCTCATCAACCGAGATGTACCGCGTCCAGACGGTGCGAGGCACCACGCCGAACATCGACCCGCCATCGATCCAATAGTTTCCGCCGGAGATCGTCCGCAATTCAAAATCACCCAGTCGCATGGTTGCCTCCTGTCGCTGTGGCGGCCATTGTGGTGTCGATCAGACTCTCGCACCACAAACCCGACCAACTCTCATGGCTCATTATTTTCGATACAAGACGGCCGCCGACGTTGTGGCTGATGCCGAGCGACTCGGCCTATCGCACATCGCCATGTCGGATGACCTGTCGGTGATGTTCACGCCGATTGAAGTCGGCGGCCGAACGGTCGGCAATCGCTGGGCGATTCAGCCGATGGAGGGCTGCGACGGGACGCTCGACGGACTGCCCGACGAATTGACGTTTCGCCGCTACGTTCGTTTTGGTTCTGGCGGAGCGAAGCTGATCTGGGGCGAAGCGACTGCCATTGCCGACGACGCCCGCATGAACCCACGGCAGTTGTGGCTGCACGACGGCTCGGCTGCCGCCATCGAAAAGATGCTCGCCGATTGCCGAGCGGCTCATCGAGCAGCGTGCGGCCATGACGGCGATCTGTTGCTCGGTCTGCAACTGACGCATTCCGGCCGATTCAATTGCCGACGTCCGTTGTTGGCGACGCACGATCGGATCCTCGATCCACTAACGCGCGACAAATCGAACGGCCGATTTGTTGATGCGTCTTACCCGTTGTTGACTGACGATGAACTCAAACGGATCGAGGACCAATACCTTGCGGCCGCGAAGCTGGCCGCGCGGATTGGCTGCGACTTCGTCGACATCAAACAGTGTCACCGTTACTTGCTGTCGGAATTGTTGGCCGCCAGGAACCGTCCCGGCGAGTATGGAGGCAGTTTGGAAAACCGGACGCGGTTGGTTCGCAACGTCATCACTCGTATCCGCGCGGAACTGCCATCGCTGCTGATCGCTTCGCGGTTCAATGCCTACGACGGCATTCCCTACCGCGGCGCGGGAGAGGATTTCGTGGGCGAACCGTGCCCTCATGACCTGCCGCTGACGACGGCTTTCGGGACTGACCCGCACGATCATTTGCGAGACGACCTGACTGAGCCGTTGTTGCTTGCTCGCTGGCTGCGCGAGTGGGGTGTCTGTTTGCTAAACGTGTCGCTCGGCAATCCGTATGCGAACCCGCATCTCGTCCGTCCGGCCGAGTATCCACCGGTGGACGGCTACAAAGCTCCCGAACATCCGCTGATCGGGGTTGATCGTCATTTTCGGATCACGTCGAGCGTGGGGCAGGTTTTCAACCTGCCAGGACAGGACGGGAAGATTGAAAACTTGCCCCACGTGCCAGTGGTCGGCAGCGGGTATAGCTGGCTGCAAGACTTCGTCCCGCAAGCGGCCTCCGCCAACGTGTCGCTCGGCCGAGCGGCCTTCGCGGGACTTGGCCGAGGAACGTTGTCGCAACCGGATTTCGTGAAGCAGTTGGCCGATACCGGGCGACTCGATCGCAAGCGCGTCTGCCGCACGTTCTCCTACTGCACGAACTTGATGCGGACCAAAGACCATCCGCTCGGTCAATATGCCACTGGCTGCCCGCCGTTCGACAAAGAAGTCTATGGCCCACTCTGGAAAGAGGCCGAAGCGAAACGAGTCACGACGAAGTAGAACGTAGGGTGGGTCGAGTCATCGAGACCCACCAGAATCGCCGCCGTACATAAGGTGGGTCTCGATGACTCGACCCACCCTACATTTCGTCCGCTTGCCGAAACTCCAACCACTGAGGTGACGCGATGGCCAGAACGCTTTTCACCAATATCAGAATCCTGGATTGCACTGGGGCCGAACCGTATGCGGGCGAAGTGTTGGTCGAGGGGGCACGCATTGCGGCCGTTGTTTGTGGCGAGCAGCGAGTGTCACGCGACAACGTTTCCGTGATCGACGGTGGCGGTGCGACGATGATGCCGGGGTTGATTGAGTCGCACGCGCACTTGAGCATCGACGATGTGTCCGATCTGGCGCAGGTCGGGATGATCTCGGCGGAGGAGACGACGCTAATCGCCGTGCGGAACGCGCGGTTGTATCTCGACTGTGGTATCACCAGTTGCATTAGCGCGGCGTCGGCGAAGCCTCGGACGGATGTGGTGATTCGCAATGCGATCAACAAGGGAGAGATTCCGGGGCCGCGGTTGCTGGCGGCCAGTCCGTGGCTGACGGTGACGGGTGGGCTGGGTGACATGCGGACGCTGACTGCTCCGCATACGACTTCGATGGCGCTCACGGCGGATGGGCCGGAGGAGTTTCGGCGGCTGACGCGCGAGCTGATTCGCGAAGGGGTGGACATCATCAAGCTCGTGATCTCTGGCGACACGTTTGTGCCACACGCTCCGTCCCACAGCACGGTGATGAGTGAAGCGGAGGTCGCCGCCGCGGCGGAGGTCGTCCACGCTCACGGCAAACGGATGAGCGCGCATGCTCGGAGTGCCGGTTCGGTCAAGCTGGCGGTGAAGTACGGAGTGAAGGTGGTCTATCACGCCAATTTCGCCGATGAGGAGGCGCTCGACATGCTGGAAGCGAACAAGGACTGGGTCTTCGTCAGTCCCAACATCGGCTTTACGGCGACGGCGTCCTACGAAGGGGAGAAGTGGTTCACCGAGCAACAAGTTCAAGAGTTTGGCTTCCGCGAGGAACTGGCCGGTGCCGCGCGAGGTCTCAAGGAACTGAAGAAGCGAGGCATTCGCATCCTGGGAGGCGGCGACTACGGCTTCTTTGTGACGCCGCATGGAGAGAACGCGCGCGACCTCGATCATCTCATTCGCTACTGCGAGTTCACGCCGATGGAAGCCCTGTTGAGCATGACCAAGCACGGCGGCGCGGCGATGGATTTGCCCAATGAACTCGGACAGATTCAGCCGGGTTTCTTCGCGGACTTGTTGCTGGTCGCGGGCGACCCGCTGGCCGAACCGAAGGTGTTGCTCGACCGCAGTAAGCTGGTCGCGGTGATGAAGAATGGCGAGTTCCATCGCCGGTCGATTTGAACGGTGCTTTGTAGCTGAATTCGTCAGAATTCAGTTTGTGATCACCTCTGAGTTCTGACGAATTCAGCTACGAGGCATTTCAAAGTGCGCTGCCGCGTCAATTGCGTGAGACCGCCTCCTGTTGGTTGTGAAGCCGTTGCCGGATCGTTGGCAGGGACTCCAAGCAGCGATGCAGTTCTCGTGACAGATTGGCGACCAGATCGCTGATCTCTGTCAGGTCTCCTGTGCGAGCGGTGGCTTCGATCTGGGCCGCGGCTTGCTGGACGGCAGTCGCGCTCAGCACGCTGGCGGCTCCTTTGAGTGTGTGGGCCGCATCGGCTGTTGCGAGAGAGTCTTGTTGATTGGCGGCGTGGCGAATCGCTCCCAGGCGTTCCGCGCTGTATGAGTCAACAAAAAAGCCGGGATTGCTCCCGGCTCTGTGAATCATCGAATTGTCGTGCCACGTCTTCGCTGAGTGTCGCGAGCACCCTCCGGTTTAACGATTTCCGTATCCGCCACGCCCACCACGCCCACCACCGCCGAAGCCACCGCCGCCGCCGCCACCTGGACGCGGAGCACGTTCTTGTGCTTCATTCACCTTGATGGTTCGGCCGTCGAGTTGCGCGCCGTCCATCTCTTGCATGGCGGCACTGCCTTGGCCGTCATCGTTGAAGCTCACGAAACCAAAGCCGCGCGAGCGACCCGTTTCACGGTCCATGATGACCTTGGCTTCCGCCACTTGTCCAAATCGGTCGAACGCCTGACGGAGACCATCGTCCGTCGTCGCCCAAGCCAACCCGCCCACGAAAAGTTTCTTTGCCATTCACACGTTTCCTCGAACTGTCGCCGCTTTCCAGGCGGCGCGACTCAGAGACCTAGGCTTCGCAGGAGCACGCATTGCCGCTTGCAGTGTTCGTTTCACGTCCACTCGACAAGCTCGAGAACCACCCACAAGACCCAGACAGGATGCCCCGACAGCATCCATCTGAGGCAGCACGTTATCTACGCATTCGGAAACCCGCAATGCCGACTTCTGAAAACTCCGATTGACCGAATCCACCGATCATGCTCGCGCTTGCTTCGCGAGTCATTGAAGTCATCAAAGCATTGGCGAGCGGGGCGGCGTCAGGAATCATTTCGAGGAATCTTCACGGCGAGGCTGCACGGCAAACAACTGCCAAGTCACGAACATCGGCTTCCCTTGCCACGCCGCTTTTATTTCCGGAGACCACTGCGCGAAATCCATTCGATTCCACCCTCCGCTCATCGCGACCTGCCAAGGCACCTTGAGTTCCGGAGCCCACAATTCGACCTCTTGTTGCTCGGCTTCCGACAGCGATTCAAACCCCCGCATCCCCATCCCGAATTGCTGGGGATCGCCAAGCAATCCCTGCTCGCGCAGCCATCGAAAACGCAGCGGAGTCACGAAGTCCGAGTAACCATAAGTCCTGCGATACCGCAGCAACTCCTGCCAGTTGACCAGCACCAACTTGACTCCTGCCGACTCAAATCTCTCACGGACTTCCTCGATCGGGCGTTGCGGCCAATCAACGTCAGGAATGTCCTCCGCCGGGCGTGAAACCAGCCAATCCCGCAAGATCGGCTGGTCGAACACTGTGTTGTAGATGACGGGCATACGAGCATCGAAAACCTGAGACTCGCCAACACATAAAACAGTCGCATTCAACTGGTGCCTGTCGACCAATTGATTGAGAAAATGAATCCCCACCGCCGTGCTCTCAGTCCCCTCACGAGCTTGATTGAGGTCCGACAGATACGCATTGAACCCACACAACGGTGTCGTGACGAAACCGAGATTGAACAACACCGCCAGCACAAAAAAGACTCCGCACACGCGTTGCCATAGCTTGCTCGAAGATCGGACGCAGCCCACCGCCGCCAGCAATGCGACCACCGGAATCAACGGCACCCAGAACCGATCAATCCGATGCGTCAGCAACCACCATTGAGCGAATAAGTACGCCACATACAACCACAGCCAGCCGACGAGAAAGGATGGTCGCGAGACAGATGCCGTGCTTCTCGCGGTGTCTTCCAATTTGCGATTGGCAATCTGCCCCCCAGCCAACACCGCCAACGGGGCAAGACCAAACAACAGCGGACTCAACCAATCCGCCTTCGCAGTCACGTCGATGAACTTCTCCACCAGATCACTGATCGCATAAGTCGCCGGACTATGCCCCGCGTTCCATTTCGCGTGAGAAGCCGCATCCCAATTGCGTCCGCCGAACAACCCAAAGGCCAGCGGATACACCGGATTTCCCGTCGTCACCAAGTTCTTCAGCAACCACGGCCCCACCGCCAGCGCCGTTCCCATCAAAAACATCAACGCGCCCCGCAACCGTTCCGGCCGAAAGCCGATTGCCGAAAGCCGAGAGCCGTTATCCTTTTCTCGAACCGCCAAGAGACTCACCAACCCCAGCGGAATGACCACCGACACTAACCCCGGATACTTGCAAGCCATGGCGCTGCCTGCGAACAAACCCGCCAACAAGAACAACCGATTGGCCCCCGAACCGCTCCCTTCACGACGCAAGGTTTCCACCGCCAGCAGCACAGCGAACAGCGTCAAGAACAGGTAGCACGATAAGGCTCCCTCAACATAAGCGATGACCGCCAAGCGGTACGTCCACGGCGTCGAGAGATAAATCACCGCCGCCAACCAACCGACCGTTTCGCTAAACCACCGCCGTCCCGCGCAGAACAACGCCAGCGCCGTCAGCGGAGCGAACCCCATCAATACCGCTTGTCCCGCCAGTGCGCCCCGATACCAATCCTGTCTCAGCACCATGCCCAGCAAGCACAGCATCTCGGTCAGGAACGGGAAGTTCGTGTAGACATTGTGTTCCAAGAACGTGATCTGGCCGTTGAGGAAATACTCCTTGGGCCCCGTCAGGTGATACGCCTTCACGTCGAAGTCCGTCGGCGGCAGCAACGATCCGAGCAACATCGCCATCAGAAACAAGCCGATCGTGATCACGGCAAGACACTTCTCTACGAGCGAGTAGGGAATCTGCTCGCCACGCAAGATCACTCCCTTGATGGTTTCAATGGTTCGCCGGCGAACGGGGAGCGTTAGCGCAATGGTGCTCACTGTGAGCGGCAAGGCGCTAGCCGCCGGTGTCTGAATCCGCCCAAAACCGGCGGCCAGTGCCGTGCCGCTCAGTTCTCTGTTGGTCATGCTCACGGTTCGCCGGCTCCACACCAGTTCGCACACGAGCGCCGCCATCAGCACGCCGCCCAGCAATACCGGCGACAGCCAACCGGCCAATCCACAACCCAACGTCAGCAGCGACACGGCCGATAACCCAATGCCACACGCGCACACGATTCGCTCGGCTGAACCCAAGGCGAGCGGAATTCGCAACGCTCGCAAGCACAAACCACCAACCGCCCAACTCCCAAGCCAGATGGCCGACGCCACTGCGATCAGATCGAGACGCTGCGAGAGGTTTGCCCAGCTCGAAACGGAGAAATTCGCCGGAGTGACCACGTTCGACCACAAGATGTCCGGAAGTTCGATCCCGACATCGACGCGTCCAGTCTTCGGATCGCTATT
>SXKJ01000178.1 GCA_005778115.1 Planctomyces sp. | reverse complement strand
CTTGAAGGTCTACGAGCAGACCTCAGCATCCCTTCCAGACCTCCTGGACCTTTAAGACCTTTTCGTTATGCATGAACTTTTACGCGAACTCATCCATCTTGGCCTTCATCTGCCAGGCTCTGCGCGGCGAGCCGATCACGATCTACGGCGACGGCCAGCAGACTCGCTCGTTCTGTTACCGCGACGACTTGATCGAAGGGATGATCCGCCTGATGGACAACAACGAGCACATCGGCCCGGTCAACATCGGCAACCCAGACGAGAAGACGATGCTCGAACTGGCCCAAGCGGTCATCGCCGAGACCGGCTCGAAGAGCGAATTGAAATTCGAGCCGCTCCCCAAAGACGACCCCAAACAACGCTGCCCCGACATCACCCGCGCCCGCAACTGGCTCGGCTGGGAACCGCGAGTGCCGCTGAACGTCGGACTGGCGAAGACGGTGGAGTATTACCGGCAGTTGCTGGCCAGTTCGTAGAGAATGGCGATTGGCAAATAGATACCAACTGGTACAATCCATCGCGTGAGGTTCCGGGATGTTGATCGAACAAATCGTTTGGGATTTGGATGACGACCCGGACGGCAACGTGCAGCACATCGCCGAACATGATTTGAGTGTGGATGAAGTCGAAGACGTGCTGTATGCCGCCGACGAAGTGTTGGCCAGCCATTCGTCGGGAGGACCGATCACGTTTGGCGAAACGCGAACCGGCCGGCACATCGCGGTCGTGTTCGACATCATCGACGAAGATCCTTTGATCGTGTACCCGATCACGGCTTACGAAACCGATGAGTAATGGAGGTCATCAAGATGCCCGAGCGCATTCGTCGTCAGCAGAAGTTGAACCCGGACGAGGCCGCGCGGCTCCGCGCTGCGCGAGCCGAATTCAAGGCCAAGCCGACCAAGGCCAAGCTGCTGCAATCGGGCGAGTACGCTGGTCCGATGAGTCTGGACGAATATCTGAGTTGGCGAAAAGGCGCGGGGGACGCCCCGCTGACGCGGCAGCTTCAAGCCGCCATCGCGGCGACCGAGCAGTCGCTGTACTCGATTGCTCAGGGCAGTGGCATTGCCGCACCCGTATTGCAGCGTTTCGTCAGCGGCGAGCGCGGCATCACGCTCGACACCGCCGGAAAGCTCGCGGCGTACCTGGGACTGTCGTTATTGCCGGAAGCACGCAGCAAGATCTGACGAGCACTCGCACTTGGTTCGGATGGGAACCGCGAGTGCCGCTGAACGTCGGGTTGGCGAAAACGGTGGAGTATCACCGCCAGTTGCTGGCCAGTTCATAGTCCTGCCTTCAGGCGCGGCGTGACGCAGGCGAGGGAAATTCGAATGGAACGCATCCACGACGCAGGCTGGTACTCCGCAAAGACTGTTTACAGGCACCGGCTTGTCCAAGATGGTGTCCCGAAAACAGTGTTCGAGGAGCGGGTTGTCCTTTTCCATGCGGCGAATTTCGCGGACGCGATTGCGAAAGCAGAGACTGAGGCAAATAAGTATTGTTCCGCAGTCGAGAATGTCGTCTATCTCGACTTAGTGAGCATCTATTATTTGCCGGAAGATACAGTGGGTGAGGGCACCGAAATCTATTCGCTGATGCGGGATAGCGACCTATTGGACACGGAGTATCTAGCTCGCTTTCATGACGACGGTTTTGAGCGTTAATTGGATTGATGAGAGAGGCGAGTCGAATTCATAAAAACCGGAGAGATTCAAAATGACCGCGACAACGACTGAATTCGATGAAGTCTTGGATCGAGTCCGTGAATGGCCAGCCGAGCAAAGGTTGTCGCTGGCGCGGAGTGTGTTGGCCACTGTCGGCGAACCGCTGCCGCAGGCATCGGCGGATGATGTGATTTCCGCGATGAAGGCCCGATATCCCCGGCTGTTTACTCAGTCAGATACCCAGAAGCTGCATGCCATTCTCGACAACGCCACAAGCGACCGGCCGCCGCCAACGGATGCGGAGGTCAAACAATGGATCGACGAGCGTCGGATGGAGAAATACGGATCGTGATCGATAGCAGTACCGCGACCGTTAGGGAGCGGCCAGGTGGGAATGTTGTGAAGCGTTCGTAGCAGGCCGCTCCCTGACGGTCACGGTACGGCGAATTGTGGAGCCTTCGATGCCGCAGGCGTTACATCCTGATGAATGCCCGTTGGGATTCCTCATCACGTTTCGGTGCTACGGCACTTGGCTGCATGGCAATCAGCGGGGTTCGGTGGATCGAGAGCACAACAAGATTGGAACACTATTCGTCAAGGCCAAATGGCCGACGGCAAGAATTTGAACGAACGGCAATGTCGCAGCCGCCGTACCGACTCGATGAACTTCGGCGACAAACGGTCTTGAAGGCCATCCGTGAAGTCTGCGAATATCGAAAGTGGATGCTCTTCGCCGCGCATGTTCGCGAGGACCATGTGCATGTCGTCGTGCAGGCGGGCATCATCCCAGAAAAGATCATGAACGACTTCAAAGCGTCCTCAACTCGCGCGCTGAAGATGCTCAACTCTGAACCTCCGGAATGCGAACGCTGGTCTCGTCACGGCAGCACGAGATGGCTCTGGAAAGAGGCGGCAGTCGAAGACTCGATCCGCTACACCCTCGACGAACAAGGCGAACGAATGACGTACTACGACCGATCCGAAGATCCAAACAGATAGCCGTAACACGACCGTCAGGGAGTGGCCCGCGACGAGCGCTCGGAGACGCTCCGAACGCGGCCGCTCCCTAACGGTCGCGGTACGGCGATCACTCGACCGACTTCACGACACTCACCTCAGGAAACAGCATCCGTACCGCGACCGTGAGGGAGCGGACCAACATTGCAGGAGGCAGCATGAGTCGAAAATATCTCGTCACCGGCGCGGCCGGATTTATTGGATTCCATACCAGTCAGAAGCTACTGGCTCGCGGGGACACGGTGGTCGGGTATGACAACCTCGTCCCGTACTATCCGGTTGAGTACAAGCACGCTCGGCTGAAGCAGCTTGTCGGGCAGCCGGGGTTCACGTTTCAGCAGGCGGACCTCACCGAGCGTGACCGCTTGATGCAGCTTTGCCGCAACGAAAAATTCGATGTAGTCATCAACCTAGCGGCTCAGGCGGGGGTCAGGTACTCGCTGGAGAACCCGCACGCTTACGTCGAGGCCAACATCGTCGGCTTCGTCAACATTCTGGAGGCGTGCCGGCACAGCGGCGTGAAGCATCTGGTGTATGCCTCGTCCAGCAGCGTTTACGGAGCGAACACGAACAACCCGTTCTCGGTGCATCACAACGTCGATCACCCCATCAGCCTGTACGCGGCCACGAAGAAGGCCCACGAGCTGATGGCTCACACCTACAGCCACCTGTTCGCTCTGCCGACGACCGGCCTGCGGTTCTTCACCGTCT
>SXKJ01000177.1 GCA_005778115.1 Planctomyces sp. | reverse complement strand
CGACTCCGCAAACACGGCGAACGCACGCTCGACTCCCTCTGGACCCGCATCGGACAACTCGTCTCCGAATTCCTCCCCGACGAATGCCGCAACTATCTCAACCACGCCGGATACACTGCAAACTAACCGCGAAAGTGCTCTAGTTCGACCTCTCCGCGCCATGCGTCCTGGATAATGTCGTTGTAGTTGAGGGTGTTTGCGAGTTGCGATGTAATGGGCCACCGTCTCGCAGTTTTCGGATCGTGGCGCGAGTTTACCCGTGAATGCTGTGAAGGGATGTGCTTCTTGATTACAGGTGCGTTGAAGTCTCAGGTGGACCGTGTTTGGGACGCCTTTTGGTCGGGTGGGATTTCCAATCCGTTTTCGGTCGTCGAGCAGATCACTTACCTGCTGTTCGCTCGGCGGTTGGATGAGCTGCACACGGCGAAAGAGGCTTAGGCCAATCTGCTGGGTACGGCGATCGACAAGCCGATCTTCAGCAAGGCGCAGCAGCATCTGCGCTGGTCGCGGTTCAAGGACTTTGAATCTGAGAAGATGTATCTGGTCTTCCGCGACGAAGTCTTCCCGTTCATCAAGAATCTGCATCAGGACGAGCAGTCTGCCTACAGTCGGTTCATGAAGGATGCCGTCTTCATCATGCCGACGCCGTCGCTGCTGGAGCGGGCGGTGACGATGATTGCCGACATCCCGATGGAAGACCGGGACACCAAGGGCGACCTCTACGAATACTTGCTGTCGAAGATCGCTCAGGCCGGAGTCAACGGGCAGTTTCGGACGCCGCGGCACATCATCAAGTTGATGGTCGAGCTGATGGCTCCGCAGCCGAAGGATGTGATTGGCGATCCGGCCTGCGGGACGTGCGGCTTTCTGATCGCGGCGGGCAAGTTCCTGCGCGAGCATCACAAAAAGCTGTTCGTCAACAAATCCCAGCGTGAGCACTTTCAGACGCAGATGTTTCACGGCTCGGACTTCGACGCTTCGATGCTGCGGATCGCGTTTGTCGTCCAACCAAAAACCGTCGGCGGTCATGTCGCAGAACCAGACGTGATCCGTGCCGCCGGAGTTCGTCTTCGTGAACAGCAGGATCGCCGTCGAGACTCCGGCATACGGCTTGAACACGCCCGACGGCATCGAGATCACGCCGTCCAGCTTGTGACTATCCACCAGCGTCTGCCGAATCTGCTGATGTGCGGTCGAAGAGCCGAACAAGACTCCGTCCGGCACGATGCACGCACACCGCCCGCCCGGCTTGAGCTGCGCCAGGAACAACGCGAGGAACAGCAGCTCGGTCTTCTTGGTCTTTGTCATCTGCAACAGGTCTTTGGCGACCGCCGCGTGATCCAGCGAGCCTTTGAACGGCGGATTGGCCAGGACCAGCGTGAACTGGTCACGCCATTTGAAATTTGAAATTTGACATTTTGAGATCTCAAATCAAAAGCATCCTGCGACAGTGAGTCGATGCGCTGAATGTCCGGCTGCTCGACGCCGTGCAGCATCATGTTCATCGCCCCGACCTCGGACGTGGTTTTGAGTTTTGGGGCGACGATGCGACCGGCGAGACGTACCTGAAACGTGACCTCGACGAGCAAATCAACATCCGCGGCGAAAATCCTGTCGCCTGATACGAGGCGACATTTTGGACGGTTCGGACACTTATTTCCAATTGTGTCTCTTTCCTGTGTTGATTCGAAAAACAGTGAGAACGTTGAAATGAGCAGAAATAGAAAATGGTTGAGCAACAATAGAAACAAAGCGTCCGAAGTGTCAGAACCGACCTGCCTAAGGTGCGGATCACAGACCCACGAATCGAGGACGCTGCCACCGGACGCCACCAGTGCCGTCGATTCGTCAGATCAGAGAGCATCCGAAATCCCTCCAAGCAGGTGGAGAGGTTTTCGTGAGTCACCAAGTTCAGCGGCCTGTAGCTGTTGCTTCCAACATCGCTGGTCGGCGCCAATTCGATGGCCCCACTTGATTTGTGCTGGATGTCACCCGACCGCCGTTCCGTCAGACGTCGCGGAGTGGATTCCAGACATCGAGCCGCGCGTGAGTAGTTTGAGAAAGGGTTGAGACCACAAAACAACACTTCCGTTTCCCGTGAGTTTATTCGTGGTCAAACGAGAGAAAATGAGCAACAGGAAACGAAGAAGCAGCGATGCGGTTCCGAAACTCGCGGAATAGAACGGAATGGAATTGCGCGCTGCGGAACAGAGCGGTATTCTCTTCGCACTAGAGCGTTCGCCTACCTCCGTTTCAGATTTCAGATCTCGCGTGACAACCTCTACTTGAAAAAGGGACGACGATATGGCCTCGATTTCCACGGACGCGAAAGGCAATCGCAAGATTCAATTCGTCAGCGGCAATAGCAAACGCAAATCGGTCTACCTTGGAAAAACGACCAAGGCCGACTGCAAAGAGATTTGCAGCAAGATCGAAGCTATCTTGGCTGCCACCTTGTCACGTCGATCACTCGCGCCAGAAGTCGCCGAGTGGGTGGGCAACGTCCCTGACGTGCTCGCCAACAAACTGGCGGCAGTGGGGCTGATTCCTCCGCGGGCGAAATGCCAAGAGGGTGCCACGAAGCTCGGAGAATTCATTGACGCCTATCTGCTCAGTCGGGCGGACATCAAGCCGAGAACTCGGATCAATCTCCTACAGGTCCGCAAGAATCTGGTGACTCACTTCGGCGAGGATAAGCAGTTGGCCGAAATTGCTCCCGGCGATACCGACGAATGGCGGCGCTGGATGCTTGGGACACGCAAGCTCGGACACAACACCGTTCGCCGTCACTGCGGACGAGCCAAGCAACTGTTGCGAGCCGCATTGCGAAATGCGACTGATTACCGAAAACCCATTTGCTGACATGGGGGATTGCTCTGTCAAAAGCAACAAGTCACGACAGTTCTTTCTCCTTCGCGAAGACGCCGACAAAGTCTTGGCCGCATGTCCCGACAATGAATGGCGTTTGATCTTCGCCCTGGCTCGCTTTGGTGGCCTGCGGACACCCTCCGAGACGTTGTTGCTCCGTTGGGATGATGTCGATTGGGAACGTGGCCGGCTGTTGATCCGCAGCCCCAAAACGGAGCACCACGAAGGGAAAGATTCTCGATTCGTGCCGATCTTCCCGGAACTTCGACCCTACTTGGATACGGCATGGGAACAAGCGGCGGACGGGGCCGAGTTCGTGATTGCCCGACGCCGGGGTAGCAACATCAACCTGCGGACGCAGCTCCTACGGATCATCCCCAAGACTGGACTGACCGCGTGGCCAAAGCTCTTTCAGAATCTCCGCGCCACTCGTGAGACCGAATTGGCCGAGACCTATCCGCTCCATGTTGTCGTGGCTTGGCTCGGCAACAGCCAACTTGTCGCAGCCAAGCATTACTTGCAGGTCACTGACGAGCATTTCGCCAAGGCGACGCAGAATCCGACGCAGATGGGAACTGAAATCCGCGAACCGGACGGAAAGCCGGTCATTTGTCCGCTGCGTGCCAACGAAAAAGCCCCGGGATTTCCGGGGCTTTCCGTTCCTTGCAGTTTAGTGCAATAATTACCAGTGCCCAGGAGAGG
>SXKJ01000176.1 GCA_005778115.1 Planctomyces sp. | reverse complement strand
TCCCCCCAACCCTGATAAAAAACCTCTCGGAGATCCCAAACTCAGCCAGCTCTCTCCGCAAGAAAAGAAGCAACTCACCAACTTCACGAATGAAAACATCGCCGCTTAAAAATTCTTCACGGCGTTGCCCGTTGGGGCTGAGAGTCGTCTTGAACTTCAAACCCAGGCCGCTGGCCTGGGCTATCGAGTTTCGCACCTTTGGTGCTGACAATCAGTCGGCGTCAGTGAGAAGAGTCGCTTTCTAATGGCTCCGAATTGCGGGATCGAGGTCCGCTGCGGCAGATTGATGGCTTTGGTAGGGGCGCTCTCTGCGAACCGCTTGATGCAGGGGAGGTCCGGCGTTAAAGACGATGCCGTTCGTTTGATTCAACGCTTGATGGAGAACCGAATATGCACGCTCGATTCTGGTGGTCGTGGCCTGTCGTGGTAGTAGGTTTCTGGATGTGCTCGGTGAGTTTCGCCGACGAGGCTCCGCGCTACGTCCGATTGGGCAGCGGCATGAGCGGGCACATTCATCCGGCCGCGTGCGTGACCAAGAAGGGAACGGTGCTGGTCACCTTCTGTCAGACGGAAGCCAAGGACATGCGGCTGTGCCGGTCCACGGATGGCGGCAAGACGTGGTCCGAGCCGGCCGCGTATCTTCCAACCGCGAAGCTTTCCATCTATCCGGGTGCGCTGACGACGCTCAGCGATGGCCGAGTCTTGCACGTCTGGAACACTTGGTATCCCGACAAGAACCTGAAGAGCGGCAAGAATCGGTTCCCGCAGTATTCGCTCAGCAGCGACGACGGCCTGACGTGGAGTGAGCCGTTCGATCTGCCGAAGAACCCGGAAATGGAAAGCGTGCTGCGGCATCCGGTCGTGGAACTCGGCCCGCGCGAGTGGTTGTTTGCATTGATGGATAAGACGGTGCTCTACGATCCGATGACGCACGCGGTCTCGCCGTTCGGAGACGGCCACAGTCACGGCCTCACTCCGATCGTGCGGACGCCGAAGGGGACGCTCATCAGCGGCACGGGGACACGCTCGACCGATGGCGGCAAGACGTGGCAAAAGGTCGAGCCGTTTCCGAACATCAAAGAGAACGGTTGGCGGTTCGATCTGATGGTGGTCAACAACGGCTGGCTGGTGACGGCGGAAGTGATCGGCCCCGGCGTCGGCGGCGACAGGTGGCGTTTCGTGGTCTCGCGCGACGACGGCCAAAGCTGGGACTTCGACCACACCGTCGAGTTCTACAACCCCGGCCGCCCCATCGGCGGCCGAGCCTGTCCGAAGACCGTCCAACTCGACAACGACACGCTCGGCACCGTGTTCTACGACGTCGATCCCAACCAACCCGGTGGGTCGGGTGTCTTCTTCCTTCGCACACCGCTGGTCGCGTTGCAGAAATAGTATGGGCCAAGTCATAGAGGCCTACCAAGACACGAATCCGCAAGACGTCATCAACTGGCGCGACGACGGGCGTTCCAGACGATCACGAGCGCCATCACGGACAGCGTCCCGAATGCGAGCAAGATGCGATTGTGAGTTCCGGTGGGAAGAGCCTGCGCCGAGTTGTCCCGTGTTGGCAGTGCGACGCGCACAGTGTGACCGGAAGGGATCGCGATCAACGTTGGATCGGAGTCGGTTGTGGAATCGCTCGCGTCGTCCGGCGAAGTGAGGGGAGCTTCGCCGAAGAGGCGTTCTTCCCAGTTCATCGCGCAGAGCAAATCGAAGCCGGGGTTTTGTTGTTTGACCTGACACGAGCAGGCACCGCACAGATACCGCGTCAGGTCGCTGATGGAGTCCGAGTCGGCTTCGCGAGCGGAGAGCACCTGCAGAACTCGGCCACGACCGAAGACTGGGGCGAGGAATGATTCGTTGGCAAGCGGCGGTTTCGCGAACCCCCCGTGCAGCAGTTTGATGAGAGCCTGCTCGGTGCCTGAGTTCGCGGAGAGTTCGACGACGGAGAACTTCAGGTGCAGCGGGATCCTGGCCCGCAACTCGGAGCCGGGTTGGCCGACTCCGGGAGGCAGTTCGATCTGGTCGGCGAGGTTTTCGAGGGCCGCATCCAATGCAATTCTTGCGCGGGCGGCTTGCTGTTGGTCAGTGCCTCGCACGAGCAGCCAAACGACGGCATCCCCTTGCAGCAAGCGTTGCGCGACTTCATGCCGCGCGGGGGACGTCGTGAGGACGTCTAAGAACGAGTCGCTCAATCCTCCCTGCCAAACGATGGATTGTCCGGTCGCTTTGCGTGGCGTTCGTACGATGACCGCCGGCAAGGCGACGTCTTTCAGCGACGTCCACAAAGTGAGCAAATCGTCCGGCACGCGATCGTCCAAATCGCAACGCACGACTTCCAGGTTGACTTGGCCGCCGTTGTGAATCGCCCAATCCTCGAGTTGATTTAGCCGCTTCGCATCCGTGTCGTTCAAGGGGCCGCGATAGAAGACGGAGACTTCAAACAAGTCGGGAGACCAGCGTTCCAGGGCAAATCGAAACACCGGGATCGAGCACGCGGGCAACGATTGCAGCGACGCGAAGAATGCCAGCAGAGTCAGAGCGAAGAGACGCAGTGACATGATTCGCAACCTAAGTTGACAGGCAAAGTGGATAGCGCGGCGAAGCTTCAAATCAGTGCAAAGTGAAGAGTGCAGACTGCAAAGTGCAAAGTTGGGACGACGCAACGATGGCTTGTTCGACATTTTTCACTTTGCACTTTGCACTCTCAATCCATCTGGCGAACGTCGCGACACGCCTATTGCCCAAGGCACAGCACTTTCCCGTCGATGGTCGCGACAAAGATGCGGCCGTAGGCGGTTGACATGCCGTCCCAGACGGGCGTGCTCTTGAATTGAACGTTGCTGACGGCGCGGCCGTCTTTCAGTGAGACGGCCAACAATTGGAATCCGAGTTTGCCTTCCAGGGCGTCGTCTTGTTTCTGAAGCTGTGCGTGAATAGCAGAGTCTTTCGCGGCGAGGCGTTCGAAGGCGTATTCCTCGTCGAGGAAGTCCGGCGGGCCGGCGTAAAGCAGCGAATCTTTTCCGAGCACCATGCTGCGGCAGAACACCGGGCTGAACTGAGTCCATTGATGTTCGAAGTGCAGGCTGGGTGGTTTCGCGTTGCCGCCAGCCGGTGCGGCCAGCTTCGGGAAAAGCACGCAGGTGCCGATGCGACCTTGGCCGGTCGGTTGGCCGTTGAGATCGCCGTCGTTCTTGTGTCCCGAATCATCGCGCGCTGAGCCGTTATCAAACGTCAGCGCGACCTGAGCTTGTGACGACAGTCGCCGAGACTTTTCGGGATCGTCATGCGATTCCGTGATTTCGGCGGCGGTCAGTTCGCGATGAAAGATGCGCACTTCATCAACGGCTCCGACCAAGGGGGACGGGCTTTTGTAATCTCCGACTGAGCCGCCGTTGTCGCCGCCGATCTCCAGCGGCTGCGCGGGATTGGTCGCGATTAACGATTTGCTTTCGGACTTCGCTTGCAGCTTGCCGTTCACATACAGCTTCAGCGACTTGTCCGCACCGAGCACTCCGGCGAGATGGCACCAGCCGTTCGGCAGGCGAATGTCGGCTGTCGCCGTTGCGAGTTCATTGTCGGCTCGGACGTGGAACGACGGTTTGCGTCCCTCGATCGTTAAGGCGTATCCGTTCGTCGGGCCACCATGCGCCACGACGACTCCGGCCGGAGCGTCGGCCTTCACCCAGGCCTCGACCGTCAATGCTTTCTTGGCGGGATCGAGCGAATCGGTCTTCTCGAAGGAGACCGTGAAGGCATCTCCGGCTACGCGTTTGCCTTTCGCACCTGGTTTCGCAGCAGCTCCGACCGGTGCATCACCGGCGGCATCGCGACTGGCGGAGAAGAGCTGATGTTCGAGCGTCGTGGTCCAGCGGTAGTACTGCGGCTGCCGCGCGTAGCCGAAGACGTCCTTGTCGTTGAAGACCAGGATCCGTCCCGACGGCGTGAACTTGCCGGCTTGGTAGTAGCCGTTGTGTCCGCCGGCAAAGCTCTTGCCGTAGACCCAGTACGAGCGATGGAACCAACTGTCGTCGAGATATCCCATCGGAGCGAACAAGTGCCGGCCGGGGCCTTTCTGAGCCCCCCCCTGTTCTTCGGCATTGCCGGAGATCGGGCCGATGTCGATGCGTTGCCCTGCCGCGTCGAACTTTTGCGACCGCAGGAAAATGAACTCGCCGTCGGACGAGAGGATGTCGTTCAAGCCGACGGGCATTTGCAGCGTCTTCAGACGAACTTGAATGTCCTCGCCAGTGACCGGATCGCGGTCGTCCATCACCGTCTCAGACAACTTCGTGCCGGTGCGCGGATCGAGCCGCATGTAGCGCATGCCTTGATCGAGGAAGCTCGATCGGCCGCAGACGAACGTCGCGATGTCCTTCTCGACCAGCACCGAGCCATGCACGGGCCAGACCGATTCGATTTGCTCGAACGAACCCAAGCGGCGATCGACCGGTGCGGCTCGATAGCGCCAAGCCAGCACGCCGTCGGACGCGCGCAGGCAATACACCCAGCCATCCACCGAGCCGAACAGCAGCCGGCCTTTCCAATACGTCGGCGGCGAATCGACACGCCCGCCGGCCGTGTAGGTCCAACGCGATGTTCCATTCGCCACGTCGAGCGCATGCACGGTGTGCTGATCAATCTGCGCGACGAACACCAACCGCTCGGCAATCGTGAGTGCGGAGAGGCGACCCGGCAGTTTGATCTCCCATGCCAGGCTCAAGTCTTCGCGCAGTTCTTGGCCGGATGAGCCGCTGCGAGCGTTGTCGTGCCGATACGCCGGCCATTCTTCGGCCGTCGCGTCACGCTCTTTGATCGAGTCGAACGCCGGGCCTTTCTCCAAACGATCGGCTTCGGAAATCTCTTTTGGCAACTTGGCCGACTTCAACGGCGGAGCCAGCGCGTTTAGCCCATACAGCTTCGCTTCAGGGTAGCACGCGCAGTCGTGCGGCGGCGCGTAGAGCAAACCGTTACACGGCATGACCCCGTATAAGCAGCCGCCGCGCACCCAGTGGTTGATGTCCCAGTGCTCGGCTTTGAAATCGACCAGCTCGATGCCGGTACGCGACGGAATCAGGAAGCGATCGGTCGCCTTGGCGATGTAGCAGCGATGATGGAACCAGTAGGTATCGATGTCGGGACCGAACTTCGATTTCACGTCCCCCGTCTTCGGATCGCGCCCGGTGAAGATGCCCGAATCGCGGCCGCTGGTCGTGGGAGCGACCCACACCAACCCGCCGGTGCAGATCAAATCCTGCGGTGATTGATAACCGGACGGAGCATGCTCGGATTCCCACAGGAACTTGCCATCGGCCAGCGAGAACGACTGCATTCGCCCATCGCCGCCAGCGTGCAGGACGACATCGCCGTGCATGACCAACCGCGGCGCGAAGTGGAACGGCAACGCTTTGCGGCGCGCCGTCGGATCGCTGGCCCATTGCTTCTCGCCGGTCGCGCGATCGAGGCTGACGATCTCTTTGCCGTTGGAATAGACCAGCCGTTGGTCGTTGACCGCCATCGTTAGCGGAACGATGGTCCCTTCGATCTTCCACAGCCGCTTGCCGGTCGCTGCGTCGTGAGCCTGAATCTCGCGCGGACCTTCGTTCCAAGTGTATTCGCCGGCGACTCGGCCTTGATCGCCGGTGTTGAGCTTCGGAGCGAACTCGTCCAACTCGGACTCTTTTGCATTGACCAGCGTAAAGAGCACGCCGTTGCTCAGCACAATCTCTTCGGCCCCCTTCGTCGATTCGTAGATCAACTCCGTCTTGCCCGTCGCGGCATCGAGCCGGCTGACCGGGTCTTTGATCCCCATCGTCACATAGACATGTTCGTCATCCGCGACCAACCGCCGAGCCAACTGCGTCGGCCCGCTCTTGAGTGGCCACATTTGATTGTGCCATTTGGCAATCGGCCGCTTCCACAGGATCGTGCCGTTGAAGCCATCTCGCGAAATGAGATTCCACTTCGACGGAAGCTGGATCGAGATCCGCGAGCCTTCATCCATGATGTAAGTCATGCGTCCCTTGGCCGAGACCAATGCGCTCATGCTCGCCATGCGATCGTGATGCCGCGACCAGCGCGGCGACCCGACCCACTGCAACCGCTCCGGCGCATCGACCACGCGGTCGTGAGCCACCGGGTTCCCCGTCGAGTCGTGAAAGTAATGCGTCCAATCGTCGATGTCCGTGGGCCACGGCTTGACGGTCTTGGTCCACTTGTCGTTCTGTTTGAGGTACGCGACGCCGTTCGGACAAAGCACGCGCAGCACCTCGTCCGTCGAGACTCCCAGCGAGTCTTCCGCGACAACCAGATTTACGAAGTTGTCGATGTACGGCAGCGACTTTCCCCTGAGCCGATCGACCGAGACCGGCCCGTAGACTCCCTTCGCTCGCAGATTGCGGCGAGCCTTCGCCACATCGTCCGCATCCGGATCAAGTCCTTGGACTTGATAGCTGTCATTCGCCCGCAGTGCGGCGGTGAGTTCTCCATCGCCGCTCCCCAAATGAACGACGATCCCTCCCTTGATCCCGGTCGCTTTGAGAATCTCCGCCGCTCGTTCTTTCGGAGCGACGATCTCCTGAGCCACTGCGACGGCTCCGAACACGATCAAGCAACCGACCAAGCATTTCCAATTCGTCATCGCTGACCTCATTTCAGAAGGACTACGGATGATCCAGGCGGACGCAATCCGCGTTGATGAAACAGGATGCGGCGACGCCTACTCGGCGGCGATGCAGAACAGATGCTTTTCGCCACGGATAAGGATGCGGTTTGAGGATGGCACGGGGGAGCCGATGACGGATTCGGCCATGTCGTTCTCGGACAGCAGTTCAAACTTGTCGGCGGCAATGCTGGCGACAAACACGATGCCATCTTCGCGCGGCGCGAATAGCTTGTCTCCGGCGATCAATGGCGAGGCGTAGAAGTTCGATCGGCTCTTGGGAAACGTGCCGGTCAAAATCGACTTGCCGGTGGCGGGGTCGATACTGGTGACATCTCCTTTGTCTCCGACCAGGAGGACTCGGCCTTTGTAGGCCACCGGAGTCGGGACGAACGTGCCGATATCGTCGCGTTTCCAGACATGATTTGTTGGCGTGACATCACCGCTGCCCGTCAGCCGAACTCCATGCAGTCGCGGAATTCCTCGATCGTTGCGGCCGTAGGCGATCACGGCCATGTCCCCCACGATCACTGGAGTGGCGATCGCTGGCCACAACTTGTTGGCGTCGGGATTGAAGTTGCCGCACGACCAGGAGACCTGCCCATCGCTCGCATTGTGAATGGTGAGATGCTCGGCTCCCCAAACTAGGATCGACTCCTTCCCCTGATGTTGAATGACCAGCGGCGTCGAATATCCGTGATCACCCTCTTGTGGAGTCTTGAAGTTGCGAGCGACCTTCCAAGCCATCTCGCCGCTGACTTTGTCGAATGCCGCGAGCCATGACTCCCCTTCGTGCATTCGAGCCATGATGACGTGTTTCTCGGTCAGCACGGGTGACGTGCCGTGATCCCAATACAGCGTGTCCTTCCCGAATCGCTCCACGAGGTCCGTCTTCCAACGGACCTTTCCATTGAGCTCCACCGCCGCGAACGTGCCGCTCTTGAAGAAGACGTAGACCGTTTTTTCATCCGTGACCGGCGACGCATTGCTTCCCGACCCGTTGCGATGCTTGCCAGCGTTCTCCTTGCCAAAGACCGCTCGCCATTTCTCAGCACCTTGGAAGTCGTAGCAGAGCAGTGCGTCATTCCCATCGGCCGGGGATGTCAGATAGATCATCCGATTGAGCAAGATGGGAGTTGAACACCCCTTGCCCGGCAACTGAGTCCGCCAGAGATACTTGTCCGCGCCGAAGGAGACGGGATAGCTCCCTTGTTCGACGCTCCCATTCCCCAGCGGCCCGCGCCACGAGCGCCAGTCCGCAGCCTCAGCGGCGAAACCCAATCGTGCCGCGAAGATAACCAACCCAGCCAGAGCGACCAGAAGTTTGTTTGGCATCGTTGTCGAATTCCTTTGAAAGGCGTGTGAGGCAATGACGCCGCGACAGAATATCGTCTCCCGCGGCTGCGCGACCAGCGGTGCCGTCGAGGTGACTCCGTCCAAGCAGATAAGGCGGAAAGACAAGACCCCGGCGAAGACTGAGGTCTATGCGTGTCCGCAATTCGCGGACAGCCGATTGGTCGTTGTTGAAAGTAGGACGAACCAAATCATCCAAGCAGACCTGCACGGTGACCTGTACCGTTTCGAGGCTTCAGAACCAAGGAGCATTGGGCGCACTGCTATCTTCGCCGCAGTCCGACTCTCCGATACTAAATCGTGAATCCGCCAGAGCGACCGAGACGGATCACACCTGAAGTTCGACTGGGCAAGGGCTTGGTAAAATCAGTACAAGCAATGCTCTTTCAAACCGCTCGCTGACATTTTGTCGGACTCAGACCACCGTTTCCCGCTCAACACAATGGGACAGTGCAAACATCACAATACCAAGCGAAAAAGCCTTGCCCGCAGGGTTTGCGAGCAAGGCTTCTCAGGTCGGGGCGACAAGACGGCTATTGAACTTTTTATCGGGGGCATCCGGGGCTGGGAAGCCGGGCTGCGGCGGCGGCTGGATGACGGTAAATCGAAGCAGGATTGAATGTTACGATTCGACTTTTCCTGCGTATTCTCCGTCGCTTGCGGCCCATGTGTCAAGTTTTACAGCAGAAAAACTTGACTTACGGCGGCGGTTGGGCGATAATTCTGGCATGAGGAGCAACCACAAGAAAACCGGATCGGACGCAGCCAACACGGCAGAAACCGTTCGCAGACGAATCGAGGCCAGCGGGGAGCGGGTCTGGCGTCTGGCCGACTTTGAAGGCATGCCGTTCACGGCGGTAGCACAGGCATTGTCTCGCCTGTCTCGGCGAGGCGTGATCCAGCGTCTGGGTAAGGGGCTGTACTATCGGCCACGGCCAACGGCGTTCGGGGAAAGCAAGCCCAACAGCGCTCAAATCCGATCCTTGCCGGTTCGCCGTCGGGGTGTTTTTCCCGCCGGTGTTGCAGCGGCCAACTTGCTTGGCTTCACCACGCAGAATTCGGCACGGGTGGAAGTGGCGACCGATGGCCTCAGCCTGCCACGACTGATCGTCGGCAAGGAGACGGTCATCCATACCCGGCGGCCGGAATCCTGGCGGGAACTCTCGGACACGGATGCCGCCCTTCTCGATTTCCTTCGCAAGCGGGGGGAGTCAAGTGAGTTGCCACCCGAGGAAACCGTGGACAAGCTGCTCGAATACTTCCGCGAGCCGGGGCGATTCGAGCGACTGCTCAAGATCGCCGCGTCGGAACCTCCGCGCGTCCGGGCGATACTGGGTGCCATCGGCCAGCAACTCGGCCAGCCGGAAAGCCGGCTCTCGGCGCTGCGGGAGAGTTTGAATTCTCTCTCCCGGTTTGACTTCGGCAGTCTCGCCGTGCTGGAACACGCACGGCAATGGCAAGCGAAGGAGCGCAAGTCGTGAAACTGTTTGAGCACCCGGACTTCGAGCAAGCCATCATCCGCGCGGCGGTGCATTTCCGCTCGCGGGGCCTGCGCGAGTCCATCATCGAGAAGGATTACTTTGTCACGGAAGCGCTGCGGATCATCGAGCACGAGGCAGGCAGCAAGGTCATCTTCAAGGGCGGCACCAGCCTGTCGAAGGGTTGGAACCTCATCCAGCGGTTTTCCGAAGACATCGACATCTTCCTTGACCCGACTGCTTTCGAGCCGCCCCTGGGCAAGAAAGCGATTGACCGCGAATTGAAGAAACTGCGGCAAGCTATCGAAGGCCATTCGGGGCTGAAGTTCGTCGAAAAGGAAAGCCAGACCATCGGCGGCTTCGGCCGCAATGACCGCTTCGAGTATGTCCAACGGTTCGCAGGCACCGGTGACATCCGTAACCGCGTGTTCGTAGAGTCCGGCACTGCCAGCGGCAGGGAGCCGACCGACCGGATCAGGCTCCAGTCCTATGTGGGCCAATTTCTCCAGGAAACCAGCGCAAGCCTTGGAGCCGACGACGAAGGGCCGTTCGAGATGCGGCTGCTGCATTTTCGGCGGACTTTCGTGGAGAAAATGTTCGCCATCCATGCCAAGGTCGAAGCATTCAGACTGTTGGGTAAGCCGATTGGCGGATACGCCCGGCATTACTATGACCTGTTCTGCCTGGCCGAACGTCCGGAGGTCGTGGCGATGCTGCATTCTGATGAATATCGGTCAATCAAAGCCGATTATGACCGGATCAGCCGAGAGCATTTCGACAAGAGCTATGTAGCTCCTCCGGGCATGAGTTTCGCCAAAAGCGACGCTCTGTTTCCACCGGCGGAACTGCGGAAAATCATCGCTGATGGTTTTGAAGCGCAATGCCGAGTGCTGTGCTTCGGAGCGTTCCCAAGCTGGGATGCGGTTGAGGCACGCCTGGAGGAAATCCGAGGGTTGCTGTGACTGCGTGCCGCAGTAGCCCTCACTTGGCTACAGTTGAGGCTTCCGCCGTGAGTTCTTGCTTTTTGATGGGTGCTGCATGATTGCGATGATCCTCGGTGTCGCTGGTCTGGCCATCAATTTGCTAGGTGCGATCCTGTTGGCCACGGCACAAGGTACGTTTTTCGGTTCAACGGGACTCTTGGGGGCTGGTGATATAGCGGCTCATCCAGCGAGTGTGAACTTGGCGTGGTGGAGCGTGAGGAGTCGGAGTTTGAAGTGGTCGTAGCGGCGGTAGCCGTAGGCTCGGCGTTGGAGGAGGCCG
>SXKJ01000175.1 GCA_005778115.1 Planctomyces sp. | reverse complement strand
GAATTGGCAAGCGGCGTCGATCGTGGCTCGGGTCAGCCTCTACAGGCTGACCTACGACAGCACCTTTCCGGGATTCATGATCCCGCGCGGATCGAGGGCCGACTTGATCGCTCGCATGGCGTCGACGGCGGGACCGAATTCGCGGCGCAGCGCGGCCCGCTTCCCGAGGCCGATGCCGTGCTCGCCAGTGCAAGTGCCGTCGAGGGCGAGGGCGTGAGTGATGATCTCCTCGCTGAGCCGTTGGACTTCGGCGAGTTCCTCGGCGGAGTTTGGATCAATCGAAAACACTACGTGGAAGTTTCCGTCGCCGACGTGGCCGAATAGCGGGGCCGGGATGCGTGTGGATTTGAGCGTTTCTTTGGATCGGCGGATGCACTCGGCGAGATTCGAGATTGGGACGCAGACGTCGGTGACGTAGCCGGCTCCGTTGGGAGTCAGTGCCAGCGAGGCGTAGTAGGCGTCATGCCGCGCTTGCCAGAGGCGGCGGCGATCGGCCTCGTCGGTTGCCCATTGGAATACTTCGCTGGTGAATCGGCCGATGATCGCGCGGGCGGTTTCGGTTTGCTCGGCAACGCTTGTGGGGCTGCCGTGAAATTCCATGAACAGTGTCGGCGACTCACGGTAGCTCAACGCGCTGTAGCGATTGACCGCCGCCATCTGCACTTCGTCGAGCAGTTCGAGGCGCGCCATCGGGATGCCGGCAGTGAGGATCGCGATTGCTGCCTGCACGGCGGATTCGAAGTTGGGAAACGCGCAGACGGCGGCGGACACGGCATCGGGCTTGCGCGCCAACCGCAACGTGACTTCGGTGATGAGGCCGAGCGTTCCTTCCGAGCCGACGAACAAGTGCGTGAGGTCGTAACCGGCCGATGACTTTCGCGCACGCGAGCCGATGCGAATGATCTCGCCGTGTGCCAGGACGACGGTGAGCGCGAGCACTCGGTCGCGCATCGTGCCGTAGCGTACGGCGGCACTTCCGGACGCTCGCGTCGCGGACATGCCTCCCAGCGTGCAGTCGGCTCCGGGGTCGATGGGGAAATTGAGGTTTGAGCCGGACTCAACGAGCGACTTGTTGAGTTGCAGTCGCGTCACTCCGGCTTGCACGGTGACGTCCATGTCGTCGTGGCTGAGTCGCAGGATGCGATTCATGCGACTGAGATCCACACAAACTCCGCCATGAACGGCGACGACACCACCCTCGACCGCCGTGCCGGTGCCGAATGGGACGATCGGCACTCGATGCTCGTAACACAGTCGTGCGATGGTGGCGACTTCGTCATTCGACAGCGGGAAGACCACGCAGTCCGGTCGCTGCGGCTTGTGATGCGAGACGTCTTTCGCGTGTTGATCGAGATCGGCGGGCGACTCCGAACAGCGGTCGCCGAGCAAGGTCTTGAGCTGCTGAACGACGGCGGTTCTCTCGGCCGATCCGGCGAAGTTGGCGGTTGTGCTCAGGGATTCGGTTGTGTCGAGCATGTCAAACTTTGCGGATTGCAGGAAGTAGGTCAGCCTTTCCGACAGTAGCAGTCGTGCGGTGTGAAAACCGTTGCTCGCCGCGAGACCGTGAGAATCGAGAGCTTTTCGCTGACGAGCCGAGTCAACGCAACTTACGCTACTGCGACAAACCGGAAAACCAGACCGACCGGGATCATGCTCCCATGACCTCGTCGGACGCTAGAGACCTCCGCTCGCACGGCGAGTTGATTCACCACCTTGAGGAGACACTTCATGAGAACCATTCTGTTGGGACTGGCGATGTTCGCAATCGTCGCGTCCACAAGCACCGCTAAGGCGGGGGGCTATTGTGGGAGTTGCAACTACGAAAGTTGCCCCACGAGCGCCTGCCAGCCATCGGCGTGCTACACGTCCTGCAAGGTCGAACGTCAGACTTGCTATCGCACAGTTTACGACACGGTCTACGAGCCCGAACAAGTCACCTGCAACAAGACGGTCTATGAAACCGTTTGGGGCGAGCAGCAAGTCACCTGCAACAAGACGGTCGTTGAGACCGCTTATCGCGAGCAGACCTACACGGTCTGTCGACAAGTTGCTGAGACGTCGGCTCGCGAAGAGCGTTACACGGTTATGAAGCCGGTCTACGAGACCTGCGAGCAAGAGCGCAGCTACACGGTCTGCAAGCCGGTCTGCGAAGAATCGGTTCGCGAGTGCCGTCGCACCGTTCAGAAGCAAGTCTTTGAGGACAGCTTCCGCGAGTGCCGACGAACGGTCATGCGTCCTGTGACCGAGACAATCAATCGTGAAGTCTGCCATACGGTCATGCGCCCGGTGACTCGTTGTACGACGGTTCCTCAAGTTTGTGGCCAGTGGGTCTGCAAACAAGACTGCTATCGCGGCCTGCCGACTCCAGCCTGGGGCTGCAATTCATGCGGCCAGCCTAGCTGGGGCTGGCAGCAGAACGTGACGCCGATCACTTATCGAGTCTGGCAAACGCAGGTCGTGCAACGCCAAGTCAACTACACGACCTACGAGCCGCAAGTCGTCCGCCAAATCTGCCCGCAACAAGTCTGCCGCTACGTTCCAGAAGTGGTTGTGGATCGCATTCCGGTTCGCACTTGCCGCATCGTGAATGAAGAAGTGATCGATCGGATTCCGGTTCGGACCGTCAAGTATGTGAACGAGACGGTCACTCAAAAGGTGCCGGTCCAGACTTGCCGCTGGGTCAAGGAAGAGCACGTCCGCAGCGTTCCCTGCACGACGTACAAGAACGTCGAAGAGACCAAGACCTGCCAGATCCCGTACCAAGTCTGCAAGCAAGTGCCGTATGTGGTGACTCAGCGAGTTGCTCGCTGCGTCGCGAAGCAAGTGCCGACGACTTACACCCGCATGGTGGCTCGATGCGTGCCGAAGCAAGTGGCTTACGAAGTTTGCTCGATGGTTCCGGTGACGGTTTGCAATCCGGCTCCTGCTGGCTGCAACTCCTGTGGCGTGTCCGCTCCGGCTGGTGAGGCTCAAGAGCACAAGGTCTTGAAGCCAGAAGCCGACCCGGCTTCACAGCCACCTCCCAAGGAAGAGGAAGCGCCGACTCCGAAGGAGGCACCGAAGAACGAAGCGCCCAAGGCCGCCGAGAGTGCTGCTCCGACCGCGTAACGGTTCTTCAATTCATTCTGCGCGAGAATAGGCCGTTCGAGTGACTTCACTCGGACGGCCTTTTTCGTTGACTCATCGCATTCGAGAAGGGCCGACTTTTTCGCCAGCCATAAGTTGGATTGCTTTCAAAACGGAGTGCGAGATATGAAGCCGTTTGCGTCTGGCGAGAGTTCGCAAAGGGACGCTTTCTGCCGAGGATTCTCGGTGGGCTGACACCCAACCGCTCGCCAACATCAACCAGAGCGCGGCTTACGATCAGGGCCAGGGAGAACTTCTGAATGAGCACGCGAATTGTGCAAATCACCGACCTGCATTTGATGGCAGATCCGCTGAGCGAGTTAAAAGGGGTCTGTACCCGCACCAATTTGTACGCGGTGCTCGATGTCTTGCGGCGAGATTTTGGCTCGGCTGAACTGTTGATCGTCACTGGCGACTTGGCTCACGATGAATTGCTGGAAACCTACGAAGTGCTGCGTGAGATGTTGGCCGACTGGCTGCCGAAGCTCAGAGTCATCGGTGGCAACCATGAGAACCGAGCCTTCATGCGGCAGGTCTTTGGCGAGAGAGTGACAGCGGTTGACGATCGCAACGTCTTCGCGGACTCGATTGGCGGCTGGCGATTGATCGGATTGGATTCACAACTGGTCGGAGAGGTTCGCGGTCAAATGGGGGAATCGCAGCGAAACTGGCTGGTTCGTGAATTGGCCGTCGAGCCGCAAAGTCCAACGGGGATCTTTCTGCATCACCCGACCCAGGAGGTCGGCACCGGTTGGCTCGACGAGATTCGACTCGAAGACGCGGATCAATTGCACGAACTGCTGCCAAAGAATCGGCAGGTGAAGTTCATTTGCGCCGGGCATATCCACCACGAGACGATGGTATTTCAGGGGGACGTGCCGGTGCTCACGACTCCGGCGACGAGCGTACAATTCCTCCCGGAAACAGACCGGCTGATCCCCGATCCGATCCCGCCAGGATTTCGGATCTTCGACTTAGAGCCTGACGGATCTTTCCGCACTCGAGTCGTGCGCGTACCAATCTCATCCGCTGGCTAAGTGGAATGAGTCCGAGCCTTTTCATCGGGAACGCCGCCTGATAGGTAGTCACCCGACGCGGCTGTGTTTTTTCGCCACCGACGCAAGGTCATTGGTATCTACACAATTCATTAAACACGGTATCCATCACAGGATGGAATCGCGATACGGCTGAAGGATCAGCGGTTGGTCACACGTTGTCGAGAACTTGTGCGGCGACATTGTGATGCCGTGCCTAGCGGAG
>SXKJ01000174.1 GCA_005778115.1 Planctomyces sp. | reverse complement strand
GCACGCAGGTCGTGGAGCGCTGCCGCGTCGGCAGCTACAACGCAGGCCGCAACCGCCTGCAGTGTCAGCGTTGCCCACAGGGCTTCACGACGCTGCAGGAGGGCGCAACGTCGCCAAGCGCATGCGTCGTGCAGCCCGGCTGGTGCGGCCGCGGGCATGCGCGCGTGCGGCGCCTGCGGTGTGCCCTGCCGCTGCTTGCCCGCACTGAACCAACAGCCAGCCGCGCTTGCAGCGGGGCGCGGCAGGAACGCTGATGGCACGCTGTGCCTGCCGCCGGCTGCACAGGGTGGTCGATGCGAACGCGACGCTGCCCCGGCCATGCGATCGAGGCACTTACTCCGTCGGCGGCTCTACGGAGAGCCCTGGTGGTGTGTGCGTGCCGTGCGGCCCTGGCCTTACAACGCAGGAGGACACGGCAACGAGCAGCGCCGAGTGCAACGGTGCGTGTGTGCGCTCCAACTCTGTGAGCCGCTGTCCGACGAACGCATCGGCATCAACTCGCAAGCGGACGTGCGGACGACCGGTTTCGCCGTGCAATGCCGAGTCACCACCGAAGACCCGGCCAACAATTTCCTGCCCGATTATGGTCGCGTCGCACACTATCGCAGTGCAGGTGGCATGGGCATTCGGCTGGATGCCGGCTCGGCCTTCAGTGGAGCGGTCGTCAATCCGTTTTATGACTCATTGCTGGTCAAGGTGACGGCACGCGGCCGGCGGTTCGTGGATGCGCTCAAACGGCTCGATCGCTGTCTCGCCGAATTTCGAGTGCGCGGCGTCAAAACGAATATCCCGTTCCTCGTGAAGTTGCTCCGGCATCCGACGTTTCAAGACGGCCTCTGCACAACTCGGTTCATTGATCAAACTCCAGAGCTGTTCCAGTTTCCGAAGCGGCACGACCGAGCCACCAAGCTGCTGACCTATCTGGGCGAGATCATCGTCAACGGCAACACGCTCTTCGGTGGACAGCGGCCGGTCCCCGCGCGGCGCGAAGCCGCTCCGGTGCCGGACGTCAGCCATCTCAACGCGGTCCCGCTCGGCACACGCGACCGCTTGCACGATCTCGGCCCGACGAAGTTCGCAAGCTGGGTCCGCGAGCAAAAATCCTTGCTGATGACTGACACAACATTCCGTGACGCTCATCAATCGCTGCTGGCGACGCGGCTCCGCACGAAGGATTTTCTGGAGATCGCTGAAGCGTACTCGCGGCTCTGTCCGCAACTCTTCTCGCTGGAGATGTGGGGCGGAGCGACGTTCGACACCTCGATGCGGTTTCTCAAGGAGTGTCCGTGGCAGCGGCTCGCCGACATGCGTGAGCGGATTCCGAACATCCTCTTCCAGATGCTGCTGCGAGCCTCGAACGCCGTCGGCTACACGAACTACCCGGACAACGTCGTTCGCGAGTTCGTCCACGAATCGGCCGAATGCGGCATGGACGTGTTCCGCATTTTCGATTCGCTCAACTGCATTCCAAACATGAAGGTCGCCATGGACGCCGTCCTGTCGGCGACTCCATCACACGGCGTGCGGCCAATCTGCGAGGCGGCGATCTGTTACTCCGGCGACATCACGAACCCCGGCCGCACGAAGTACTCGCTGAAGTACTACCTCGACATGGCCAAGCAGCTCGAAAAGATGGGCGCGCACATCTTGGCCATCAAAGACCTGGCCGGCCTGTGCAAGCCGCGAGCGGCTCGCGAACTGGTCCGAGCACTCAAGCAAGAGATCGGCATCCCGATCCACTTCGACACGCACGACACCGGCGGCATCCAGTCCGCGTCGATCCTGATGGCCGCCGAAGAAGATCTCGACATCTCCGACGCCGCGATGGCCCCGATGAGCGGCGGCACGTCGCAGCCGAATCTCAACTCGCTCAGCGAAAGCCTGAGGTTCTCGCCGCGTGAGACTGGCCTGAACTCGCAGCATCTCGATGATCTCGCCCTGTATTGGAAAGCGGTTCGTCAGTTCTATTCGCCGTTTGAAAGCGAACAACAGCCGGCCACGACCGACCTCTACTCGCACGAGATGCCCGGCGGGCAATACACGAACCTGTATCAGCAAGCGAAGTCGCTGGGGCTTGCGGGGCAGTGGTCGGAAATCTGCAAAGCCTACGCGCAAGTCAATCTGATGGTCGGCGACATCGTGAAAGTGACGCCCAGTTCTAAAGCCGTCGGCGACATGGCCCTGTTCATGGTCGCGAACCGTCTAACCCCTGAAGCAATCTTCGACGGCGGCCGAGAACTCGCCTTCCCTGAGTCAATCATCGAACTGCTCAGCGGCGCGATGGGCTTCCCCGAAGGAGGCTTCCCCGAACGCATCCAGCAAATCATCCTGCGCGACCGAAAGCCCTTCACCGCTCGCCCTGGCGAGACGCTCCCTGCCGCCGACTTTGACAAGATCGGCGAGACGCTGAAGACGTCGCTCAAACGCGAACCGACTCGCCGCGAGAAGCTCAGTAGCGTGCTGTACCCGAAGGTCTTCGATGAATACTCGCAACACATCGCAAAGTATTCCGACACAAGCATCTTCCCCACGCCCGTCTTCTTCTACGGCATGAATACCGGCGAAGAAATCTCGATCGACATCGAGTCCGGCAAGACGCTCATCATCAAGTACCTGACGATGAGCGAACCTCACGCCGACGGTTCACGCAACGTCTTCTTTGAACTCAACGGCCAACCGCGCGACGTGACAGTCACCGACCGCTCACTGGAACCGACCGAGAAGCGTGCCGTCAAAGCCGACTCCGCCGACACGAACCAAGTCGGAGCCTCCATGCCCGGCATGGTTGTCACCGTCGCCATCCAACCGGGCGACAGCGTCAAGCGGGGCCAAAAGCTGCTGACTGTCGAAGCCATGAAAATGGAGACCACGATCTCCGCCGAACGGGACGGAAAAATCGCCGACATCCTCGTCAAACCGGGCAGCCAAGTTTCCACCGGCGATCTGCTTTTGAAATTCGCATAGTTCAAAGTGGATGACATGCCACAATCACTCGCCAAGGTATTGGTCCACATCGTTTACAGCACGAAGGGACGTCGCCCTTGGTTGAAGGACGAAGAGATTCGTCAGCAGCTCTACGCGTACAAGGCGACAATCCTGCGCGACAATGTCGATACTCCTGCGCTG
Organism: Planctomyces sp.; assembly: GCA_005778115.1. Lineage (GTDB taxonomy): Bacteria > Planctomycetota > Planctomycetia > Planctomycetales > Planctomycetaceae > SXKJ01. The sequence continues at coordinate 623 of SXKJ01000174.1, read as the reverse complement.
ATCATCCGTGGGGTTGAGGATCACATTCACGCGCTGTGCCTGCTGTCTCGCAATTTCGCGATCAAGAAGGTCATCGAAGAGGCCAAGGCCGAGACCACGAAATGGCTCAAAACATAAGGACCGCAATACGCCGATTTCCATTGGCAAGCGGGCTACGGCATTTTCTCCGTCAGCGAATCGAAGTTCAACGAAGTGAAACGGTACATCGCCAATCAGGCCGAGCATCACAAGAAGAAGTCGTTCCAAGATGAGTTCCGAGAATTGTGTGAGCGTCACGGCATCGAGATTGACGAACGATACGTTTGGGATTGAAGACGATCCGTTGAGTCGAGGAGAAGCAATGCTGCGTTGCAGAGAAGCCCGAACGCGACAGTCCCATATCGCAGCATCCCGAAGGGACAACCTCTGCGATTCAGTCCCAACGGGACGGCCCCATGTCAGCCCAAGCCATCGGCCTGAGTAACGGTCGCGGCGACTGAGTTAGCCCCAACGGGCAACGCCGTGAAGAATTTTTAAGCGGCGATGTTTTCATTCGTGAAGTTGGTGAGTTGCTTCTTTTCTTGCGGAGAGAGCTGGCTGAGTTTGGGATCTCCGAGAGGTTTTTTATCAGGGTTGGGGGGATG
>SXKJ01000012.1 GCA_005778115.1 Planctomyces sp. | reverse complement strand
TGGTGTTGCGCTCAATCAGCGCAGTGGCCACACCGCCCAGCGTCTCGATGCTCAGCGTTAGCGGAGTTACATCCAGCAGCAGCACATCTTTTACATCGCCGGCCAGCACGCCGGCTTGGATGGCTGCGCCGATGGCGACAACCTCATCGCCGACGGCGGGCGATGCGTTCGTCTGTGGCCATTCGGTCATCGACGATCCGGACAAGGTCCGCAAGGTGCTCGGCTTCATGCCGGACCACTTCGGCAAGTATCACAACATGAACGTGATCGAGTACCTCGACTTCTTCGCGCGAGCCTACGGCTTGCGCGGAGCCAAGCGGCGCGACTCACTGGAAAATGTCATGGTCTTCACAGAATTGCGCAAGCTGGCGGAGAAGCCGATCTACACGCTATCGAAGGGCCAATCGCAACGACTCGCGCTGGGACGTTGCCTGATCCACGATCCGCAAGTGCTGATCCTCGACGAGCCGGCTGCGGGACTCGACCCGCGCGCTCGCATTGAATTGCGCGAGCTGATCCGCTTGATGGCCACGCAGATGAGCAAGACGATCCTCATCAGCTCGCACATCCTCACCGAGCTGGGCGAGATCTGCGATTCCGCCGCGATCATCGAAGCGGGGAAAGTGCTCGCCTTCGGCACCGTCGAAGAGCTGGCCAAGCGACAGCGACACGAAGAAGGACAAACCGGCCAGAAGACACTGTGCGTCAAGTTGCTCGCCGGCGACAATCCGAAACTTGGCCCCGCCGCGCTGGAACGCTGGCTGTTCGAGCAACCGTATGTCTCCGCGGTGCAAGTCGCCGGAGTGGATATCGCGTTCGAGTTCGACGGCGACCCGGACGCTCAACATCAATTGCTACGCGGCTTAATCCAAGCCGGCTTCCCCGCCATCGAATTCCAAGGCAAGACCGAGACACTGGAAGACGCCTTCATGAGCATCACGAAAGGTGTGATGCAGTGACAGAGAGCGTTCCCGAATCACCGAAGAGGAAACGGTCGCGTTCGGTGACGATCGGCGTTTTAAGTGCTCTCATCCTCCTCTTTTTGATGATTTACTTCACGACGCGAGATTTGGTGACGCTCTCCAATCATCGTAAAGAAAAAGCTCAATGGCCCGAGTTCCCGGACACGCAGTTCGCAGTGGATTGGCATTTGCGGCGTGACCTTGATCCCGGTGAAGAACTCGTGCTCATGTTTCAGAGCGATGGACCTCCGCTCGTGGGCGAAAACAAACGGTTTGGAATTCTCATGCAGTCACCTCGAAAAGGGACGGGGACATTTCGGATGAGCGTCCATTCGCTTCCCTTTGGAAACTGTACGGTCTTCGTCGAGAAGCGCATCGGAGGTCGCGCCGGCCAATCGCAGCGTGCATCGAACGTGGTTCGATTTTCTTCGATGGAATCCTTCTTCGAACATTGATGGCGGCTTCGCCTCTGAAAGCCACGTTGTGTCATGCCTCGATTTGCCCTCTTGATCCACGATCACCCGTTTGTGCATTGGGACTTGCTCGTTCAGCGCGGCGCGGTGCTGCGGTCGTGGCGATTGCTGGAAAGCCCCGATCGTTGGCTCTCCAAGCCGCCAGCGGCCGAGTTGTCGGCGGAGGCGATTGGCGATCATCGTCTGGATTATCTGGACTACGAAGGCCCCGTCAGCCGCGAGCGTGGCCGAGTCGCTCAATGGGATCACGGACAAGCAGAGTGGCTCAACGAAGGAGAGTCCTCGATTCGGCTGCGATTAAACGGCGAACGATTGGTCGGCGAATTGACGCTCGACCGAGAAGCCTCGCAACCGTTTTGGTCGGCTCGATTCTTCCTCCCGGCCGTTCCGGCCTGAGCCTTGAACAAGCTCTGCGCGAGTCGCAAACTCAATGAGCTTGTAGGTCGGGCACTCCTGCCCGACTCGAATGGGCAGGAGTGCCCAATCTCCGGAAACCGCTGATGTCCCACTTCACAACACCACCAATGTCTCGCCGAGCCGCGCTCACTTGTGGGGCGACTGGCCTCTTGGGGCTGACGTTGTCGAAGTTGTTCGCGGCCGAAGAGAACGCGGCGATTCGGAAGCGGGCCGGGCGCGCGAAGTCGATCATTTTTCTCTATCAGTTTGGTGGTCCTAGTCACGGGGACACATTTGATATGAAGCCGGATGCTCCCGAAGGTATCCGGAGTTTGTTCGGGCAGATTGATTCGGCCGTGCCGGGGGTCCGCATCTGTGAGCATCTGCCGGAGACGGCGAAGGTGCTCGATAAGGTCACGCTGGTGCGGACCGTGTTTCACTCGATGAAGAATCACAACTCGGCGGCGTACCATGCGCTAACCGGAGTCGCTCCGCCGGTAGATGACATCCGCCTGAAGGATTCCATTGAGCTGTTTCCGGCGTATGGCGCGGTCGTGGATCGGCTCGCTCCGAATGCGGAAACAATGCCGACGTTTGTCGCGCTGCCGCACGTCATTCGCGATGGTTCGGTCACTCCGGGGCAGCACGCCAGCTTTCTCGGCAAGAGGCACGACCCTCTGCTCATCACCGCGGACCCGAATGAACCGGACTTCAAATTGCCAGAGTTGAGTTTGCCGTCGAACCTCACAGCGGATCGGCTGCAAAGCCGGCGCGAGATGCAGCGGATCATCAGCCAGCAAACTCGGCTGCTGGAGCATTCGGCGACGGCGCGCGGCATCGACGAATACTACGACCGCGCGCTGGCGATGCTTTCGTCGTCACGAGTCCGTGATGCGTTCGACCTGTCGCGCGAGGCGAAGAAGACTCGCGACGCTTACGGACGAACGACGTATGGGCAGAGTTGTCTGCTCGCGACTCGGTTGGTCGAAGCGGGAGTTAAGTTCGTCAACGTCTATTTTGATGAGACCATCGGTGGGCAGAGCACGACTAGCGGTGGCTGGGATACGCACGGTTTCAATGACACGCGGGCTTATCCAATTTTGAAGGCTCGGCACTTGCCGATGACCGAGCACACGCTGCCGGTGCTGCTGGCCGATCTTGAGCAGCGCGGGTTGCTCGATACGACGCTGGTGGTCTGGATGGGGGAGTTCGGTCGCACTCCGAAGATCAACGCGAACATCAGCCGCGATCACTGGCCGCACTGCTACACGGTGCTGCTGGCTGGCGGTGGCGTGAAGCGCGGCTATGTGCATGGCCAATCGGACAAAAACGGAGCTTACCCCGATCGCGATCCTGTCCCGTTGGGCGATCTGGCCGCGACGATGTTTGCCGCGCTTGGCATCGACCCCGAAACCGAACTACGGGACAAGCTCAACCGCCCGCTCCCTGCGGCGCACGGTAAACCGGTTTGGGGCGTTTTTGCCTAACGATGCTCCCCAGGGTTGGGGCCGGTGTTTTGATCCCGAAATACGGCTTTCGGCGGTCGGTTCATGGCGTTTCGGCCGAGGAAAAAACTCGTACTCCCCGGATTCAGGGGAACCGCTACGATCCGCGCGACGGCCACGGAAGGCTCGGCGGTGAAGAGGACTCGGCCGCGCGACCGATAGGTGGCGATAGCGGCTCTGAGAACTCCATCAAGGACTGTTTTCGATGATCGTTGCTCCGGCGTTTTCGACGGTGCCTCGCGCGCGGTTGTCGGGTTTGCCGACCGATCGCGAATGTCCGGTCGCGCACCTGGTTGGCATCTGTGGTTCGGGCATGAAGGCTCTGGCCGAGATGCTTAGCGGTCTGGGCTGGACGATTTCTGGCTCGGACTTGCAGCCTCCGCCCGACAGCTTGGAATTGCTTGGTCGCAAAGGCTTCCAAGTGCATCGCGGTCACGCTCAGGAATTCGTGCCGGGCGATGCGGACCTGCTGATTTACAGTCCGGCGATTGCCGCTTTTAACCCGGAACGAGTGCGGGCCGAGCACCTGGGCATTCCCCAGTGGTCGTTCAACGAATTGCTGGGCGAGTTGATGAAAACGCGCGTCGGCGTCTCGATCGCGGGGACTCACGGTAAGAGCACGACGACGGCGATGGTTGCGTCTGTGCTGCGCGATGCGGGCCTGTCGCCGAGTGCGGTGATCGGGGCGGAACTCGTCTCCAGTGGAGTCTCCGGCTGGGCCGGCGCGGGCCAGTTGTTTGTCGTCGAGAGCTGCGAGTATCAGAAGAACTTTCTGACTCTGTCGCCGACACACGCCGTGCTGACGGGCATTGAGGCGGATCACTTCGACTGCTTCCACAATCTGATCGAAACGCGAGAAGCGTTTGCCGAGTTTGCCAGCCGTCTGCCGTCTCACGGGCATTTGATCATTCGGGGTGATTGCGAGTCGACTCGCGTTGCCGCCGCGTCGAGTCACGCTCAAATCGAGACATTTTCTTTGAGAGACTGCTCCGACTGGTGGGCGGCGGACCTGCGGCCGACGTCCGAGGGTTTGCACTTCCGGGTCTTCTACGGCGATCGGTTCTTCACCGAGGTCAGCTTGCGAGTCCCCGGACGACACAATGTTTTGAACGCGATTGCGGCGGTGGCGATGTGCCATCACCTCGGAGTTTCGGCTAGCGCGGTTCGAGAAGGACTGAGCGAATTTCGTGGAACAAAGCGGCGATTCGAGGTGTTGGGAACTTGGCACGGCGTGACGCTGATCGACGATTACGCTCATCATCCGACCGCAGTGAAGGCGACGTTGCAGACGGCTCGCGAACAGTTTCTCGGTCGGCGGTTGCTGTGCGCGTTCCAGCCGCATCAGGAATCCCGCACGCGAGCGTTGCTGGACGACTTCTCGGAAAGTTTTGGCGCGGCCGATGAAGTCTTCCTCGCGCCGATCTTCACGGCTCGCGAAGAAGGCTCGGCGACGGCCGAGAAAACGAACGCGGAATTGGCCGAACTTATCGCCTCACGCGGCCAAGCGGTGCGCTTGCTGCCGTCGCTTGACCGGCTGATGGACGAACTAGACGATGCCGCTCGACTTGGAGACGTGCTAATCACCATGGGAGCCGGGGACATCAATCGGATACAGCATGAGCTTACTCGAAGACTTCAGCGACATTCTGCAACACGATAAGCCGCTGGCCCCGCTCACTTGGATGAACCTTGGCGGCCCCGCTCAATTCTTTCTTGAGCCTCGCGATCAGGCCGAACTGCAACGAGTTGTCGTCTGCTGCCACGAGAACGGCATTCCGATCCATGTCCTGGGTGGCGGCTCAAACCTGCTAATCCGTGGCGAGGGAGTCAGCGGCGCGGTGATCCGCCTGGCGAACGCCAGCTTTGCCGAGCTGACCGTGGACGGCACGACGCTACGAGCCGGTTCCGGAGCATTGCTCTCGCAGGCGATCTCGATCAGCGTGCAGGCCGGGCTGGCGGGACTGGAAGTTCTGGCCGGGATTCCCGGCACGGTCGGCGGAGCACTTAAAGGGAACGCCGGCGGCCGAGCCGGCGAGATTTCCGAAACGGCTCGCTCGGTCACGACGATGACGGCCAAAGGGGAGATCGTCACCCGCTCCGGGGACGACCTGAGCTTCGCTTATCGGTCCAGCAACATTGCCGAGCCGTTCATTCTGGATGGGACATTCGAGCTTCACGCGGATGACCCGGACGACATCACGACCCGGATGCGGAAGCTCTGGATCATGAAGAAGGCGACTCAGCCGCTGTCCGACCAGTCGGCCGGCTGCATCTTCAAGAACCCGCGCGGCCAGAGCGCCGGGGCGTTGATCGACCAGGCGGGACTCAAAGGGACGCGCCTCGGCGGGGCCGAGATCTCCGACCGCCACGCCAACTTCGTCATCACGCATGACGGCTGCAAGTCGGACGACGTGCTGCGGCTGATCGACCTGGTCCGCTCCAAGATCGCCGAACAGTTCGGCGTCGACTTGGAGCTGGAGATTCAGGTCTGGTAGCGCCGTCGTAGCCTGACTCTCTGAGTCGGGCGTCTTCAACACCGCGCTGCGGCATCCGGTCCAGTAGCGCCGCCGTCTTGTCTGCTACACGTCCCGCTGCAAGCGCTCAACTCGTCACTTTGCTCAAAAGCCCTCGCCTGAAGAGGAATTCATGCCATGTGGCAGGTTTCCTCAATTGTCCCGACCCATCCTGCCGTTAGAGTTCTAGCGGCGATGCTTACTCAACACGTCTTCCCAGCATCCCAGATCAACTCGCCGCTGGCCTTTCCAATCTCCAACGACGTTGATCGCCACACCCACTGCCGAAGTGGTCTGGCTTCCGGAACAACTTGTTCCGGGGCGAATGATTCGATCCTCCTACGGCGGTTCGTGCGTGTACCAACTCCAACCGAGTCTGCTTTGGCAGCCTCGCGAGGTGTGACATGCCAACCCTTGTGCCCGACACAGTCGGCTTAATGCCGACGATTGAACAACACATCGACGTTGCTGTCCCTGCGATGCAGTGGCACGGGATCGTGTCGAACAAGTTCGGCACTGAACCCTCTCTGCCGACAAAGCCCTGGCTGGCACATTATCCAGCGAAGGTGTCGGCGACCCTCAGCTATCCCGACTTCCCGGCCTGGGGCTTTCTCGCGAACACGGCAGCGACGCACCCAGATCGCATCGCGTGTCATTATTACAAGCAGCATCTGACCTATGCTGAGGTGGCTGTGCAGGCTCGGCGAGTCGCCGCGATGCTCGTGAAATACGGCATCCGGCCGGGAGACCGCGTCGGCATCCTGCTGCCGAATATGCCGGAGTACATCTCGACCATCAACGGCGTCTGGATGGCGGGTGGCATCGCGGTGGCTCTCAGTCCGCTGAGCGTCCCCAGTGAGATCGACAACATCCTGACCGCGACCGATTGCCGCGTCGTCATCGCGCTGGATCTGCTGGCTCCGCTCGTACTGAAAGGAAACTACAAGCCCCGGCACATTGTCTTCACGACTCTGCAAGACCGGCTGCCCGGTTGGATGCGGTTGGGATACGCCTTCGCACGGATGCGTCGCTTGGGATTTTGGCCTCCGCTGGATGGGCCGAATCAGCACGACTTCCATGACGAACTCGCTCAGTGCCGACCGCTCCTCCAACCGGTCGTGCCGGCGTCCCTTTCTGATGCGGCCTATATTCTGCCCACGGGGGGGACGACCGGCGCGCCGAAGGCGGTCACTCTCAGCCATCGCAACTTGGTGTCGAACGCCTGGCAGGGTGCGAAATGGGGCGACGGCGAGAAGGTGGATCATCACGTCGGCTTGTCGGTCTTGCCGTTCTTCCATAGCTATGGCCTGGTCGGCAACCTGCTGAGCGGCACGGCGGTCGCCGCCACGCAGATTCTGCTGCATCGGTTTATTCCGCGGGTCGTCGTGCAACTGCTGGAGCAACATCAGCCAACCACATTCAATGCGGTCCCGGCGATGCTCGCGTCGCTCAATGAGATCTTCCGGATTAAGCCGCTACGAACCCGAAGGCTCAAGTACGTGCAGGTCGGCGGAGCACCGCTCGATCCGCAGATCGCTCAGGAGTTTGCACGGCACACCGGTGCTCAGGTTGTCGAAGGCTACGGTCTGAGCGAATGCAGTCCGTGTGTGACCGCCGGCCCGCTCAATGGGACGGCCCGCATCGGCACGATTGGCCTGCCGCTGGCGGATACCGAAGTGAAGATCGTCGATACCGACACCGGCGAGCTGACGCTCCCCACCGGTGACGTCGGAGAACTCGCCGTGCGTGGCCCGCAAGTGATGCTCGGCTATTGGAACAACCCGACGGCGACGGCTCAGGTCATTCGTGACGGATGGCTCTTCACCGGCGATTTGGCGACGATCGACAACGACGGCTTTGTGAAGATCGTCGATCGCAAGAAAGACCTGATCATCACGTCGGGCTTCAACGTTTATCCCTGCGATGTCGAGGCGGTCCTGCGTCGCTTCCCCGGCGTGAATGATGTCGCCGTGGTCGGAGTTCCCAATCCAGCGGTTGGTGAGCTGGTCAAAGCGGTGCTCGTATTGAAACCGGATGCCCGCTTCGATCGCCGAGCGTTTGATGCGTTCTGCAAAGAGAACCTTGCGGCTCACAAGCGGCCGAAGATCATCGAGGCTCAGACCGACGATCTGCCGCGTAACTTCCTGGGCAAAGTCTTACGTCGCCAATTGCGCGAACCCGCTCCCACGAATCCAGCGCCGGCAACGTCAACCACTCACATTTCTCCCACACAGCGTCGTGAAGAGGCCCTCGTCGCCGCGCTGCGCGAATGAATTGACCAAACATGCTCACACGATCCCAGCCCCCTGCATTCGGACGCAACTCTGGCGAGTTGACTCGCCGGTGGGATCGCTCTGCAGTCTCGCGCGACGGCTTACCCAGTCGCGATCTCGCCACGCGGCCGGACGAGTTGCATGTCAGCCTCTCGGACTTGTATGCGCACCAGGCTCAGTGGTTATTCGCGTCGCCGCGCAAACGCATCGAACTGCTCGAACGCTGCATCACGACCGTTGCCGAGTCGGCTCGCAATTGGGTCGATGTTGCCTGCGAGATCAAACACATCCCGACCGACAGCCCGTGCCGAGCCGAAGAGGTGCTCGCCGGCCCAGTCATCGCGTTGCGTTATTTGCGACTCTTGCTCCGCAACATGAATGCGCTCGAAAACGGGAGATCCAATCCATTGCCGGGCCGGCTGACGCAGGCTGCCGATGGACGCTGGCAAGTCCCCGTGCTGCCGATCACTCGCGACCTGTTTGATCCGGTCTGCTTCATCAACTTCCAAGCCCACGTCCGGCTGAAATCCGGACTGTGCGGAGAAGACGCAATTGCTGCGACGCAGCATGTTGAGAACCGACTGCCGACAACCAGCCTGGTTCTCGGAGCCGGTAATGTGACCGGCATCTTGGCGGCGGATGTGCTCGGCAAGATCTTTCAAGAGCAGCACGTCGTGCTGCTGAAGCTGCATCCGCTGACCGATCCGCTCCGTCCGATTTTTGAACACGCATTCTCGCCGTTGATCGAAGCGGGCTGCCTGCGAATCGTCTCCGGCGACGCCGCGTTCGGCGCGCGAGCGATTGAGCATGACCTCGTCGATGCCGTTCACATCACCGGCTCGGTCGCCGCTCACGAGGCGATCGTCTGGGGAGCCGACACCGCCACACGCAAACAGACGGGCGAACCGCTGCTCGACAAGCCGGTCACCAGCGAACTGGGTAACGTCACGCCGTGGATTGTTGTGCCGGGGCACTACTCGTCGATGCAGCTTCAAGCTCAAGCGGAGAACGTAGCCGCCTCGATCGTCAACAACGCGGGCTTCAACTGCCTGGCGACACGAGTGCTGATCACTTGGAAGCACTGGCCGCAGCGCGAGGACTTCTTGTCGCGCCTGCAAGCGATCCTCAGCCGGCTGCCACGCCGAGTCGCTTACTACCCTGGTGCGCTCGATCGCTTTAACCGCTTCACCGGTTGCTCCTTCAACGGTGACGAGTCGGATCAACCCACTGCGGGAGTTCGCCACGATTTGCCACAGCTTCCGTGGACGCTGTTCCGTGACGTCAATCCCGCGGATTCGCCGCTGTTCTGTCGAGAAGAATCGTTCGTCCCGGTCTGCGCCGAGATGCCGCTAGATGCCGTCGATGAATTCAGCTTCCTCGGCCGAGCTACCGATTTCGTCAACGACGAGCTCTGGGGCACGCTCTGCGCGACGCTCACCATCCCCTCGGCCTTCCGACATTCGCAACGAGGGCGATTTGAATTTCAGGCCGCGATCAATCGTCTGCGATACGGCACAATCTGTGTCAACCAATGGTCAGGGATCGCGTTCGCTCTGCTGACGTTGCCGTGGGGCGGGCATCCCAGCGGCACGATCTTTAATCCACAAAGCGGACTAGGCTGGGTTCACAACACGTTCGGCCTGCAAGCCGTCGAGAACACGGTCCTCGAAGGCCCGCTGGTTGTCGTTCCGAAACCCATTTGGACCCCCGGACATCGGCATGCGGAGTCCATCGCTTGGAGCCTGTTCAATCTCTACCACCAACCGTCGCTCCGCCACGTTGGCGAGCTGACTTATGCCGCATTTGCGGCGCTGTTCAAGTAATTTGGGAATGCAGCCATGACGCAGCTTCGAGACAAACGAGTTCTGATCACCGGCTCCGGCCACGGCTTGGGCCGCGAGCTGGCCAAGACCTTCGCCAAAGCCGGCTGCGAGGTCATTGTTACCGACCGCGAAGCCGACCGAGTCGCCGACACCGTCGCCTCGCTGACGAAGTCCAATCTCCGCGCCTTCGGCTACGTGATGGACGTGACCAACGCCGCGAGCGTCCAAGACGTCCACGACCATGTTCTCTCCGAACACGGTCCCATCGACATCCTGATCAATAACGCCGGTATCGTCAGTGGCGGCACCTTCGAGAACGTCCCTTTGGAACGCCACAGGGCAACCTTCGAGGTCAACTGCCTCGGTCCCGTCACCGTCACGCACACGTTGCTGCCGGAACTGCTCGCTCGGCCGGAGGCACACATCGTCAACATCGCCAGCGCATCGGCAATGCTGCCGCTGCCGTTCGCCGCAACGTATGCCTCCAGCAAATGGGCGGTGCTGGGTTTTTCAGAATCGCTGCTGGCCGAGTTGCGACTCAGCGGCCACGGGCATGTCCGTGTCACGACCGTCTGCCCCGGCTATATCGCGACCGGTATGTTCACCGGCACCAAGACGCCGTTCCTGATGCCCATGCTGACCCCCGGCATTCTTGCCGAACGAATCACACGCGCCGTGACATCCAATTGCGAATTGCTGCAAACGCCCTGGCAAGTGAAATTGCTGCCGTTCATCACCACGTTGTTGCCGCGACCCGTGCAGCGCTGGCTGGGAATCAAGCTCGGCGTGCTCACCGGAATGCACACGTGGCAAGGCCTGACCGAACCGGCACGCATCGCGAAGCCCCTGCAATCTCCGGTTGCGTCGGAGTCTGTGCCGCGAGTGCTCAGCAAGTAGCGCTTGTCGTGACCCGCTTGATCGGGTCGGTCGTGACCCCATCAATGGGGTCACGACAAGCGCTCACCGCGAGATGCTACGAACCCTCCGAAGTTCGTTACCATGCAACCGCATGGTAGACGTTCCTTCGGAGGTGATTTCGTCATGCGACTCGCTGGCATGTTCCTGCTGATCCTTGGACTGCTGACAGGCCGATCTTCCGCCATTCAGGCGGCCGATCCGTCCGCCGAGGCGGTCGAGTTCTTTGAAAAGAAGATCCGGCCGATTTTGGTGACACATTGCTCCGAGTGTCACAGCCGCGACAGCAAGAAGCGACAAGGAGGTCTACTGCTGGACTCGCGCGACGGTTGGATGCGCGGAGGAGACTCTGGCGCGGTGATCGTCCCTGGTGATCCCGATAAGAGCTTGTTGATTCTCGCAGTGCGTCAGACCGACAAAGATCTGCGAATGCCTCCCAAGCAAAAGCTGAGCGACACACAGATCGCCGACCTTGAAGCGTGGGTGAAGAACGGAGCGGTCGATCCGCGCAAGTCACTCGCTCAAGCGGGTGAACTCAGCGCGCGATCGAAGTACGGGATGAGCCTCGAAGAGGGCCGCCAATTTTGGTCGTTTCAGCCGGTGAAAGATCCGGCGATCCCGAACGTGCGAGCCGCCACTTGGCCGCGAAATGCCATCGACAGCTTTGTCCTCGCGCGAATGGAAGAGGCCGGGGTGACTCCCGCACCGGCCGCCGACGCGCGGACGTTGTTGCGACGAGTCACTTTCGATCTCACCGGCCTTCCGCCAACGCCCGCTGAGATGGATGCCTTCCTCGCGGATACGTCGCCTCAAGCGTTTGAGAAGGTCGTCGATCGCTTGCTTGATTCGCCGCGCTATGGTGAGCGATGGGGACGTCATTGGCTCGACGTCGTGCGTTACGCCGACACCTGCGGGAATGCGTCGGACTATCCGGTGCCGCAAGCTCATCGGTATCGCGATTGGGTCATTCGCGCGTTCAACCGCGACATGCCGTATGACCAATTCCTGCGCGAGCAGATCGCTGGCGACTTACTCCCCAGCGGAACGGATGCCGAACGATTCGAGCGCATCACCGCGACCGGATATCTCGCGATCGCGCGGCGCTTCGGCGGTAGCCGCATGGGCGAGCACCATCTCACGCTCGAAGACACGATCGACAATCTCGGCCGAGCGTTTCTCGGTTCGAGTATCTCTTGTGCTCGCTGCCACGATCACAAGTTCGATCCCTTCACGATGAGCGACTACTACGGTCTGTACGGCATCTTCGAGAGCACGCGCTATCCCTTCCCCGGAGCCGAAGCGGACAAGAAGCCAGCCGACTTCGTGCCGCTGATGACTCAGTCTGAGATCGACGCGCTGCTCGCACCGCATCGTGAGAAACTCGCTGCGACCGACGCCGAGATCAAACCGCTCGAAGTCGCCGATGCCGAGGCGAAGAAGTTGCCGGACGGTCCCGACAAAAAAGCCGCCGTCGATGCGGCTTCAAAGGCATTGGCCGAGGCGCGAAAAAAGCGAACGACAGTCGCTGCGGAAGCGCCGGGCATCAACGATGCCTACGCTGTCGCCGATGCCAAGCCGGCGAATACGAAGCTGCAGTTGCGTGGCGATCCCAAACGACTCGGCGATGAAGTGCCCCGTCACTTCCCGGCCATCTTGGGCGGGAACGAACTGCCGAAGGATGCCGCCACCAGCGGCCGGCTGCAGCTCGCCGAGTGGATTACCGATCCCAAGAACCCGCTCACGGCGCGCGTGATGGTGAATCGCATCTGGCAGTTCCATTTCGGCCAAGGCATCGTGCAGACCCCGAACGATTTCGGCACGCGCGGCCAAGCTCCGACGCATCCTGAATTGCTCGACTTTCTCGCGGCCCGCTTCGTGGAAAGCGGCTGGTCGGTGAAGGCGATGCACAAACTGATTCTGTTGTCGCAGTCCTGGCAGCTCGCCAGCAGTTCCGATCACGCCGCGATGGCCAAGAACGCGCAGCTCGATCCCAACAACGATCTGTTCTGGAAGTTCAACCGCTACCGCCTCGATGCCGAGTCGATTCGTGACACGCTGCTCTTCGTAGGTGGCGACCTCGACGAGTCTCCCGCCGGAACGCACCCGTTCCCGCCGAAACACACCTGGGGTTGGACGCAGCACAATCCGTTTGTCGCCGCATACGAAACTCGTCGCCGCAGCATCTATCTGATGCAGCAGCGTCTGAAGAAGCACCCCTATCTCGCGCTCTTCGACGGAGCCGATCCCAGTTCCAGCACCGGCGTGCGACTCCCCAGCACGACGCCGCTGCAAGCGTTGTTCGTCATGAACGACCCGCTGGCCCATGCCGAGTCAACGAAGCTCGCCGCCCGCGCGATTGAATCGGCCGCCGACGAAACGGCTCGCGTTGCCGCCGCCTACCAGATCACCTGGAACCGCTCACCCTCATCCGAGGAACGCCAGCAATGTGCTGACTTCTTGAAGCAATATCGAGAGCAACTCGCTGAGCTGAAGACGCCGTCCGACCAAGTGGAACTGAAGGCGTGGTCCGCATTGGCCCGCGTCTTGATGAGCAGTAATGAGTTCGTGTTTGTGGATTGAGCGTCAAGTAGGTCAGCCTTTCAAGGCTGACCCGATCAACGTGGTTTTGCCAATTCGGGTCAGGCGAGAAAGCCTGACCTACCAGTTCTGGCACAAGGTGGTGTGATGTTGGAATGGTCGGGTTCCTATTCCTGTTGGCTGTATATCGCGGTGGCGGCCGGAATGGTGGCTCTGATCTTCGTCGCGCGGTGGACGGCGATCTCGGATCGGCTGCGGAGTTGGTCGCTGTTCGTGCCCCGTTTGCTGGTGATGCTGCTGTTGCTCATGGTGCTGCTCAACCCGGTGCGGCGGCGCGAGCATCGATTGCCAGACCAGCCGCCGCAGGTGATGTTCCTGGTGGACTCGTCTCGGAGTATGGCACTGGAGCAGCCTCTGAGTCGCTCGCTGGTCGTGCAGCAGACGATTCAAGAAATCGATGCGCAGTTGCAACGACAGGCTCATCGTCCGCGAGTGCAGCTCTTTCGATTCGGCCAGCAGCTTTCGTCCGCAGCCGACTTCTCACAACTCAGCCCGAGCGACGACGCGACTCGGCTGAGCGATGCGCTCGAGCAGCTACCGTCGAGGTTCTCACGAGAACTGCCGCGCGCGATCGTTGTCTTCTCCGACGGTGTTGCGGATGACGCGGATCGGCTGGACGAGGTGGCGCAGGGGTATCGCAGTCTGAAGATCCCCCTCCATGTCTTTCCGGTCGGCAGCCCACGCATTCGCGGCGATGTGGCGATTGATGAACTCTTTGTTCCGCCGCGCGTCGCGGCCGGCACGAAAGCGCCGATTCGTGGGGTGTTGCGCGGCACCGGATTTGACGGTGAGCGTGTGGTCTTGCAGGTGCGCGTAGCGGATCGGCCGCAGTTGCCACCGCTGGCAACTCTCCCCGTGACGCTTAGTGAGAAGCCACAGCCGTTCGAGCTGATCGTGGAAGCGAATCCCGAATATGGCGAGCTCGTGTTGGAAGCACCGCCACTTCCCGGCGAAGTCTCCGAGCAAAATAACCGGGTCCCGTTTCAGCTCTGCAAGGCGGCGCGAAAGCTCAAAGTCCTCTACATGGAAGGGACGGGGGGCAATGAATATCGGTGGGTCCACGACGCCTTGCAGGAGGACAAGGAGATCGAATGTCTGTCGCTGGTTGCGGATCAGCAATATGCGCAGCGACCGCGAATGCAGAGAGTAAATGACGCCTACCGTGGCTTCCCGGCGACTCGCGAAGAGCTACTGCAATACGACTGCATCATTTGCAGCGATATCTCGATCGGCGCGTTCACTCGCGAGCAATTGGATTGGACGGTCGAACTGGTCGCGAAGCGTGGCGGTGGCTTCATGATGGTCGGAGGCATCACCAGCTTTGGTGCCGGTGGTTGGGACCAAACGGTGTGGGACCAGCTCATCCCCGTGGACATGAGAGGGGGACGCATTGGACAAGGTTGGTTGTATCACCAATTCAGAGTGCAGATCCCAGAGGAGGCGCAGACGCATCCGATCTGGCGCATCGTCGAAGATCCCGAACAGAACCGTCGTGTGCTGGCGGCGATGCCGATTTTTCTCGGCACGAACTACATGCAGCGACTCAAGCCAGCGGCAACCGTGCTGGGAGTTTCGGCCACTCCGATTCCGCAAGCGGGCATCATGCCGATCTTTGCCAGCCAAACTTACGGACGCGGACGGACCTTCGCGTTCGCGCCTGACACGACCGCCGACTGGGGCCGCTTTTTTGAATCGCAGTGGGGCGAAGGAGACAACCGATACTTCCGCCGCTTCTGGCGAAACCTGGTGCGCTGGCTGTCGGAAAACTCGACGGCCGGCAACAAACGATTGCAGATCGCCACGGACCGGGTCATCTATCGCGCGGGTCAACCAATCGTCGTCACCGCGCAGGCCTTCGATGAGCAACTCAAAGAGACGATTGATTACGACCTCGTGGCGAACGTGAAGACCACCGACACCTCCGCAACGGCGGCGCGCTTGCCGGCCCTGCCGCTTACCGCCGCCACGTCTGGAAAGGACTATGTCGGCCAGATGGACTCACAAGCCTTGGCGGCTTCACCGGATCTCGTGGGCACCGCGTCAACAGTGGTCCCCTCGCGAGAGATCGAAGTCATCGCCTCGCACCAAGGCCAAGAGATCGCTCGCACCAGCACCAAGATCCAAATCCTTCCGGACCTGCATGAACTGCTTCAGCCACGTCCTCAGCCGGAGTTGCTCGAACGGCTCGCGCAAGCCACAGACGGAATCGTGTGTCGCGACTCTCAAACGCTGGTCAACTCGTTGTCACAGATCCCCGTGACCCGCGGCGATGCCGTCATCACTCGCCAACCGATGTGGGACAGTCCCTGGTTATGGCTGTTAGTCATGGGCTTGCTCGCCCTCGAATGGTCTCTGCGCCGTCTGTCGGGATTCGGGTAGAACGAATCCAACCAAACGATTTCCTCCAACCCCACGGAACTTGTCTCGCGCTCGCCCGATTCGAGACGTGAGACACCATCCCACCGTCATCGGCTTGTTGGGCTCGTCCCATGATGGCCGCAATTAACCGGTCAGGGGGCCTCGATGGCCAACAACGGTTCCTGACACCTTTTCTCCGAAGTCTCCGCCCGCAAGAACTCTTAAAGCTCCGCAAGACATTCGCCGAACGCTGCGCCGGGCGTAGCGTTCTTCTGACCATTGTGCCTGGCGAAGCCGTGATCGGATTGATTGGGGCGTCGTGGGCTCGCCTGGCGATTTTGAATCGATGCAACATGCCTCGACTTGTGGCACCGTTGATCTCTTCTTCCCTCATGGCTCATTTTTCGCCTCGCCTTCTCCACTCTGCGTTTGAACTAGGTCTATGTCGGGATGCTTCTTGCGAAAGTCGACGACTGCCCCTCTAGTTATCCGTGTTTCGTAAAGGTCGAGTCGCTTTAATGAGTAATCGTTCACGGAGTCTAAAAACGATCTCGCGTCATTTGGGTTTTTCTGCGATCAGTGTGTGATGTCGTCGGTCGTCACGGAAGAACTGATTGCGAGACAATCGCCTGAAGCGCAGGCGATCATTCGGTTGTTGCTG
>SXKJ01000173.1 GCA_005778115.1 Planctomyces sp. | reverse complement strand
TTCCTCGAACGCATCCTCACCGTCTCGGAAACCTGCCGCCTCCAAAACCGTTCGATCTACGACTACCTAGTCACCGCCGTTCAAGCTCATTTCAAACAACAGCCAATTCCGTCACTGCTGCCGTGCTCGTGAACGATTACCATGAAACCAATCACACGCACACTCATCCTCTTCACCTTGCTGGCATCGCGAGCACAGGCTCTCGATTACCCACACGTCACCGCCGAGCCGCAGAAGACCGGATGGCCGCTCACGGCGGAGGAGCGCGCCTATGTCGTGGAAAAGCCCGAACACGACCGCCGGCCGGGGCGCGAATCGAACAAGCATCTGCCGCAGCTTTGGCCCGTGGTGCCGAGCGCGGGGTTTTGGGGCGGGACGAGTTGGCTCGATACTCATGCGAAGCTGGTCGAGTATGTGCAGGCGAATCCCGGGCCGTGTGATGTGTTGCTCGTCGGCGACAGCATCACGCAGCAATGGGGCAGCCCGCTCGACAAAGGCGTGCTCAATGAGTCGTGGAAGAAACACTTCGCGAACTACCGCACGATCAACATCGGCATCGGCGGCGACAAGGCGCAGAACGTCTTGTGGCGGCTCGATCACGGCGGCGTGGAGGGGCTTCAGCCCAAGGTCATCGTCGTGATGATCGGCAACAACAACATGTTCTTCACGGCGGAGACCGGCATCGAAGCCGCGGCGAAGGGCGTGCAGATGGTGGTGGCAAATGTGCGCGAGAAGTTTCCGCAGGCGTCGGTCATCGTGGCGAAGATCCTGCCCTGCCACGCGCCCGGCGTGCGCTTCTATGAGGACATCAAGAAGACCAATCTCGCGCTCGACCCGCTGAAGCTCGACAGCGATCCCAAAGTGAAGGTGCTCGACCTGTGGAGTGACTTTACGAACGCTGATGGCACGCTCAAGAAAGACCTCTTCACGCCGGACAACATCCATCTCTCGCCTGCCGGGTACGCGGTGTATGCCGAGCGACTGAAGCCGGTCATGAACACCAAGCAGGACGGTACCGACCGATGAACGCACTCAAGCTGCTACTCGTTGGACTTTGTTGGCTCAGCCCGATTGCGGCGGCGGATGCTGCGGATCCGCCCACGCAGAAGCCGAACATCATCTTCATCCTGGCGGATGATCTGGGCATCGGGAACGTGGGGTGTTACGGCTCGGACAACTACCAGACGCCGCATATCGACGCTCTGGCCAGTGGCGGCATTCGGTACACGCGCGCTTACACGGCTCCGCTGTGCGGACCTTCGCGGACGCTGATCATGACCGGGAGGTATGCGTTTCGGACGGGGGCCACTAATCAAGATCGCGTCGGGCTGCTGAAAACGTCCGACGAAACGATGCTGCCGAAGCTGCTCAAGCCGGCGGGGTATGTCAGCTCGGCGGTCGGCAAGTGGAATCAGTTGCCGCTTCAGCCGTCGGATTGGGGCTTCGACGACTACCTGCGATTCAACGGCAGCGGCGTGTACTGGAACAAGAAGGCCAAGGGGGAACCGTATGCCGTGAATGGCGTAGACAAGACACTGCGCGACAAGGAATACATGCCCGATCTGCTGCACCAGCACGTCACCAACTTCATCACCCAGCACCGCGACGATCCGTTCTTTGTGTACTACTCGATGTCGAGCGTGCATGGCGAACTTCAGCCGACGCCGGACAGTCCGCCTGACAGCAAGAATCTGATGCGGGACAACATCGCCTACATGGACAAGCTCGTTGGGCAACTGGTCGCGGAACTCGAACGCCTGAAGCTGCGCGAGAAAACGGTGATCGTGTTCATGGGCGACAACGGCACGGGCAAAGGACAAGCGGACGAAGCCACGATCGGTGGGCGTCGGTTGTCTGGCCAGAAGGGAGACATGCTCGAAGGGGGCGCGCTCGTGCCACTGATCGTCAATTGGCCCAACGTCACGCGCGCTGGCACGGTCGCGACGGGAGTCGTCGATTCCACCGACTTCGTGCCGACCTTCGCGGACCTGGCCCGTGTGAAACTGCCAAAGAAGAATGTCCTCGACGGCGTCAGCCTGGCGACGCATTGGGCGGGATCAACCGCCGAGCCGCGCGAGTGGGTCTTCATCGAACTCGCACGCAACTGGTACGTCCGCGAACCAAATTGGAAGCTGAATCAAGCGGGCGAACTCTACGACATGACCTGTGCGCCATTCGCCGAGCCGCTCATCGCCGCTGACACGAAAGACGCCGCAGCGATCGCCGCTCGGCAGCGTCTGCAAGCTGTGCTCGACGAACTCAATCCCGCCGGCGGCATCCTCGACGACGGCGACGGCACCGGCCGACATGCCAACAAGGACAAGAAGAAATCAGGATCGAAGTAGCGATCCTTCAACAACGTCGTGCCGAATGGACCACCGACGAAGCCAGAGAAGTAAGAACAACGGGAGCGACTACTTCAGTTTGCCGCCGATTGATAAACTGTCATGTCTGATGACGGCCGATTGACGAATCGTTTTCGATGATTGGCCGCACGCAGCCGATCTCCACGAAGCAATCTACCAACACTTTTCTGATCTGGAGAATCAACATGACAGGACTGCGAGTCTATTTCTGCGTCGCATTTGTTGCGTTTGCCTCCAGCGCGTTGGGTCAAGAATCGCAGAAGGTTGACGAGGTTAAGAGGCACGACGGTCAGGCCGCTGCGTCGGTCGTTACATTTCGAGGCCACGCCACAGAGGTGACCTCGCTGGCGTTCAGTGCGGACGGAAGCCAGGTGATCTCGACGAGCGACAAGGTCGTTTGCATTAGGGATCACGCGACTGGCAAAGAGATTCGGCGGCTGAAGGTCGATGGCGAAAGCGTGGTCGGCTTCAGTCGTGATTTCGGTCGTTTGGCGATCGCAGGATCGTTTCATTTCGGTGGAAAGCTGACTCTTCAGGACCCCGCCAACGGCAACGACATCTGGAGCATTGAACCGCATGGCAACTGGGATCGTAATTTTCCGTTTCGACCTGCGATCACCGCGGTGGTTTTCAGTCCGGATGGAAAGCGGCTCGCTACGGCCGGAAGCGTGACGAAAGTGGGCGGTCGGCACGGCATGCAGGGAGGCGTGGTGAAGATTTGGGACGCTGAGACCGGCAAGGAATTGCAACAGTTCGGCCCGTTGTCCACGCGCGCGGCCGCTGTGATGTTTAGCGCTGACGGCAAGTACCTCGCGGCCGGCACACAAGGGGCATCGGGCGAGTTACCGGAACCCGGCGAGGTGCATGTCTGGGACGCCACCACCGGCCAGCCGCTCCACACTTTCAAAGCGAAACCGGACATCGATCCCGGCGCAGACTCTTGCTCGATCGCAAATTTGGCTTTCCATCCCAAAGGGACGCGACTGGCGGTGGCCGTTTAAGATGGAACCGTTCGCCTGTTAGAGTTGCCCTCCGGGCAGGAACTGTTGGAGCTGCGCGGACATCAGGGCCAGACCGGCGGTGAGGAAATCGACAAATTCACCGGCCGCATTCTGGGACGGAGCAGTTCGGTGCGGAGCGTCGCTTTCAATCCGGATGGCACACTTCTGGCATCGGCGGGATATGACCGTGTCGTTCGCGTGTGGGATCCGGAGACCGGGAACCAAATCCGAACATTCCGCTTCGACTCCGCGCGAATCAACGCCGTCGCCTTCAGTCCCGACGGCAAAGGTCTCGCCGCCAGCGGCAGCAACGCCGCGAAATCCGGTGAGGCGGTGATCTGGTCAATGAGTTCCAAGCCGGAAACGCTCGCTGGCCCGATCTTGCCCACTCTGCGAAAAGCGGTGATGGCGAAAAACGATTCGGAAGTCAGAAACCAAATCGAAAACGCCGTGAAGACCGAGGACAAACACTGGCAAGATCTCGACGCTTCCCAGCGCGGCATCAAGGATCGGGTTGTCAAACTACTGACCAAGACACCGGCGCTGAGCGACCAGCAAGTGGCGTCGGCCGTCTACCTGCTGACCGTGGGCCGAACCGCAATCGACGAAGAACTCCAACGGGCTCAGAAGGATTTCGCGGAAGCCAACGACCGGCCGCTGAGTGCGCTGCGACTCACTCGTGGTCTGATCCAGGGTAAGGACTTCAACACGGCGGTGGCAGCCACCAACGGTCGACTCTTCAAGATTCAGAAGGACCTCGCAACGAAGCGTGAACCGGGAGAAATTCCAATCCTGCTGACTGCCGACGAGTTTCAGAAACTGATCGGCGAATGCGCCGCCTCGGTGGACAAGGCTGTGAAAGCCGACGAGCAGTTCGTCAACCTGTCCTACCTTCTGACGATGTCGCGCTTCCCCACGGCGACCGAATCCAATCAATTCGTCGCTTACCTGAAGCAAGCTCCTGAACGCGCCTCGGCGACCAGGGACATTTTTTCCTTCTTGCTGAACTCCAAAGAATTCCTGATGCCGAAGTGACCCGTGCCGAGCGCGTGGTTGTCCGCGTCGCGCTGTCATTGCACCCAGCTACGACGATGCTGTTGGTCTTTACCGAGCATCTTTTGGAACCAATCCATGAAACTGATCTGCTTGTCCGTCGCGCTGCTGTGGCTGTTCCCGCTGTCGGTTCTTCGCGCCGACGAAACTCACGCCCAGCGGCCCAACGTGCTGTTCATCGCGGTCGATGATCTGCGACCGGATATGGGCTGCTACGGCAACAAGGTCGTCAAGACGCCGAACATGGATCGACTCGCGGCGCGGGGCATGGTTTTCAATCGGGCCTATGTGCAGCAGGCGGTGTGCAGTCCGTCGCGGACATCGCTGCTCACCGGCCGGCGGCCCGACGCGACGAAGGTTTGGGATTTGGAGACGCACTTCCGTGTCGCCCTGCCCGACACGATCACGCTGCCGCAACACTTCAAGGCCCATGGCTATCACTGCTCGGCGCTGAGCAAGATTTATCACTCGGGTTTTGAAGACGGCCGCTCGTGGAATGAGCCGCACTGGTATCCGAAAGGAAGATCGGTCGATACCGATCAGGTCGATTGGACCAAGCAGATCGTGACCAAGCACGGTGTGAGCGTTGAGGAATACTCGAAGTCCGCCTTGGCCGACGACGACAAGTCCGCGAAACGCCCGAACGGAAAGAACGCCAAGAAAGGCCCCGCGTTTGAAGTCAGTCCCAAGTCCGATGACGAACTGCCCGATGGTGCGACCGCCGTCGAGGCCGTGAAGCGACTGCACACTTTGAAATCGCAGACCAAGCCGTTCTTTCTGGCCGTCGGCTTTCTGAAGCCGCATCTGCCGTTCGTCGCACCGAAGAAGTATTGGGATCTTTACGACCCCGACCAAATTCCCGTGCCGGCCATCGCTCATCTGCCCAAAGGCGCGCCCGAGTTCGCTGGCCACACCAACGGCGAATTGCACAACTACCCCGGCGTGCCGGAGGGAGATCCGCTGCCTGCCGACTTCGCGAAGACGCTGCGTCATGGCTACTACGCCTGCATCAGCTACACCGACGCGCAAGTCGGTCGCCTGCTCGATGCGCTCGACAAGGAAGGGCTGGCCGACAACACCGTCATCGTGCTGTGGGGAGATCACGGCTGGCAGCTCGGCGATCATGGCTTGTGGCACAAGCACACCAACTTTGAATTGGCGACTCGCGCGCCGTTGCTCATCAGTGTGCCCAAGCAAAAGTCCGCCGGTCAGAAGTGCGACGCGACGGTGGAGTTCGTCGATGTCTATCCGACGCTCGCCGAAGTCTGCGGTCTGCCGATCCCCGCTGGCCTCGACGGCAGCAGCTTGAAACCGTTCCTCGACAACCCCGCCGCCCCCGCGATGAAAGTCGCGATCAGCCAATACCCGCGTAACGCCGGCAAGACCGGCGGCGGCCCGGTCATGGGCTACAGCATCCGCGACGCCCGCTGGCGTGGCACGTTCTGGCGCGAACGCAATGGCTCGAAGATCATCGCCCGCGAACTCTACGACGAGCAAAACGATCCCGCCGAAACCGTGAACCTCGCCGACAAGCCCATGCACCAGTCGGTCATCGCCACGCTCGAGAAGCACCTGCCACCAGTCGCCGCCAACGCATCCGATTCCAAGCCCCAATCCAAGAAACCCAAGTCGGCTCAGTGAGTCTCTTTCACCCGATGAAGTCAGGCTGTTTGCCAAGCCAAGCCCTGAGCCACCCACCCGAAAGGTCTTTTCTTATGTTGCATTCACTCAATGTCTCCCGTCGCCGGATGTTGCAAACAGCCGCTTGTGGATTCGGCTCGCTGGCGCTCGCGGACATTGTGCAGGCTGCGACCGGTTCGCAAGCGGCTCGCGGGCCGGGGATCGTGCCGAAGGCCAAGCGGGTAATCTTCCTGTTTATGGCCGGAGGACCTTCGCAGCATGACCTCTTCCAAGAGAAAACATTCATCGCGGATCGGCACGGCCAGAAGATGGATTCGCCGCTGCGCAAGGAAGTGACGCAGGTCGGCACGGAGAAGTATCTGGCGCTCAAGGCGATGGCTCCGATCCGGCCGCGGGGCGAGTCGGGGATGATGATCTCGGACCTCATGCCGCAGTTGTCGAGCGTCGCCGATGACATCTGCCTGCTGCGCGGGATGAACGCCGACAACCCGCAACATGCCAGCGCGACGAACCAGTTTCATACCGGCGTCTTCACCGAAGTGCGGCCGTCGATGGGGGCGTGGATCAGCTACGGACTCGGGACCGAGAATCAGAGCCTGCCGAGCTTCGCCAGCATTCATGCACCCGGCGTGCGAACGTATGGCTCGGGCTTTCTCCCGGCGGCTCATCAAGGAACGCCGCTGACGGTGCCGCTCAATGACAAGACGCTGCCGATCGAGAACCTGAAGAACGCGTCGAGCAGCGATGCCATCCAACGGCAGCGAATCGACCTGACGAAGCGATTGAATCAGCGGCTGATCGACGACCTGCACGGCGACGCGAACATGGAAGGGATGATCCAGAACATGGAGCTCGCCTTCCGCATGCAGACCACGACGCCGCAACTGGTGGACCTCTCGAAAGAGACGCCCGCGACGCTTGAACTGTACGGCATCGGCAGCGGCAAGGAGAGCGACAAGCACGGCCGCGCATGTTTGCTGGCGCGCAAGCTGAGCGAGTCCGGCGTCCGCTTCGTCCAAGTGACGATGGACGGCTGGGACCATCACGGCGACATCCGCGGCAACCTCCCGAGACTCTGTCAGCAGACCGATCAGCCGGTTGTCGGGCTGCTCAAAGACCTGAAGCAGCGCGGGCTGCTCGACGACACGCTGGTGCTCTGGAGCGGCGAGTTCGGTCGCACCCCGTGGAGCCAGGACCTCAGCGGCACCGCCCCGATCGACAAGCACGGCCGCGAACATCAGCCCGAAAGCTTTTGTGCGTGGATGGCCGGCGGCGGCGTGAAAGGCGGCCTGACGTTCGGCGAGACCGACCACATGGGCTACCGCGTGATCGAAGGCAAGGTCCACATCCACGACCTGCACGCGACGATGCTGCACCTGCTGGGCATCGATCACACGAGACTCACCTTCAACCAAGTCGGCCGCGACTTCCGCCTGACCGACGTGCATGGCTCGGTCGTGCAGGAGATCCTGGCGTGAGCGTGTTGGTAGGACGGCCTTTCCAGGCCGTCGAGATGGAGTGACGGCCCGGAAGGGCCGTCCTACGGGGCAACTTTCGACAAGAATGGCGGAGTGCCCATTTTCTTTGTGAGATCGTGACCACCAGCGGCACATCTTGGGGAAAGGAACTTTGTCGTCTCAGAGGCTGTCCGAAATTAAACGCGGCAAATTCGCCGGAACGCGCTAGCGTCCGGTTCGGGATACTGTCGAGAACCGGACGCTAGCGCGTTCCGGCTGATGAATTCACCAGGAAATGAGCGGCTTTCTTTCCGGACAGCCTCTCGGACAAGACATTTGTCGCGCCGCTGAGTCTTGACGATGTCGCACCAGATCAATGCTGACGGAACTGATTTCGACACGCTGCTGGACCGCATTGAGCAGGGCGAGGTCGATTTGTTTCTGCATGTCGTGCGGCGGCATGAGTTGTCGCTGCGCGGATATCTGGCGGGGCAGCTCTATGACATGGCGGATGTCGATGATCTCGCGCAGGATGTTTTTGTGACTGCGTTTCGCGGCCTCAGCAGCTTTCGACGCGGCGAAGATTTCGGGGCTTGGTTGCGAGGGATCGCACGGCACCGGTTGCTCACGCACTTCCGCAGCCGACAGCGGCGAGCTCGGGCGGAAGAACAGTTTCAAGAAGAGTTCGCGCGCATCGCGGCCACAGAAATTGATGCCGTCGCAGGTCGCCAGAGTGCCAGTCAGATCGAGCGATTGCTGCACTGCATCTCGCAATTGCCGGACAAGCTCCGTCGCGTCGTTCATGCCGGGCTCGAGGGGGCCAAGCCGACGCTGCTCGCCGAAGAACTGGGAACGACCGTCCCAGCGATCTATCAGCTTCACTACCGCGCGAATCAATTGCTGCGTGACTGTCTGACGAAGGAGGTGCGCTCGTGAATCCCGATCTCAACTCCTTTCTTCAAGCTTGGACCGGCGGCTGCGATGTCTCCGCTGAGGAGCGGCAACGTCTGCTCGAGCGACTGAAATCGGATGCGGCCTTTCGCGTCGAGTGTGCCGAGGAAGTCCAATTGCTCGGGCTGGTTAAGACAGTGCAGACACCGACGCCGCGCTGGTTGGACCTGCATGACGCTCTGAGCCTCAACACGGAACTCAATGAGCCGGTGCCGGGGGATCTCGCTCGCCGAGTTGCGGAGCAAATCGGCCACAAGCAAGCCGCGCACCAGCAACCGGTTCGGCGCTGGCTTGCGCGGCGTCCGCTCACGGCAGCGGCAGCGGGGTTGATGATCGGGCTGTTGGGGGCGTCGTTGGTGTTTGCGTATGTGGCGCCTTCTTTGGGAAAGGCGACGACGCTGTTGCAGGAGAGCTTTGAGTCCGGGCCGAGTCCGTTGGTGGCGGGGGTGCCGCAGGAAGTGGGTCGGTGGAGCGGGGATTTTACGGAGGTCGTGAGTGAGCAGGAGGGAGTGAAGCCGGAGACGGGAAAGAAGATGCTGCGCTTTTTGCGGGCGGACTATGAGGGGAAGGTGAAGCCGGAGGGCAGTTACATCAGCGAAGTGTATCAGCTCATTGATTTGCGGCCTTATCAGCGGGAGTTCGCGGATGGTGGCGCGGTGGTGCAGTTGTCGGCGGCGTTCAATGCGTTCGCGTTTCCGGTGGAGGAGGCCTTTGGATGCTCGGTCTCGCTGCACGCGATGGATGCGGAGATGGCTTTGAGTGGTGTCACGCAGATGAGTGATATGTTTCTCACCGACTGCCTGGCGATGGCTCGCAACAACCGCATGAAGGTCGATCGCCATCCGGCGACGTGGCAGCGTTTGAGCGCGGAACTGCGGCTGCCGCCGGGCGCGGAGTATCTCCTCATTCGCATCGGTCTGGAGCATTCCAACAAAACCCAGCGCCGCGTGAACTTTGACGGCCATTATCTCGATGACGTGCGCCTGACGTTGGCACGCCGAGCGGCGCTGCCGTGAACGCCGGGACTCTCCGCAAACGCTTTTGAAACTCTACCGATGAAACACACCTTCACACTCCTTACCACCCTGCTGCTCGCGCCGCTGGCCACGACCCAAGGGGCACCACCTGATGGCGCAATCTCTCTCGGAGCCGAGCAGGCGCAGAAGATCAAGCCTGAGGCCGCCGCAGTAGCTCGCGCTGATGAACCAGCGCCGAAATCCAGCGCTGCCGTCTCTGCCGCGAAGAACGCGCCGCCCGCCGCGATGGACCCGAGGCACAAGGCTCTGCTCCAGGAATACTGCCTGGATTGACACGGCCCGAAGAAGCAAGAGGGCAAATTCCGAGTCGATGAACTCTCCTTTGCGCTCAACGACCTGCAGACCGCAGAACGCTGGCAGAAGGTGCTCGACGCCATTAACTCGGGTGAAATGCCACCTGAGGGGAACAAGCAGCCCCCGTCCAAGCAAAAGGCGGATTTTCTCGACGACCTGGCGCATGTGATGGTCTCGGCTCGCCGTCAACTCAGCGACCAGCATGGAGTCATCACCCTGCGCCGCCTCAATCAGCGCGAGCTTAAGAACACGTTGCTCGCCCTGCTCGGGGCCGCCGTGGATGTGAGCGACCTGCCCTCCGACACCGACGCAGGGTCCTTCGACACGGTCGGTGCCAACCTCTTTATGTCGGGCAGTCAGTTCGAGCAGTATGAAGTGATCGGCAGGAACGCCCTCGAGGAAGGCTTCGCCCTGCGTGCGGCAACGGGCGTGCAAAAGAAATTCCGCTACGAGGCAGAGGAGTCCCTCAAGACCATCTCCGACTTTGTCAAAGTGGGACTCGAGACCCATGAACGGGGCAAAAAGTGGGTCGAGGCAGTCCAAGCCGCCATGGCGCTGCCGGAGAATGCCACCGTGGTGGCTGAACTCCGCAAGACGGCTAAAAGCGACGCCATCGTGCGGCGCTCCTGGGAAAAGATCGCGGGCGCGCCCTCACCTGAATCGTTCGGATTTCTGCGCAAAGCCGCCACTGCGGACATAGCCAACCTTACCTTCGTCATGAATCCCGCCCGCTTCGCCTACCAGAGCCGCTACCTGGAACTGCCGGGCCTGGACACCGGCGCTTACCTCACCATCGGTAACATCGACGGAAATCTGAATGCTGCCTTGTCGCTTCGGATCCCCGGCGATTTTCCGCCGGGCGACTACGTCATTCGGGTGCGAGCTGCCGCCACCGCCGGGAGCGCCCCCGAGCGGCGCTTCCTCGACTTCGGGTTTAAGGGCCGCAAACGACCGACCACC
>SXKJ01000172.1 GCA_005778115.1 Planctomyces sp. | reverse complement strand
TAGGGCCCGTTGATGGAGTGCATCCATCACCAAGTTCTGTCGATCCTTCTGATGAATTAAAGCGTAAAGAAATGTTACGTAGGGCCTCTTTAAGAGCTAAATTTATAAAAGCTGCTAATTACGTTATCCCAAACCCTGGTGTCATGTCTTCGATTCGCATCTCTAATCTGACGACCAACGTCTTTGAGCCGGAGACGGAACTCCCGAATCGGCTCGCGCGAAAGCTGGGCATCAAGCCGACCGATGTTGCTCGCTGGCGGATCTTGCGCAAGAGTCTTGATGCGCGATCGCGGCGAGATTTGAAGTTCGTCTACACGTTGCTGGTCGAGCTGCCTGATAGCGAACAGACCGGGCGGTTGTTGTCGAAGACGCCAACCGACGTCGAGTTGTTTACGCCGCCGCCGTTCGAGGATGTTGGTTGCGGTTCTGAGGCGCTGGAACAGCGTCCGGTCGTGATCGGCTCTGGGCCGGCGGGATTGCTGGCGGGTTATTATCTGGCGGCGAAGGGGTATCGACCACTGATCCTTGAACGGGGCCAAGCGGTCAAAGAACGAGTCCCCGCGATTCGTCTCTTCGATTCCGGTGGTGCTCATGATCCCGAAAACAATTACCTCTTCGGCGAGGGGGGAGCCGGCACATTCAGTGACGGGAAGCTGACCTGCCGGTTGAGCGGCCCCGATGTGGAATGGGTGCTGGAGCGATTCGTCGAATGCGGAGGCAAGCCGTCGCTTGTCTACGAGAATCGGCCGCATTTGGGGAGTAATCGGTTGCCGATGATCGTTCGCAACCTGCGACGCAAGATCGAGGAACTTGGCGGCGAGTATCGCTTTGGCTGCCGCTTCGAGGGGATCGATCTCGCCGACGGTCGCTTGCGCGGGCTGCACACGTCGAGCGGTTACCTCGCGACGACGCAGGCGATCCTTGGCATTGGACACAGTGCTCGCGACACCTACCGGATGTTGCTGGACGCGGGCATTTCGATGACGCAGAAGGCGTTTCAGCTTGGGCTGCGCATCGAGCAACCGCAGGAGCAGGTCAACCAACACAAATACGGCCGGCCGGAGTATCTCGAATTGCTCGGCGCGGCGGACTACACGCTGACGGCGCGTGGCGAGCGTGACGTGTACTCGTTCTGCATGTGCGCGGGCGGCATTGCGATTCCCAGCATCTCCGAACCGAATTGTTTTGCGACGAACGGCATGAGCAATTCGCGGCACGACACGCCGTTCGCCAACAGTGGCGTCATGGTGACGATCGAACCGCACGAGTTCGGTGGTTCGCATCCGCTGGCCGGCGTCGAACTACAACGTCGGTTCGAGTCGGCTGCGTTCGAGTTGGCCGGCCGAAATTACTTGTGTCCGATTCAAACGGCGTCGGACTTCCTCGCGGGAAGATCGCCGTCGCCGAAACAGCGGTTCGAGTCATCGTATCCGCGCGAGCTCGCGCCGATGAGCTTGGACAACGTGTTGCCACCAGTCGCGCTCTCGGCGATTCGATCAGGGTTGCCGTTGATGGACCGAAAGTGGCGTGGCGACTTTTTGCGCAACGCGAATCTGATCGGCCCGGAGATGCGCGGCAGTTCGCCGGTGCGAATCGAGCGTGATCTCGCGACACGTCAATCTCCTGCCTGCGCGGGGTTGTATCCGGCGGGCGAGGGAGCGGGCTTCGCGGGGGGGATCATCAGCGCGGCGGTCGATGGGCTGATCAGCGCGAAGCAATTGGTTCGCACGTTTGCACCAATGCAATAGTCGTTTAACGGCAAGCCGAAGGCGTCGTCGTATGCCGTGGTTGCCGACGCCTTCGGCTTGCCGTTAAACGAGGCGAAGGTTGCTACACGCTGGCGTCATCCGCTTTGGCGATCTCGGCGGGAATGCAGGCCATCGAGACGAGCTTGTCGTTGTCTTCCAGACGGATGATGCGGACGCCTTGGGTGTTGCGGCCGATGACGCTGATGTCGCCGGCTCGGAGGCGTTGGATCTTGCCGCTGGCGGTGACCATCAGGACTTCGTCGGCGTCGGTGACGGCAACGATGTCCACGGCCTTGCCGTTGCGAGCGGTCGCTTTGATGTCGCGGACCCCTTTGCCGCCTCGGCCTTGCAGGCGGTATTGAGCACCACTCTTCACGGACTCTTCGGCGTCTTCGGATTCAAGAGCTTCGGCGGTCGGAGCGGTGTCATCGGCGGCGGGTGCGAGCGTATCAGCGGCACCTTCCGCGATGAGTGTGTCGCTCTCCTCGGTTCCTTCGGCTTCACCGACACCGAATGGCGTCCGTTTGCCGTAGCCGTTTTCGCAAACGGTCAGCAGCGATTTCTCTGGATCGGCGATGACCATGCCGATGACGAAATCCCCTTTGCTCAGGCGGATGCCACGCACGCCTTGAGTCGCTCGGCCCATGCTGCGGGCGTCGGATTCGGCGAAGCGGATCGACATGCCGTTGGCAGTGGCGAGCAACACGCTCTCGCCCTTCGTGACGAGTTGCACATCGACCACGACATCGTCATCGACCAGCGAGATCGCGATGAGACCGCCCTTCTTGACGCGGCTGTATTCTTCCAGCGGCGTCTTCTTCACGGTGCCGTTGCGGGTGGCGATCATCAGGCCGCGATCGTCGAACGAGCGGACGGCGACGCAGTTACAAACCTTCTCGCCTTCGCTCAGCGTCAGCAGGTTGACGAGTGCTCGGCCCTTCGCGGTGCGGGTGCCGAGCGGCAGGTCGTAGACCTTCGACCAATAGACTTTGCCTTTGTCGGTGAAGAACAGCAGCCAGTCGTGCGTGCTGGCGACGAACAGGTTTTGGATTGGGTCGTCGTCTTCGGTCTTCGCGCCAATGACTCCCTTGCCGCCGCGGTTCTGAGCTTCGTATTCGGTGAGCTGCGTCCGCTTCACATAGCCACGTTGCGAGATGATGACGGTCATCGACTCTTCGGTGATGAGGTCATCGCGGTTGACGTCTTCGGCCTCACCCTCTTCGATGGAGGTGCGGCGTTCGTCACCGTACTTCGCTTTCATGTCGAGCATGTCTTGCCGGACGACGGCGCGGATGTTCGCCTCATCGGAAAGCAACGTCAGGTAGCCGGTGATATCGGCCAGCAGTTTGCCGAACTCTTCGACCAGCTTGTCCCGTTCGAGGTTCGCCAAAGAGCCAAGCTGCATCGAGACGATCGCTTCCGATTGATTCGGCGACAACGAGTACGTCGCTTTGACACCGTTCTCGTCTTGGAACAGGCGGTAGCCGCTGTCGCCGAGTGCTCGCGCGATGAGTTCGCCCGCCACGGCGATTTGTTGCAAGCGAATCTTCGCTTCGGCTCGGCTAGGAGACTGGCGAATCGTGCGGATGACTTCGTCGATGTCGATCTGGGCGATCATCAGCCCTTCGACCGTATGCTTGCGCTTGCGTGCTTCGCTGAGCAGGAACTCGGTGCGACGGCGGATGACGTCGACACGGTGCAGGACGAATTCCTGCAACATTTCTTTGACGCTCAGCACTTTCGGCCGATTGCCGACCAGCGCGAGCAGAATCACGCTGACCGTCTGCTGCAACGGCGAGAACTGGAAGAGTTGGTTGAGCACGACTTCTTTGTCGGCGTCACGCTTGAGTTGAATGTGAATCTGCACCTGCCACGGTTTGTCGTTGCGGTCGGTGTAGTCGGTGACTTTGGCGATCCCCTTGATCCGCTCTTCTTTGACCAACTCTTCGAGCTTGCCGCGAATGCGATCGCGCGTGTCCTGGAACGGAATCTCGGTAACGACGATGACGTCGTTGTTTTTCTCGGTCTCAAAGTGCGTGCGTGCTCGGAGCGTGATCGTGCTGCGGCCGGTGGCGAAACCTTGAATGATGCCCGCTCGACCGCAGATGACTCCGCCGGTCGGGAAGTCGGGGCCTTGCATGACTTCGAGAATCTGGCCGAGGTTCGCGTTGGGGTTGTCGATTAGCAGGACGGTCGCGTCGCAGACCTCGCCGAGATTGTGCGGCGGGATGCTGGTC
>SXKJ01000171.1 GCA_005778115.1 Planctomyces sp. | reverse complement strand
GGAAGGCACCAACAACAAGATCGGCCTGCTCCAGCGTCGAGCCTACGGATATCGCCGCTACGACCACTTCAAACTCCGACTCCTCACGCTCCACCACGCCAAGTTCAAACTCGCTGGATGAGCCGCTATATCACCAGCCCCTAAGAGTCCCCTTGAACCGCATTTCGGACCCCGCGCTCTGGCGAACGTGGCTACGAAGGTGCGCAGTAGTATTAAGCACTCACCACATCGACTCCAGTACTTCCGGCGGAGCTTCCGCGTACTTAAGCGGTTCCATCGAATACGACGCTCGGCCCTGAGAGAGTCCACGCACCTGCGTCGAATAGCCGAACATCTTGGCCAGTGCGACTTCCGCTTCAATGCCCCACAGCCGGCCACGATTCTCCGACCGCACGATCGCCGCGCGGCGAGCATTCAAATCGGCCTGCACGTTGCCGATGAACTCTTCCGGCGTGACCACTTCCAGCTTCATCACTGGCTCCAATAGCACGCAGCCGGCCTTCTCCAGCCCCTCCGCGACCGCTTTGGCCGCGGCGGCCGTCAACGCAACATCGTTTGATTCGCCCTCTTTGTAGTCGACGCCGGTAATCGTGAACCTCACGCGCATTAACGGATTACCGTACATGCCACCGGCATTGGCCCCTTCTTCAATTGATTGTTCCAAGAGCGAAACCAAAGCGGCTGTCAACACGCCCGGCTTCAAATCGTTCTCGACGCTGACGGCCGTTTCACCCTCAAACGGTTCCACACGCAAGCGAACCTTCGCCGAATGCGTCGCCGCGCCGACGAGTCGTGAGAACTCGCCCTCGACGTTGACCGCCTTGCGTACTGTTTCCCGATAACTAACGCGCGGCTTGTGAACGCGGGCCTTCACCCCGAATTCACGCTGCATGCGGTCCATGATCACTTCGAGATGCAGCTCGCCCATGCCGCTGACCAGTGTCTCTCCAGTCTCTTCGTTGATTCTCACCTTGAATGTCGGATCTTGCTTGGCGAGCCGTCGCAGAGTCTCTTCCAGTTTCTTCCGCTCCGCGCTGCTGTCCGGCTCGATCGCCATCGAGATCACCGCCTCCGGGAACGTGATCTTTTCCAGCAGGATCGGATTCTGAGTCGCGCACAGCGTGTCTCCCGTCGCGATTTCCTTCGGCCCAATCGCACCGACGATGTCGCCCGCATACGCTTCATCCGCTTCGATTTTCTCTCTCGAGTCCGCCTGCACGCGCCAAATCTGACTGACCAATTCTTTGACGTTCGTGCGCGGGTTCAGTACTTTCGAGCCGCTCTTCAATGTCCCGGAATAAATCCGCAAGAAGCACAAGTCCCCGTGCTTGTCCGCCTGGATCTTGAAGACCAGTCCGCAGAACGGCTCATCGACCGACGTCTTACGTTTCTCGATCTTGGTCTGCTGCGAACCTTTCTTCACCGCCATCGGCAACCCCTCGATCGCCGGGCGATCGAGCGGACACGGCAGATAGGCAATCACCGCATCCATCAAAGCTTGCACACCGATGTACCGCAGCGACGTACCGCACAACGTCGGGAAGAACTGCCGCTCGATGGTCCCCTTACGGACCAGACTCCGAATCGTGTCCGCAGGCAACTCTTGTGTTTCGAGATACAACTCCAGTGCCCGCTCATCCAACTCGGCGATCGCTTCGAGCAACTTGTGCCGCCAAAGCTGCGCTTCATCGACCATTTCAGCCGGGATGTCACGTTCCTCAAATTTCGAACCCAGCGATTCGGCGTCCCAATACAGCGCCTTCATCGTGACCAGGTCAATGATCCCCTTGAAACAGTTCTCGTCCGGTGGCGAGCCTGCCCCAATCGGAATCTGTAAGGCCAACGGCGTCCCATGCAGGCGGCTCTGAATGTCCGCGAGAACTTTGTCAAAGCTGGCACCGATGCGGTCCATCTTGTTGATGAAGCAAATCCGCGGAACTCCGTAACGATCGGCCTGACGCCACACGGTCTCACTTTGAGCTTCAACACCATCGACCGCACTGAAAATCACCACGCCCCCGTCGAGCACTCGCAGACTGCGTTCCACCTCGGCCGTGAAGTCCACATGCCCCGGCGTGTCAATGATGTTGATCGTCGAGTCTTTCCACCGGCATGTAATCGCCGCTGAGTAGATCGTGATTCCGCGCCGCGCCTCGTCGGGATCGAAGTCCGTGATGGTCGTCCCGTCATCGACGTTGCCCATCCGATGCGAAGCGCCGGCGTAATACAAAATTCGTTCGGTCGTCGTCGTCTTCCCGGCGTCGATGTGCGCGATGATGCCGATGTTGCGAATGGCTTTGATTTCGTACGACATGATCGGCTCCGATCCAAAATCCCAGGCACCAATGAAAAACAGCGCGTGGCCGCCGGACTCCGGCTTCCACGCGCTGTTGTGTTTCTCAAGAAACTACCACGCGAAGTGAGCGAACGCCTTATTCGCGTCGGCCATGCGGTGGACGTTTTCACGAGTCGTCATCGCCGTCCCTTCACGCTTGAACGCGGCGATGAACTCTTCCGCCAGACGGCTGTCCATCGCACGGCCCTTCTTGCCACGTGCGGCTGCCAGAATCCAGCGGATCGCTAGAGTCTGCCGGCGTTTCGGATTGACTGAAGTCGGAACCTGATAGTTCGCACCGCCGACACGGCGGGAGCGGACTTCGATCGCCGGCTTCACGTTATCGACCGCCGCCGTGAAGACGTTGATTGGCTCTTCTTCCGGCAGCTTCTTCTTGATGATGTCCATTGAAGAGTAGAAGACGCCCAAGGCGGCGCTCTTCTTGCCGTCGTGCATCAAGCAGTTGATGAACTTGGACGCCAACACCGATCCGAACCGCGGATCAGGCTTAAGTTGTTTGTTGCTTGCCGTGAAATGCTTGGCCATTGAAAGGGTCTCGTTGAGTTCAAATCAATTCTGAAAATTCAAATCGCTATGACTACTTGGGTCGCTTGGCACCATAACGGCTACGGGCCTGTTTGCGGTTGGTCACGCCGAGCGTATCCAGTACGCCGCGGATGATCTTGTAACGAATACCGGGAAGGTCGCGAACGCGGCCACCACGGACGAGCACGATGGAGTGCTCTTGGAGGTTGTGTCCTTCACCGGGGATGTAGGCGGTGATTTCCTTGCCGTTCGAGAGGCGGACACGAGCCACCTTTCGCAGCGCGGAGTTCGGCTTCTTCGGCGTGACGGTCTTGACCAGCAAGCACACGCCGCGTCTCTGCGGGCAACCTTCGAGCACAGGTGTTTTCGATCGCGACTTCTGCGGAGCGCGGGGTTTACGAACCAACTGATTGATGGTCGGCATTCAATAACTCACTTCCAGTGACGGAACCTTCGGATTCCAGAACTTAGGTTTCAATTCTCAATGATGACTAAAACAGACGATGCCAGGCTTATGGTTGTGCCACGGGGACTGCGTTCGCGTCGCCGCCAGCACCTTCTTTGAGCAACTCCAAACGAGCCGCCAGGATGCGGTCGTGCTCGGCCTTCAATTCTTGCTGCGCCTCCGGTCGCACTCTCACTTCCGACGATTGGTGGGTATTGAACCCCGTGCCCGCCGGAATGAGGTGACCCAGAATAACGTTCTCCTTCAAGCCGACCAAGTGATCGATCTTCCCGGCGATGGCAGCTTCCGTCAAAACCTTGGTGGTTTCCTGGAAACTCGCCGCCGAGATAAAGCTTTCGCTCTGAACGGCCGCTTTGGTGATTCCCAGCAACTGCACGGCCGCCGTTGAAGGCCTTGGCTTCTGACTCGCGGCCGGTTTGCCACCGTCCGCTTCGACCGCCGCGTTGGTTTCGTCGAAATCCTTCCGCAGCACGATATCGCCCGGCTGGAATTCGGTGTCGCCTGGCGTGGTGATTTTCACTGAACTCGCCAGTTCGGTATTCAGCTTTCGGAACTCAAACTTGTCGAGCACGATCCCTGGCAGCAGATCGGTGTCGCCTACATCCGTTACGCGGACTTTGCGGAGCATCTGCGAGACGACGATTTCGATGTGCTTGTCGTCTACGTCCACACGCTGCGAGCGGTACACGTTTTGGACTTCGTGCAGCAGGTATTGCTGCACCGCTTCGACACCGCTGACTCGGAGAATGTCGTGCGGTACGAGCGGACCGCGAACGAGTGCATCGCCCGCCCGGACGGCGTCCTTGGCATGCACCATCAACGGCTTGCCGTGTGGAATAATGTGTTCGACCTCGGTGCCATCCGAGCCGCGCACGATGATTACACGCTTACCACGTTTCTTCTCGCCGCTGAGTTCCACTTCGCCGTCGATTTCGGCGACAACCGCCGGGTCTTTCGGCTTGCGAGCCTCAAACAGTTCGGTTACGCGCGGCAGACCGCCTGTGATGTCCTGCGTACCGCCACTCTCACGTGGGTTCTTGGCGACGATCGTACCGGCTGCGATCTGCTGAGCTTCCTCGACTTCGATGCTCGCCTTTTCGGGCAAGTAGTAGAAGTCGAGAATCTTGCCGGTCGAGTCTTCGATCACTACTTGCGGGTGCAGATCGCCCTTGTGCTCGATAATCGTCTTCCGGACTTTTCCGCTGACTTCCGTTTCAGTACGGATCGATTGCCCTTCGAGACAGTCCTCGAACCGCACGCGACCGCCGACTTCCGACAGAATCGGCACCGAGTGCGGATCCCATTGGCAGACGATCTGACCAATTTGAATGTCTTGGTTCTCGGTCACGAACAACACCGCCCCGTTCGGGATTGTGTACTTTTCGAGTTCGCGTTCCTTCGGGTCGACAATGATGACTTCGCCGTTTCGGGCGAGCACCACGGTCTCGCCTGCGACGTTGACCACGCTGCGGATACGCGCGAATTTCACACGGCCCGCACGACGTGATTTGATTTCCTTATCCTCGACGTCCGTCTGAGCCGCACCGCCGATATGGAAGGTTCGCATGGTGAGCTGCGTGCCTGGTTCACCAATCGACTGGGCCGCAATGATTCCGGCGGCCAAGCCTTCTTCCACCATCGAACCGGTCGACAAGTCCATGCCGTAACACAGACGACACATTCCTAGCGTTGCTTCGCAGGTCATCGGGCTGCGGACTTGAATCTTCTCAACACCCAGCTCTTCGATCTTCCGGGCGATGGCTACCGTGATCAGTTCGCCCTCGCGAACGATGACTTCGTCGGTGATGGGATTAACGATGTTAGTTCGGCTGACACGGCCACGGATGCCTTCCGCCAAGCTGACTTCCACTTTCTCACCGCGATAGACGACGCCTTTGGTAATCCCCTTGGTTGTGCCGCAGTCGTGGGTCGTGATTACGACGTTCTGGCAGACGTCGGCCAGTTTGCGGGTGAGATAACCTGAGTCGGCAGTCTTAAGAGCCGTATCGGCCAACCCTTTGCGGGCACCGTGCGTCGAGCTGAAGTACTCCAGCACGGTCAGGCCTTCGCGGAAGTTCGCCTTGATCGGCGTTTCAATGATCTCGCCGCTGGGCTTGGC
>SXKJ01000170.1 GCA_005778115.1 Planctomyces sp. | reverse complement strand
CGAGTCCTCTAGACCCCCCACGCGTCGCGACCCGTTGCGGTGGGTCTCGCGGACTCGACCCACCCTACGTCTACGTCCGCATCGGGCTTGTCAGCGGCAGGGAATGTTTATGGAATGCCGCTCTTGAATTCGTCCCCGCCAGCCAGGAAGACCGTCATGGCTTTCAACTCACGCTTGGTGGCATTGCTCCTGCCCGCTCTGATCGCGTCGCTGCCGACGCTCGTGATCGCGCAGACGGTTCCGACGAAGGCCGCGGCCTCGTTGGAATTCTTCGAAAAAAAATCCGCCCGCTCTTGGCCGACAACTGCTTCAACTGCCATTCGACTAACACGAATTCTCAAGGTGGGTTGCGAGTCGATGATCGCAACGGGTTGCTCACCGGAGGAAATCGGGGAGCAGCCATCGTTCCGGGCGATCCCGAAAAGAGTTTGCTGATCAAGGCGGTGCGGCAGACGGATAAGCTCAAGATGCCGCCGATGAAGCAGCTTACCGAGCAGCAGATCGCCGACCTCACCCAATGGATTCAAGACGGAGCGGCCTGGCCGCAGGTCGAGTTCACGCTCCCGAAGGGCGACCCCACTCCCGAATACGCGCGCCTGCGCAATGAACATTGGGCGTGGCAGTCGCTGCGAGACGTGAAGGTTCCGGCGGTTCGTGCTGCCGATTGGGCGCGCGACGACATCGACCGATTCATTCAGGCGGCGTTGGAGGCCAAGGGATTGTCACCCGTGAGCGACGCTGACAAGGTGACGCTGATCCGCCGCGTGACGTTTGATTTGACGGGGCTACCTCCGACGCTCGAGGAAATCGCCGCGTTTGTGAAGGACGATTCCGTGACGGCCTTCGAGTCAGTCGTCGATCGCCTGCTCGCCTCCATCGCATTCGGCGAACGTTGGGGCCGGCACTGGTTGGACGTGGCTCGGTATGGCGAATCGACCGGCTGGGCCCGCAACCTTCCGTATCCTCATGCGTGGCGGTATCGAGACTACGTCATCAATGCTTTCAACAACGACAAACCGTATGACCAATTCCTTCATGAGCAGATTGCCGGCGACCTGCTCCACGCGAATTCAGAGAGTCAGCGCGATGAGCAACTGATCGCCACCGGCTTTCTGGCACTCGGCGTGAAGGACGTCAATCAGCGATACAAGGTCCGCTTCGTCATGGACAACGTGGACGAGCAGATCGACACCGTCAGCCGAGCGGTGCTGGGGCTGACGGCCAGTTGTGCTCGGTGCCACGACCACAAGTTCGATCCGATTCCGCAGACCGACTATTACGCTTTGGCCGGCATCTTCCGCAGCACAGACCTGTGCGCGGGTGTGCGGAACAAGATGGGAGGCGGCGGCCTCGACTATTACGACACCGACATGCTCTTGAAGCTGGGCCCACCTCCGAGTGCGGATGGCGATTCCTCATCGAAGAAGGAAGAGACCAAGAAAGCTCTGGCCGAAGCCCGCGCCGAGTTGCAGGCTCTGGTCGACAGCAAAGAAGGAAACGAACTCGCACCCGACGGACGGCAGAAGAATGTCGTCGCCCGCGAGAAAGTCGCGAAGCTGCAAACGGAGTTGCTCGCACACAGCGATCCGGCGATGCAGGGACCAGTGGCGTTTGGCGTGCGCGATTCCAAAACGATCAGCGACACCGAACTGCGAGTCCGCGGCGAAGCCGAGAAGCTTGGCCCGGTCGTAGCTCGCGGATTCCTTGGCACAGTCCCAGTTCCGGATGCGCCGCCAGTGAATCCGAGCCAAAGCGGCCGATTAGAATTGGCTGGGTGGTTGGCCAGCGAGAAGAACCCACTCACATCGCGTGTGATGGTCAACCGGATTTGGCAGCACTTGTTTGGTCAGGGGTTGGTTCTCAGCGTCGATAACTTCGGCGTGACCGGCGATGCGCCGTCGCATCCGGAGTTGTTGGATCACTTGGCTCAGCGATTCATTCGCGAAGGCTGGTCGATCAAGAAGCTGGTTCGAGCGATCGTGCTGACGCGCGCCTATCAACTCGGATCGGCAACAACATCAACTCACATGACGACCGACCCCGCGAACGAGTTGGCCTGGCGACACAGCCCACGACGGCTTGATGCCGAAGAGATTCGCGACGCGACCTTGGCGACGGCGGGAACGCTTAATCTGTCTCGGCCGGAGGCATCGCTCGCAAAAGACTTCAAGGTCACCGAACTGCGCAACAACGGCCCGGAAGCGCAACGCTTGATGAGCGGCGCTCTCAGCAGCACGCAGCGCAGCGTCTATCTGCCGCTGGTCCGAAACATCACGCCGACGTCGCTCGACGTCTTTGACTTCGCCACGCAAGGGATGGTCACCGGCAGCCGCGATTCCACCACGGTGGCGACTCAAGCCCTGTACCTGTTGAACGACCCGTTCGTGCGGCGGCAGTCGCTGGCGTTCGCCGATCGCCTGCTGAAGGAAGCCGATCGGAATGACGCCGCTCGCGTGAATCTGGCCTATCAATTGGCAATGGGCCGCGCCGCGACAACCGGTGAAATCGAACGGGCCACGAACTATCTGACGGAGTACACGGCAGCCGCGCGTGAAGTGCAACCTGCGAAGGTCGCGCAAGCGGGACGCAAGCTGCCAAAGCGAGTCGCGACGAACGCCTCGAATGCCCAAGCAGCGGCGATTATCAATCCCGATCAAGTCCCGCGGGACGAAGATCAAGTGAACGACGACGTGGCTCAACCAACCGATCCCCAGCACGCCGCGTGGGTCAGCTTCTGCCATGCACTGCTGGGGAGCGCGGAGTTTCGATACGTGAGGTAGCCGTGAGCGGAATGGCGCTAGCCACCGGTGTCGAGTTTGCCGCATAGGCCACACGACCGGCGGCTAGCGCCGTGCCGCTCACTTGAAGGACACAATCATGTGGAACTCTCAAACCGATTCAAACCTGCTCAGCCGCTGTCTATCTCGCCGCCAAGCGTTGAAGACCAGCAGCGCCGGCTTCGGATATCTCGCGCTCGCGGGACTGCTTGGCCACGACGCGGCGCGGAATCGCGCGAACGCGAATGAGCCATCAAGCACCCTGCGCCCGCTGACTCCCAAAGCGCCGCACTTCGCGGTCAAAGCCAAGCGGATCATTTTCTGTTTCATGGAAGGGGCCGCTTCGCAGCTCGACACATGGGAATATAAGCCGCAGCTTCAAAAGGACGGCGGCAAGGTCGGACCCGGCGGCGGGCTGTTGACGGCGTCCAAGTTCAAGTTCAGCCAGCACGGTCAGACGGGGACGTGGATCTCGGAACTCTTTCCGCACATGACCAGGCACGTGGATGACCTCTGCTTCATTCGCGGCCTGCATACCGACACGCCGGCGCACCCGCAGGCGTGCATTCAACTCCACACGGGGACGGCGATCGCCTCGCTCACTCGGCCTTCGATGGGGGCGTGGCTGATGTACGGCCTGGGGACCGAGAACCAGGATCTGCTCGGTTACGTCACCATCAACCCCTCCGCGAACTTTGGCGGAGCAATCAACTTCGGCAGCGCGTTCTTGCCCGCTCACTTTCAGGGAACGCGCATCGCCGACACCGGTTTCGTACCGAACCTGAAAGCGCAAACGGTCACGTCGTTGCAACGCAAACAGATCGACCTGATTCAATCGCTCAACCGCGACCTCGCCGCAACACCCGGCGCGCCGGACCAGCTTGAGGGAGTTATTCAGTCCTACGAACTGGCGTTCAAGATGCAGGGAAAAGTTCCGGAGTTACTCGACATCTCGAAAGAGCCTCAGTCGGTCCTCGATGCCTACGGCGTGAAGCCCGGCCCGGCCGGCAGCTTTGCGCGGCAATGTTTGATGGCTCGGCGATTGACCGAGGCCGGAGTCCGCTTCGTCGAGATCTGTCATCCCGGTTGGGATCAGCACAACAACCTGCATCGCGACCTCATCAAGAACTCTGCCGCGACCGATCAGCCGACTGCCGCGCTGTTGGATGACCTGGGCCAGCGCGGTTTGCTGGATGACACGCTGGTCCTGTTCGGCAGCGAGTTCGGACGGATGCCCACCGCTCAAGGCCCGGACGGCCGCGATCACAACATCACCGGCTACCCGATGTGGCTGGCCGGAGCGGGTGTGAAGAAGGGCTATTCACACGGCGCGACCGACGAGTACGGCCTGCACGCCGTCGAAGGCCGGATGCACACGACCGACCTGCACGCCACGCTGCTGGCTCTGATGGGCCTCGGCCACGAACAACTGACCTATCGCTACGCCGGCCGAGATTTTCGGCTGACCGATGTCGCCGGCAACGTGGCTCACGAAATCTTCGCGTAAGCCGCCGGGCGCAGACGCTCGAAATGCTCGCCCGTAAAGTCGCCTTGACGTCTCCTACCGGATTCGTAGACTTCACTCCTACTTCGGTAGGAGAGATGTAGGATGGGCACTCTTGCCCGTCCTACCTACTTCGTTCAGGAGGAGACGACGCGATGAGCAAGAAGCATCGGTTGGCCGATCTGCAAATGGCCATCATGCAGGTGCTGTGGGAGAAAGGTGAGGCGACGGTCGCTCATGTGCGCGAGTCGCTGCTGCCGGATCGCGAGCTGGCTTACACGACCGTCGGCACGATGCTCACCAAAATGGAACAGAAAGGGCAGTTGACTCATCGTGTCGAGGCGCGAGTCAACATCTACAAGCCCGCCATCAAGCCGGATCAAGTCAAACGGCGAATGCTGACCGACCTCGCCGAACGGTTGTTTGCCGGCGATGTCGGCGACCTCGTCTGCTGCTTGCTGGATGGCGTTGATGTCTCGCCGGATGACCTCGCTGAGATCAAGCGGCTGATTCGCAGGAAAGAACAAGAACTGAAGGGGGCCGAATGATGACGGACTTCTTGATCGCGTATTGGCTGCACTCGACGGCGCTGTTAGCTGCAGCATGGTGCTTGATGAAGATCGCTCGGCCAGGCAGTTCTGTGGTGCGCGAGCGGTTGTGGAAGCTCGCGGCCGTGTTGCCGGTGCTGACGGCGTTGACCAGCGTCGGCTTTCGCTCCGCGCAAGCAATTCCTGTCGCAGAGCGACAGGCGACGATCGTTGAATCTCCAACAGCATCCGTACCGCGACCGTCAGGGAGCGGCCAGCTTCGGTCGCTCGCTGACGGTCGCGGTACGGCACAACATCACATGGATGGCCATGTGATGTTGGACGTTCCGGTCGCTGCGGAAGTCTTCGATGTCGAACCACAAGCCGCCGAACCGGTTGACGCGCAAAACGTGGTGGAATCTGGTTCGACGGTGGAACTCGTCGACCAGTTCTTCGAGCCGGTCATCCGGTTTGAGAACCTCAACGACGAATCCCCCAGTGAAGCTCACATAGCACTCGAAGAGGCCCAACAGCGCTCGCTGGTCGATGACGTGCCGGTTGCTCAAGCGTCAGCCGCGACAGTTCGCGATGCGGCATGGCAGCCGGTTTGGGCATTCGTGTCACAAGCATTGATGAGTTGGGTGGCGATTTCCGTGTTGTGGTTGCTCGTTCGTTCGATGTGGTTTCGCTCGCGGTTGCGGAAGGCTCGACGCATTGATCGTGGTCGAGCGGTTGACCTGCTGCATGAGTTGAACGTAGCCGCCCCGCTCGCCAGGTTTCAATTCGGTTGGCGTGCAACGACGAACGATACCTCGATTGCTCATCGTGCCTGGCTTCTCGGAGCCGGCGGCGTTTGGGATTTGGCGGCCGACGATTGTGTTGCCTCCGAGTTGCGAGGCTTTACCGCGCGAGGAAATGCGAGCGGTGTTGGCTCACGAGTTGGGGCATATCGTGCGAGGGGATGTGTGGTGGCTGTAGATCGGGCGAGTGCTCACGACGGTGTTGGGATTTCAGCCGCTGAACCGGATCGCTCGGCGCGAGTGGATTGCGGCGGCGGAATGTTTGTGCGACTCGTGGGCGGTGGATCGGGGCGTCGAGCGGCTGACGTTGGCTCGGTGCTTGACCGCGTTGGCGGAACATCGGGTAACGGGAGTCTCGCTGGCGGATGCGCTCGCGGCAGTCGGATCGCCGTCGAGCCTGCGGACTCGGATCGAACGACTCGTGGCCGATCCGGTCGTCGATCCGTGGGCCAAGCAATCACGACGCTGGCTGCTGAGCGGCTCGGTGATCGGGGCGGCAGTTCTGTCAGCGGCGATGCTGCCGCTCCCGAATGCTCAGACCGCTTCCCTACCGTCCGCCGTTGGAGGATCAGGGAGTGACCTCCACGAGGACCACGCTCCGCACGGGCCGCTCTCTGATCTACCGCAGGCGGACGATACGGAGGTGATTCGCGAGA
Organism: Planctomyces sp.; assembly: GCA_005778115.1. GTDB lineage: Bacteria > Planctomycetota > Planctomycetia > Planctomycetales > Planctomycetaceae > SXKJ01. Next base: position 13,128 of record SXKJ01000170.1, on the reverse strand, counting down.
TTGAAACGGAACTCACGGCGCTGCGAACCGAACTGGACCGCGCGGAACGATTCGCCGAACAGCAGAGCGAACCGAAGTGGCTCGATGCCGTGGAACAACTCCGCGACCGCAAACGACAGCTCGTCGAACGTTGGCGAGTGTTGATGGATGAAACGGGACCAGCGCCAGAAACAGGAACACTGATCGACGCTGATCTTCGCTAATTCGGAAAATCCAAAGTGCCCGGATTAGTGGTGATTAGCGTCGATGAGTGTTCCGAATCAAAAACGAAAGATCCAAAGCGGTGCTGAAACACCGCATTCCAAGGAAACGAATCGCCATGTCACTCAGGATGGTTTCATTGTGGATCGTCGGTGCGTTATTGGTCGCCGCGACATTGAAAGCTGACCCGCCGCAGGAGCGGCCCGCACCGGAGTTGCCGCTGAAGCGAGGAGTCAAGATCTCCGCAGAGAATAACCGTGTGGTTGTTGAAGGTGCCACCGGTGCTTTGAAAGCAACATCGGTGGAGTACTTCGAGTCACCGCAGCAACAGATCCGGTTCGACGTGAAGGTCTGGGACGTCGATCACTCTAAGCTACGAGAGATCACGAAATCTGACGCGGGCGTGTTTGCGTTCTACCGAGCCAATGGACTGGCCAAGCTGCCGATCGGGCTCCAGCTCGAACCCCCCGAATTGGAACTGTCGATTTCGCCGCTCACGGCACCGGCCAAAGCGTTTGCCGTGCAGAACAGTTCCGTGTCGAAGACGCTGCATGGCCACGATATGTCGTCCGCGTTCAAGACGATTGCCGAGCCAAGTCTGGTGGCCACCAACGGTCGAGAAGCCACCCTGCTCAGCGGCGGCGAAGTGCCGATCTTCGTTCCACGAACTGGCGATTCCGAGGCGATCGCTTTTCATGAGTTTGGATTGAAGTTGAAAATTCTGCCGAAGCTCATGGACCAAGGCCGAATCGCACTCGGCCTTGATTTCGAGAACAGCGAACTCGAACCGAAAGCCGAGGTCGGTGAATCCGGTATCCGACTGATCTCCAGCCAGGGTTTTCGACTCACGGCTCAAATGCAGCTCGGCGAGCAATTGCTGGTCGCTCAACAGAGTGGCAAGCAAGACGTGACTCGTTTGGTGCAGATCCGACCGGCATTGCATCGACAATCAAACCGTTGCTCAGAAACCAAACGGAAGGCCGGTGGCTCCGCCAGACAGGAACGTTGTCGAGCAGTTCGCCGAACAATTCGATGCGCCCGCCAGCAGCAAGCCGATTGAGGGAGTCGCTGTTGGCGATACGAAAGCGACCACACCGCCAACCAAACCTGCGCAATCAAAGACCCGCGACGGAGTCATCGGCGAAAAGCAGGACGTTGAGCAGACGATCCTCTTCCAAGTGCGAGTCTACGAGGTCGATCACAGTGGTTGGGCCAAGGAGCACAGTGGTTGGGCCAAGGAGCACAGTGGTTGGGCCAAGGAGCAAGGGGTCGAGAAGCGGAGGCAAGCGTTGGACGAAGCCCTGCGACCTTGGATTGGCAGTTCGCGCGGGTCGAAGCTCGAACGGGTCAACGTCAAGGCGTGGACGGTCAAAGAGCTGGCTCCGGCGAACGAGGTTGAGAAGCTTGGTAACGCCGTGCGATTGGTTTCGTAGCCGAAGCTGGCGGTCGTCGAAGGCCACAGCGGCTCGTTCGACTACGGAGGCAAGACGCCTCAACTGCGGCTCATTGAAGTGAACGGCAACGGCACAAGCGAGGGGAATTCACAGGTGCGGCCATTAGCCACAACGTTTGCCCTCGAGCCCGCCGTGACGGACGCGGGACGAGTGCTGCTGACGGTCTATTTCAATCCGCATGGTGAGCTTCGCAAGAAACGCTCCACCGGCGACGAGTTGAAGAAGTACGGAGTCAAAGCGGCCGCGGAGCTTTCCGTGGGGCAGACGTTGTGCTTGTCGGACGCGAGACCCGAAACGTCGGACAACGAAGACTCGCTGCTGGTCACGATCACGCCCTATGAAATCGTGAGCAGCGAAGTCGAGAAACGACTTCCGCCAATGGCCACGGCTCCGGCGACGCCGAAAGAGTTGGAGATCACCGTCGAAGACCGCTGGCCGATCGCCGACATCAAGGTGGGACAACGAGTCGTCGCCATCCCGGTGACGATCGAAAAGACGAGCCTGCAAGCGGACACGACCGCGTTGGCGTTCAGCTTTGACGCGAACTACTCACAGCGAGTCACCCGCATTGAACCACTTCCCAATCGCGTCGGGCGACGAGTCACCGTTTCGGTCCCGTTCGCTCAACATCCTGAAGCGATCGCAAAACTCAACGCGGTTGTCGAGAACTACCTCGACGGACTCCGCTCATCGTCGAGCACGTTTGTCATTCCGGTGTCGATGATTTCTCCATCCGACTTTATGAGCGGTCGGCCGGTTCAAGAACTCTATGCCCAAATTCCCATCGAGTTGCGGCCTCGTCCGGTGGAGCTCACCGTCGGCGAGTCGTTCATGGCGTATGGTGTTGCCACGTTGATGGGCTCGGCCAAGGAGGGAGCACATCACGAGATCGGTGCTCTCAGCTTTGACTACTTGGACGACGACGGCGGTGGCATTTGGCGAGCGACCGCCACAAAGATCGGCACCGCACGACTGATCCAACTCGCCGTCGGCAGCGACATGGTCGGCCCAGCTCGTCTGACCGAATACTTCGTCAAAGCGGACACGCGCGAGTTGGAGCTGCACATCCGCCAGCAGTTCCCCTCCGCGAAAGTGGCGATCACGTCCATCGGCGCGAGCGCCGTAATGCTCAAAGGGACGGTCGCTTCCGACGAAGACGCCACCGGCATCGTCGAACTCGCCGAGCAGTTCTTTCCGAAGGTGCTCAATCGGCTGAAGGTCGATGCGGCGATCGGTAGCCGAACTCGTGAGAGTTCGGACCGAAGTCTCGCGACTTCGGCTCCAGAGCCACGCGCCCTGCGACAAGGAATGGGATTGCGGCTGACGCCGCCTCGCTCGCCGAATCAAAAGTCACCGAGCCGCAGAGAGTGCGGCCACTCAAGGATGGCCCCGGACACTCCCCAAAGTCCGAGCAACTCGAACAGCTTCGCGACGAGATTCGAGAGCTGCGCCAGGATGTCCGTGAGTTGATTCAACGTCTCGGCCGCGAACAGTCCGCGATACCCAAGCAAAACGTCGATGCGAAACCAGCGAACACCGAGACTCATCGGCGGCTGATCCCCGCGCAGATTCCTTTACACAACGCGGAGTGGGAGTCATCGGCATTCCAAACCAGGCCACCCGCCGAAGCGGTCGCGATCGTCAATGGCGAGGTCATCAGTTATCGCGACTTGGTTCGGTGGGGATCGCCTCTCAAGGAACTCGACGGGGCGGTCAATCTCCTGCTCCTGAAGCAAGCGGCGAAGAACGCGAAGCTCGACATCGGCAGCAAAGAGATCGACGCCGAAGTTTTGCAGCGGGCGTCGAAGTTCAAACTCCCAATCGACCAGTGGTACTCGATGCTCGAAAAGGAGCGTGGGATCAGCCGAGATCATTACCGCGATCTGGTGACTTTCCCAATGTTGGTTCTAAGACGACTCGCAGGCGACGACACCAAACAACAACTGGCGTTTCTCGCCGGTCTGCGAGCTACCGCGGAGATCGAACTCGTGGACCCGGATGCCAAGCTGCTGCCGGTGAGTGCGGAGGCGACGGAACCGGCTCCGACGACATCGGTGCCTGATGATGAGAAACCATCTGAATAGAGTGCAACCGGCCTTCCGGACTGCTCCTCACCGAGCTTGTCCTGCGGAGAGCGGACGATCGCGACATGCTTCACCCGAAGACAGCTCCAGGCCAATTTGTGGCACTGACGATGCGCCAGTTTCCGTCCTTGTCACAGGCGGCGTAGTACATCCGATATTCGTTCGGGCCGATTTGGAGGAGCGACATGTCCTCCGCGTGAACGGCATCCAGCCCCGCGCCTCCGTATCCGAGTCCTTCGATCACGCACGCGCCTCGCTCCCAGATCAATCCATCAATCGAATGGGCTGCGTAGATCCGTGACCTGTAGCCGGACAGATCGGAAGCGATCGAAGCGGCCGCGAAGTCATCGCTCGTTCCTTTCGCCACGGCGTTGGCATCGTGGCTTGGGTGCAGCGGCACCTGGGTTCCCGGCGGCACGTCCTGCCAGGCCGAGAAGAACATCGTCCAACGGTCGCCGGCAGCGGTTGGCGGGATGACTTCCGCAGCGGTGATTCCTGCTGTGTCGTAATCCGTCTGCTTGTCTCGTAGGCGATCGCCCGGCTCGAACTCAAAGTGCAGGCCGTCGGAGGTGATCGCGCTGAGAACGCGCGTCGAAATTCGCTGACCGCTCGCTATCCCGCCAAGACCGAACTTCGAGCAGCAGCAATACAGCCGGCCGCGTCCATCCGGCAGTCGCACATACCTCGGCCCGCCGACACCGCCGAGGTTCTGCAACCGAATGCCGCCCTCGAGTTCCCAATGCAGAAGGTCCGAGGACACCGCGCTGCAAATCACGGTCGGCCGATCGGCCGGGCCACGCGACTCGAAATACATTCGCCACCGGTTCGTGTCGCATGGGGTGATTGTCGGCGCGAGCACTCGCAGCGACATGTGCGGCAGCGCCGGCTGCGGTGCCAGTCGAATGCCAGGCTCCGTGCGAAAGACCAACCCGTCATCGGAAACCGCGCTGAGAATGTAGCCCTGACATGCCGGAAACGGTTTCGCTGGCCCCACGCCGGTGTAGAAAAGTCGGAACCCGCCACTTGGCACGCGCACGATGCACGGGGCTTGGACCTTCGAGTGATCCAATGCCCGCGAACCTTGCAGCCGCGCGCCCGGTTCCTTGCGCCAGTGATGAGTGACGCTCATGAAGTCCTCTCTTTGAGATTACTCCTGCGCGACGTGACACAAGACGCAACTAGCGGTCAACGACTGGCGGTTGATGCGATGGTCGTCGGCTCGATAGGGGGTCAACTCGCTGTGGCAATGCCGGCAATCGAGGCTACGGTCCTGGGTCGCGCGGTGAACTTTGTCGAAGTGCCAGAATCCCTCGCGAGTCTGCGAAAGTAACGCCGGGATGTTGTGGCAAGTCGCGCATCGCGACTCTTTGGGCACGTCGGGCCGAGCGGGAATTTCGAGCTCCTTCAGCAGCGAGCGTGCCGCAACTCGGCCGGTGACGATGCACGGTCCCAGGAATGTCCCCTCCAATGCGGCCTTGCCGTTGATGCCCGCGAGGCCGGTCAACTCGCCGACGGCGTACAGGCCGGGGATCGCTTTCTTCCGCTTGTCGAGGACTCGGCACTGCAAGTCGATCGCCACGCCTCCCATGCTTTTGCGTGTCAGCGGAAATGTCTGCATCGCGTAGAACGGCGGCTTCGCGATCGTCGGTGATGCCTTGTTCGAGAACTCCGGCTTGCCGGGACCGAATCGGCCGAAGTCTTTGTCCTCACCTTGCTGGACCAAGTCGTTGTAACGAGCCACCGTCTCGACAACGTTCTTCACGGGGAGTCCGGAAAGCTTGGCCAACTCTTCGAGCGTGTCTGCCTTCTTTATCAAATCCGGGTTCTGAAAGATGAGCTTTTCGACCTTCTTGAAGTCGCCCCAATCTGAACCAGAGACGCTGAAGAACGGCTTGCCCGCTTCGTCGAAGATGCACCAGCAGGTCGCGTCCTTTTGCTTGAGCAGGATCGGCATGACCTCCTTGGCCCAACCGTGGAAGTTGGCGAACTGCTTCCCTTCGGCGTTCACCAGGATGCCGTACAAGTTGGTCGCGTTCAGGCCACGATTGGTGCCGGGATAGCGCGGGTCGGGCAGGCCGGTGAAGTAATTCCATTGATAGTCCATGTGGACCAGTTCGCCACCGACAGCCTGAGCCATCTGATGTCCGATGCCAATCGAATTCCTGCCGGAGCCAGCGAGGATGCGTTCTGGAAAGCGAAACTCGGCGGGCCAGAATTCGCGGACCATGTCGAGATTACTTTGAAACCCGCCGGTCGCCAGCACGACCGCCTTGCCGCGCAGTTCGCGTTCGTCGCCGGTTCGCATGTCGCGCAGCAATACGCCGACGACTCGTCCATCCTGCGTGAGCAACTTCTCAACCTTGCTGTTCCAGACGAAGTCGATGTGCCCCAGTTCCAAACAGGCGCGATAGATCGGCGTAACCAGTCCAATGCCGCGCCCCACGGGTTGATGCTCGCGAGGGACCGAGTTGCCGGAGGACGACACTACTTCCGCGAATCGCACCCCCAGTTCGTCCAGCCAGTCGTAGATGTCTTGTCGCGAGTGATCGACGTAGTAGCGCACCCAATCGGTGTCCGGGTCTTCGCCCCAGCGATGAAAATCCTGGAAGGCCAAGTCTGGAGAGTCTTTAATGCCGGCTCGTTCTTGAGTCGGCGTTGCCACGATGCTCACACTTCCTTGCGACATGACCGCATGCCCGCCGAAGACGGACGACATGTCGATCACCGTGACCTTCGCTCCGCCTCGCCCGAGATCGAGCGCGGCCGACAATCCGGAAATGCCAGCACCAACGACGATCACATCGGGAGTTCTAGGGGACGACTTTGACGGACTCTCGCTCGTACTGACATTCGACGATGCCGCTGGCGAGCAACCGCTCAGCGGCAAGCAAGCGACCAAGCACGCAATGGCGAGGAAGACTCTCATGAGGTGCCCGTCGGTTTGTTGATTGACGTGCTGATCTACACCGCGACCTTCACGACGACTTTGCGAACGGCCGCTGGTTGGCCATCGACGGCGGAGCCTGGAATGTGGCCATCTTTTGGAAAGAAGATCGTGAAGCTTCCGGCGGGGACCGTGACGAAACTGCCGCTGCCAGTGAACAGCGCGAAATCGGCCTGCTCATCGTACGGCTTCTTGATCGTCAGCGTCTGGATGTTGGCGTAGCCCATCTCCTCGACACCGGCGGCCACGAATTGCACGTCGATGTATTTGCGATGCGCCTCCCAGACTCCTTGGTCACGAGTCTTGGTCGTGTTGTCCTGCACGAGCGCGTAAATCTGCTCGCCTTGAATGGGGATTTTTCCCACGGGCAGTTTGGTGCAATCGTTGTCTCTCAGATACTTCAGCGCCGTCGCGATCCGGTCGCCATGCACGAAGTAACGAGCCGCGTTGTCCAACGTGTCGATGATCATTCAGGGTTCCTTTCCAAAGCGTACCGAAGTCTCGTCGAATTAGAGCAATTCGCTCCGCGGCTTGCCTTCGTCGGGGAAGATTATTTGGGCGGACTTGATTGTCGAACGCTGACGAGTTGTGAATAACATGGAGCAGTTTTGAATGGCCCCTGGAGCGAGTGCGATGAATCGACTGACCTGCGCTGGCGTGCTGCTGGCGATGAGCCTGCTGACGATGAGCGACAACTCGGCTCACGCGGATGAGCGCGAAGACTTCTTTGAGGCCAAGATTCGGCCGGTTCTGGTCGGCACGTGCTTTCGTTGTCACGGCGGCACGAAGACGTCCGGAGAATTGCGAATCGACTCGCGCGAGGGACTGCTCAAAGGGGGTGACTCCGGAGCGGCGATCGTGCCGGGCAAGCCGGAAGAGAGTCTGCTGATTAAGGCGATTCAGCGGCAGCCGGATGTCTCGGCGATGCCGCCTGAAAAAAACAAAGCTCTGCGAGCTGATCAAGTCGCGGACTTCATCACATGGATCAAAGCGGGGGCGGTTTGGCCCGCCAAGTCCGCAAAGTTTGAATCCGCGAAGCATTGGGCCTTCGAGCCAATACGAGATGTCGCACCGCCAGTCGTTCAGGACAAAGCGTGGTTGAAGAGCAGCATTGATCCTTTCATCAAAGCTAAACAAGAAGCGGCCGGACTTCGTCCCGCCGTGATGGCCGACAAGCTCACACTGATTCGCCGAGCGAGGTTTGATCTGACGGGATTGCCACCGACGCCCGAAGAGGTTCAGGCGTTCGAGCAGGACGTCTCACCGCAAGCGTTTGAGTCACTCGTCGATCGACTTCTCAAGTCTCCCGCGTATGGCGAGCGTTGGGGTCGGCACTGGCTCGATGTCGTGCGCTATGCCGACACGGCGGGTGAGACGGCGGACTATCCGGTGCCGCTCGCATGGCGATATCGCAACTACGTCATCGACGCCTTCAACAACGACAAGCCCTACGACGAATTCCTGCGAGAACAAATCGCCGGGGATGTGCTCGCTGGACTGAGCGGTACGGCGCTAGCCGCCGGATCGTCTGACGCGATAGATCCGTCAACGGCGGCTAGCGCCGTGCCGCTCACGAATGAGAAGACCGGGGGGCTGACGCCGCCCCGCTCGCCAAAGCAAACACTCCGTGAGCGCTACGCCGAACTAGCCACGGCTACCGGCTATTTGGCCATCTCGCGGCGGTTTGGGTTCGACTCGGAGAACTATCACCACCTGACCATTCAAGACACGATCGACACGCTGGGGCAAACGGTGCTCGGCCTGAGCCTCGGTTGCGCGCGATGCCACGATCACAAGTTCGATGCGGTCTCGATGCAGGACTACTACGCGCTCTATGGCATCTTCGACAGCAGCCGCTACTCGTTCCCTGGTTCGGAACAAAAACAAAAGGTCCGTTCGATGCTGCCGCTGCTGCCGCCGAGCGAATCGCAACCGAAGTGGCGCGAGTTCGACGCGCGGGTGGCCTCGATCGCGGCCAGCCTCGAAAGGCAAAAGCAGCCGGTGCCGGCCGCGATCCTGCGTTCTCTCAATGACCTCGACGGCGACTTCGAGATGCAGGCTCCCGCAGCGGGAGGGAGCAACGGCGTGCTCGTTCCACCGTGGCTTTATCAGGGGAAGATCGCCATCACGAACGGAGCGCAAAGCCCGTTCAAGAATTTCTACCCGCGTGGCAAAGTCGGCGCGAGCGTCCCGACCGGGGCCGGGGAGTATCGGATTGCTCAAGCTCTTTACCCGCGCCGTTCGCGAGACAACTGCGAAACGCTGCACGTGAACCTCGACTTCCGTGTTGCTGTCCCCGATGCGAATGCGAAAGGATTGCATCGTTTCCGCATCGGAGCCTTGCCGGACTCAGCAGCCGTCGAAGTCCTCATCTCTTCGGAGTCGGCCTCACTGCGGATCGGCGACGCCATTGAAAGTGTCGCGGTGTTGAAACCCAACCAATGGCACAACCTGCAACTGGACCTCGATCTGAAGAACCAAACGGTCTCAGGCAAAGTCGGCATGCCGGGAAGCTCGACCGAGTTCTCGGGAAAACAACTTTCGCCCAGTTGGACAGGCACGATCGACTTCGTGGTGCTGGATTCGCTCGGCCAGAAGGACACGCAGCTTCCGGCGATTGAATTCGACAACCTCGGCGTACAGGAATCGCCGATCGCGCCGGTCTCCACCGAACTGCCTCCGGCCGCTGCCTTGGCCAACGGAATTGATCCGGCCCTGCTCACGAAGGAGCTGGAGGAGCTCACAGGAATCGACGGCGATTTCGAGTTGCAGACGAAAGACACACCGCCGGCGAGTCCCTGGAATCCTGGTCCGAACAGCGTTGTGAAGCTCTCAGCCAATTCGCAGAGCATCTTTCGCAACCTCTACCCGCTCGGCGAGCTAGGAATTCACATGCCGAATCGCGGCGAGTACGACGGCTTCGGACTGACGCTGCCAAACGTGAAGCCGGATCAGGACGGTCGCCTGTTCGTGAGCTTTGATTTCCGCTGTGCGAACAAGGACGCGGGGGGGAACGGTTCGTGGCGTTACTACCTGGGACACGGCCCCGGCAACTCGGCCGCGGTCGAGCTGTTCTTCAACGGACATGAGTTCTTTCGTCGTAGCGCTGACGCTCGCGAAGCCGTCTGCCCGCTGGTCATCGGCGAGTGGTATCAGGTCCAACTGACGCTCAATCTGAAAGCCAAGAGCTACACCGGCTTGCTCACGTCGCGTGCGAAGAAGACAGAGTTCTCCGGCCAATTGGCAACCGGTTGGGATGGGGCGATCGACTACTCGTTTATCGACAGCTACGGCCATATCGGCGGCGTGCGTCCGTCGCTCGACGCCGACAACTTTGTGATCTCGGCAACAGCATTGCCGGCGTTGGATGCGGCTCCGGTTGAGCCGGCGAAGACCACTCGCGAATCACGGCGAGCCAGAGTAACCGAGTTGCGCCAACAACTCGTCTCCCGCCAGGCGAACGCGGATCTCTCGAAACAGGAACTCAACAAGCTGCTGGCCGAGGGGCCATTCGCGATGACCTACGGCATGGCGGAAGGGACGCCTCACAACGTGCGGATGCAGATGCGTGGTGAACCGGATCAGCTCGGTGTGGAAGTCCCACGCGGCTTCATCAAAGTGCTCGGAGGAAGTTCGCTGCCGACTGAGACATCGGGCAGCGGTCGGCTGGAGTTGGCACAGTGGTTGACTCGGCCCGACAACCCGCTGACGGCCCGCGTGATGGTCAATCGCATCTGGCAGTATCACTTCGGGCGAGGACTGGTAACGACGCCCAATGACTTCGGCGTACGTGGTCTGGCACCGACGCATCCGGAGTTGCTCGATCACCTCGCGACGGAGTTCATCAAGAGCGGCTGGTCGGTCAAAGCGATGCACCGGCTGATGATGCTCAGCGCGACGTATCAGCAAGCCGCAGTCGCGCCAGCGACAGATGGGACGAATAGGAATGATGGGAATGATCTTTACAATTCATTTCCGCGTCGCCGCCTGAGTGCTGAAGAGATCCGCGACGCGATCCTCGCGGTGAGCGGCGAGCTGGATTTGTCTCCCGCACAAGAGCATCCCTTTCCGACGCCAATCAGTTGGGGCTACTCACAGCACGGGCCATTCAGCGCGGTCTACGACCACAACAAGCGGAGCGTGTATCTCATGACGCAGCGACTTAAGCGGCATCCGTTCCTGGCACTGTTTGACGGAGCGGACCCCAATGCCACAACGGCCGAGCGTCTGGGGACGACGGTGCCGACTCAGGCGTTGTTCTTTCTCAACGACCCGTTCGTTCACATCAAAGCCGAGAAGTGGGCGGCACGACTGCTGTCGTCCAATATCGATGAATCCCAGCGGATCGAACGAGCGTGGCGGCGTGCATTTGGTCGCTCGCCGTTGGAGACCGAACGTTCCGAGGCAACCGAATTCCTGGCGGCCTATCGAACGGAACTGGCGGCGGTGAAAATGGACAACGTCGAAGCTCGCTCGCTCGCCGCATACCTCCGCACGCTGATCGGCAGCAACGAGTTCTTGCACGTTGATTGACTCATCCGAAGCACAAGCAAGACTAAGCCATTACGACTGTCTTTCTTGGGCATCCGGTTCGAGTCGAGAAAAACCGCACACTCGCGCGTTCCGGCTGACTTCGTCTCGACCGTTCGTCATCGACTCTGATTCCGCACGGTCATTGCGCTGTCCCAGCTAGATCGAACCCGTTGCTTGTTTCCGGAGAAAGAGCCTCGATAGAGTCTCGTCCGCGTATGGGGTTGCCCATCGCACAGGAGTCCCGCCCGTGAACTCGCGACGAAATCTCTCCCTGTCGCTCGATGGCTGCTTATTCGTGGCCGTAACTCGGCCTGGTCTGTTTGCATTTAAAGGCCAGGACGCTCGCCAACAGATCGCCCCGGCGTGCCGATGTTCGGTTCGCTATTTGTTCCTTCCTCTGAGGAGAATGCTATGTCTTGGAAATCTTCTTTCGTCCCTTTCCTATCGGTGGCACTCATGATGACCGCTTCGATCGCTCAGTCCGAGGAATTGAAAGTCGGTGCCGACGCGCCCGACTTTGAGCTGAAAGCCAGTGACGGCAAGACCTACAAGCTGTCGAGCTTCAAAGGCAAACAAGCGGTCGTGGTCGCTTGGTTCCCGAAAGCCTTCACCGGCGGTTGCACCAAAGAGTGCAAGTCGATGCGCGAGCATGGGAAGCTGATCCGCCAGTACGATGTCGCCTACTTCACCGCCTCGTGCGATGAAGTCGAAGGAGAAAAAGGCAACGCTGCGTTCGCCAAGTCGCTGGATCTCGACTATCCGATCCTCAGCGACCCGTCCCGGAAGACCGCCAAAGAATACGGGCTGGTCGCCGACGACAAAGGAAACGCCAAGCGAGTCACGTTCTACATCGGCAAGGACGGCAAGATCGCCCACATCGACCGAGAAGTAAAAACCGAGATGCACGGCGAGCACATCGCCGCCAAGCTGAAGGAACTTGGAGTCGCTGCCGCGCCGAAAAAGTAATCTGCCCTGTTGCCCGACTCTCTGAGTCGGGTACGTTCCCATGCTGACTCCCGACTCGGAGAGTCAGGCTACTTTCAGCCAGCCGCGCGTGCGGCTGGCGTTCTGTTGTTCCTCAATTGAAGGAGAGTGCTCTGATGAAACGGTTCTTTGCCCCCGCACTCGCGTTGCTGATCGCAACAGCGAGCTTGATGGCGGCAGAGCTGAAGTCCGGTCTGCAAGTCGGCGATGCCGCAGGCGTATTCAACGTCCGCGACGTCACCGGCCCGAACAAGGACAAATCGCTCTGCTATCGCTGAAGGTACGGTGCTCGTCCGGTGGTCGCGATCTTCGCCAGATCCGTCACGGACGAATTGACCAGTTTGGTCAAACAAATCGACGAACAAGTCGCCAAGAACGCTGACAAGAAGATGGCTTCCTTCGTGATCCTGCTCAGCAATGACGCGGACGGAGATGAAGCTAAGCTCAACGCACTTGCGGAGAAGGCCGGCATCAAGACAGGCAAAGACGCCAATCTGCCGCTGACCATCTTCGACGGAGTGGCCGGCCCACCCAACTACAAGATCGCCGAAGACGCGGAAGTCACGGTCTTGCATTGGCTCGGCAGGAAGGTCGTGGTCAATCACGCCTTCGCCAAGGGCAAGCTCGACAAAGACGGCGTCAAGGCAATCGTCGAGAGCACTTCCAAGATTCTCGAATAGCAGAGCGGAGCAATCCGTTTCTCAAAACACTCGGCCCGCCGAATCCTCTGATTCGACGGGCCGTTTTGTTTTCAGGCTCTCCGCCATTCGTGTTGATTTCGGTGCCACGTGAGCCGCAAGGCGCTAGCCCACATTATTCATGCGTATCCAATGAAGCGGCCCGCGAGGGCGTAGAAGGTGTTGTGACATCAGCACTTCAACGCCGCAGGGAGGCCGGGCATGAGTTTACAGGGTGTGTTGCCGTTTGT
>SXKJ01000169.1 GCA_005778115.1 Planctomyces sp. | reverse complement strand
GTCCTCTGACGAACCAAAACACCATCGAAACCGAATTTCCAGAGACCTCAAACCACCCGGCCCCCGTTTCTGACCAGGAATCGAGACCAACGACGGCAACAATCCCGTTGCCAAAATCCAACACGAACTGGACCAAAAAAAACCGCAGCAAAAAACCGCTGCCGGGAAAAATGATCCGAATCCACTTTCAGAAAAAACTCACAGCCTCTTCGGGTTACTTTGGTTGCGGCTCTGCCGCGATGTTTAACGACGACCCACATTACAGCCCCACAACCGCCGCCGTTGGCTCCGGGTTAAACGAGGCCTCGCAGATCACACTTGTTAGAAATGGCTGCTGGCCTCAAAACTTTTCAAGGATCAGTTCTCATCCAGCAACCCCGCTCCTTCGCGGCGCAGAGCCGTCAGCACTCGCGACTTGGCGATGAAGACCGCGTTGACCGTCATACCGAGATCAGCGGCGACGGTTTCCGCTGATTCATCCGCTAGTGCGAATCGCTGAAACGCCAGCCAAGTTTTCTCCGTGAATTCACCGCGAATGATCTGCAACAGCCGCTGAGTGACGTGCCGATCATGCTCCTCATCCCAAACACGGGTCAGCCCGCTGGCCGGATCAGCAAGCTGCTGCAAGAACTCAGCGACACGACTATCGGCAGCCGGTTTGACTCGCCGCCGCGACTTCCACGCATCGCGAAAGCAGTTGATTGTGATCGTCCGCAACCACGCGCGAAACGCTCCGACGCGCGGCTCGCGGCGAAACTCCGGGATGCGGCGAACGACGACCGCCAACACATCCTGAATGACGTCTTCAGCATCGGCATCCAGCCCCGCATGGCGGTTCAGCCACCCGCGAATCAGCGGCGTGTAAATCTCGACAAGCGTCCGCCACGACGCCTCATCGCCTCATTCTCGCACACGCTCCAGCAAACTGATTGAAGTCTCTGCCGACATCCGTCTGGCCTTCTTTACCGTCGAAACAATCCCCCTGCGTTGAAGGACCAAGAATAGGGCGACGGAACCGCAAATGTCCAAGGTGTTCGGCGGAGTCGTGTGTGCCCAACATCGACAACCTGGGGAAGAAAAGGGGCAGGACTCTTTGTTTTACTTTCGGCGGCTCTCGGTCATGCACACCATGCGGAATCACTCACACGACAAGACCGCCACAACGAGACATCTCTATCAAGGGCGTTTCAAGTCGTTTCCGATTCAAAACGACGAGCACTTATTGACCGTGATGCGTTACGTCGAACGGAATCCCGTGCGAGCCAACTTTGTGAACCAAGCCGAAAACTGGCAATGGGGCTCCGCCCACGCCCACCAGCAGCCCGCAGACCAACGTCTCTGGCTGGCGACTCCCAGCGATCCATTGCTGCCTCGGCAATGGAGATCCTGGGTGAACAAGCCCCAAACCGATGCGGAAGTCAAAGCGTTGCGGGCCTGCATTCAACGCGGACTCTCCCCTTCAGCGACGACCGCTGGATCAAAAGCAGCACCGTCCGCCTCAGCCTCGAAAGCACGACTCGTCCCAGAGGACGCCCCCGAAAAGACTCCGTGGCCCCTCCGTGGCACTCCGGAACGCGGTTCGACAGCCGCTCGCAAACCATCATGGACCGGACCAGCACCAACCTTCGTGAGATTGGAATGGGAATGAGATTCACGCGCACGTTCAACGCGCTGGCGACAGACGCTCGCAGGAGCTACCGATATGTTCGTCTTGTTCGACGACTCAGAAGAATCGCCAATTGCAGTTCATCGCGATACACCACTTGAGACGGCTCTGGGTTCTTCCTTCGAATCACTCGAATGACATGCCCGCATCGCCGAGCCTCAACAGCAATCTTGCTTCCGGCCCGTCGCCAACCAGCCTCCGTGAAATAGAAGCGTGCCTTCTCATTCTCAATCGTGGGCATTCGGATGCCGAACTCATCCAGCAAGTAGCTCAGGTGATGCCTATTCACCAGGCCGCTCATGCGACCTTGCCCGGTCGGTGGCCCCTCCAGGCATTCGTCCACGACATTTCGATAGACCATCCGCGACTTTTCCACGACACACCGAGAATCTCGTGAAGGGGCCGGCAGGATCTCGAATCGACACGATGGCAGCGAACTTCCCTTCGTGAACTCGGCTACTTTCTTGAACCGTCTCCTGATGAGTCTCGATCGTTCGGCAGCATTAACCAGATGATGCTCGCCAAGCTGCTCAAGCTCACCAAGCCATAGATCACTCGCCATGTGACTTGGTTGGCTGGATCGAGCGGTTCGAACGTTGCCAGGAACCAAACCCGCAGAACCCCGCCACGGCGAGCAAGGGAACCACGGCCATCGCACGCATCAACCACGACATGCCAATCCTCCAATTCTTCGGCAGTATTTTACCGCCACGAAGTTGCTCCACTAGGTTTCGACGATGGGTTCATCGTGCGGACTGCCGGCAGCGTCGGAAGCAACGTTTTCATTTCGCGACATTCTCTTCAGGCTAGTTCTTGTTGCTCGTGAGATTCAATACGATCCGCGCCGAAGGTCGTAAACGTGTCGTCGAGCTTAGTCCCCTACCTCCCGGAGTTCCGCCATGAAATTGTTCGCGCAGAGTCTGGTCGCGTTTCTTGGATTGAGCCTTACGCTGTCCGCGCCGGTCGTTCGAGTGGTCGCAGCGCAAGACAAAGAGCATCCCGATCGCGTCGTTCAAGACGGCGTGCCTCAAGGCAAAGTCACCTCGGGTCAATTCAATGACAGCAAGATTTATCCGGGGACGAAGCGCGACTTTAGCGTTTATGTGCCCTCTCAATACAAGGCGGACGAACCAGCGGCGCTGATGGTCTTCATGGATGGCGGCGGGTACTCGAATACGAAGGGCGGCTTCCGTGTGCCGACGGTCTTCGACAACCTCATTCATCAGAAGAAGATACCGGTCACGATCGCGGTGTTCGTGAATCCGGGCACGGTCGCAACGACAGTGAAGGGGGCGAAGGATCGCAGCAATCGGTCATTTGAGTACGACTCGATGGGCGATCGCTATGCCAACTTCATGGTGGAGGAGTTCTTACCCGTCGCGCTCAAGGGGTTGAATGTTTCGAGTGACCCGGCGAAGCGCGCGGTCTGCGGAATCTCGTCCAGCGGCATCTGCGCCTTCACGCTTGCCTGGGAGAAGCCGGAGCAGTTTGGCAAGGTGCTCAGTCACATCGGCAGCTTTACCAACATTCGCGGCGGCTGGGCCTATCCGGGGCTGGTTCGCAAGACGAAGGACAAACCGAAAGCCATCAAGGTCTATCTGCAAGACGGTCGCGATGACCTCAACAACCTGCACGGCAATTGGCCGCTCGGTAATCAGGATCTCGCGGCGGCTCTGCAATTCGCGGGCTACAAGTACAGGCTCGACATGACCGACGGCGGACACAGTGGCAAATGGGGCGGCGAGTTGTTGCCAGAGGCGCTGAAGTGGTTGTGGGACGAGAAGGCCGAAAGTACGAACATCCCGATCGTCGAGACGAAGCCCGCATGGGAACCGCACGCGGATGCCGTCGCAAAGGAGAGCGTCCCGAAGGGAACCGTCGAGCAGATGCCCGTCTTCGAATCAAAAATCTTCGCCAACACGACGCGCGATTGGTCGGTGTATGTGCCGGCTCAATACAGCAAAGACAAACCCGCCGCGTTGATGGTGTTTCAAGACGGCGAAGGCATGAAGAAGGTCGATGGTCGCTGGCGCGTGACGACGGTGTTCGACAACTTGATCGCTCGCGGAGACATGCCGACGACGATCGCGGTTTTCATCAATCCCGGTCACGAGAAAGACAAACCGCGCATGAATGGCCGTCATTCAAACCGCAGCCTCGAGTACGACGGACTCGGCGATCGCTACGTCCGCTTCTTGCTCGAAGAGATCATCCCCGAAGTGCGTAAAACATATTCCATATCGGACGATCCCGAGATGCATGCGATTGGCGGTTCGAGTTCCGGCGCGATCTGCGCCTTCACCGCCGCATGGGAGCGCACCGACTTCTTCCGCAAGGTCTATTCGAGCGTCGGGAGCTTCACGAACCTGCGAGGAGGCAACGTCTATCCGTCGCTCATTCGCAAGACCGAACCGAAGCCGATTCGTGTCTACATGGCCGACACGAGCGGCGATATCGACAACGCCTTTGGAAGCTGGCCGTGGGCTAATCAGCAGACCGCGTCGGCTCTGAAGTACATGGGCTACGACGTCCGTTTCGACTGGGCCGAAGGCTACGCGCACAACGCCGACTTCGGCGGCAAGCATTTCCCCGAGGCAATGAAGTGGTTGTGGCGCAGCGAGCGTCTGACTCCGGCCATCGACACAAAGGGCGATCTCGGCGGCGACCTCACGCTGCTCAACCTCTTGATTCGCGGCGAGTCATGGGAAGTGGTCGCTGAAGGACTCGGCTTCGCGGACCCCCTTTGCGCGGACAAGGCGGGTAATGTCTATTACTGCGATATGAAAGCTCCTTCTGTCGTCCGCATCGGGACGGATGGCACTCGCAAAGAGATCTGTAAGGAGTCGGTCAGCGGTCTCGAATTCAATCCCGAAGGCACGCTGATCTATGGCTGTCAGGGAGCGAAGAGCCGCGTGATCTCGATCAACCCGAGCAGAGACGAAGTTAAAGTCGTCGCCGAGAACGTGAAGCCGAATGACCTCGCGGTGACGAGCGACGGCTTCATCCTCATCACGGAAACCGGAGCGCAGCAGGTCACGCGGATCAACCCACAAACCGGCGAAGTCGCTGCAGCCGACAAAGGCATCAGCAAACCCAACGGCATCGCGCTCTCACCCGACGGAGGCACGCTCGCCGTCTCGGACTATGGCGGAACTCATACATGGACCTTCCGAGTCAACGTCGGCGGAGTGCTCGACGCCAAGATGCCGACAATGCCGATGCGTCTGCCGATCGACCCGGAAGGCGAGTTCAAATTCAACGAGCCGCCGCCATACATCCAGAACTCGAAGGGTGACGGAATGGCCGTCGACAAGATCGGTCGCTTCTACGTGACGAGCGACCTCGGTGTGCAAGTCTTCGATCCCACTGGCCGCCCCTGCGGCGTGCTGCCAAAGCCGGACAAGGATCAGCCGCTCACGACGTGCATCCTCGCGGGAGCCGATCACAGCACGCTCTACATCGCGCACGGCACGAAGATCTATCGCCGCAAGCTGACAGTCACGAAGTGACTTTCGGACTCCGGCAGCCCGCTGCCGCTTTCCGTCCAACAGCCTGCTGTTGGACGAAGTCTTTTGGGTAACTCCATCAACTGTCCCTCAACAGCAGGCTGCTGAGGGCAAAGCGGCAGCCACCTGCCGCAGTCCAAGCAATACGCGGTGTGTGCTGAGCGATCGAAACCAGAATTGAAGGCGCCCTTTCGATGAAGCCGACCTGATCGTCCTCATCTTTCTGCTTGTACCACTGGTTGAGTTGCACGCTGTCCATTCTGCCAACACTCATGAACTGCCTTTCGTGTTTTTCAAAAAGCATTGTATGGGAGATGGGACGGCAACGGGTCACTGTCGATTTCTCGGCGGGGATCATCGTCACCGATACCGGACTATTGGCGGTGCGGAAGTTGGATCGTGATTCGGCAATTCCGGGGGAGGCTGCGTCTCGGCCGGCTAATCTGCGGTCGCAGAAGTCTGTATTTCATGATGTCGAGCGAGTGCTGGGGCAACAGGCTCCACAGTGCGAGATAAGCCCGTCAGCTGCAGGACGGTGAGCCCGATTTAACCAGATTTGGTTCGGTCGTTCTCCCTGCGATCGGGGTCGATAGAATGAAGCTCATCATCGTGGGACAGAACCCGGGCTCGCGCCCCGCAGCAGAAGTCTTGGGGAAAGAAGGACGGATGACACCACAACAAATGCGTGAGATTCTGGAGCAGTCCTTGGCGGACCGGCGTCTGTCGCGGGGTGAGAAGTCGGCGTTGAGTCAGCATCTGGATGAGGCCGAGGCAGATGCGGAACAGTTGGCTCAATTTCTCCGGCTTGCATTCAGTCTGGCCAGGGAAGCAATTGATGCCACGAATGGGACGATGATCGTCGAGTGGCTGGAAGAGATTGTCAAAGTCCTTCATCCCTCGGTGGGAAAAGCGAAGGAGGACATGGCCGAGGCGTGGTTCAGTCCTCATGGCGATTGTCCGCAGCGGATTCGGACGCTGTTGGCTCAGGCGAAACGGACGGTCGAGACCTGCGTCTTCACGATCACAGACGATCGGCTGACTTCCGCCGTGCTGGAGGCTCACTGTCGAGGAGTCCGAGTCCGCATCATCACCGACAATGACAAGGCGGCGGACCTTGGGTCGGATGCGGATCGGTTTCTTCAGGCCGGCATTGAACTGCGGGTGGACCGCACCGCTTACCACATGCACCACAAGTTCGCGTTGTTCGATGGCGAGATTCTGCTCAACGGCAGCTACAACTGGACGCGCGGTGCCGCAGCCAACAACGAAGAGAATTTTGTGGTCACTAACAATCCGAGCCTGGTCGCCATCTTCTCAAAAACGTTTGAGGATTTGTGGCAGCAGTTCCAAACGTGACGAATTGAGTTTCGCGTGTGTCATGTGCCGCCACTTGGCAGTTCGACATGAAACTCGGTGTGGCCCGGATGCGACTTCAGTTCGATCTGGCCGTGCATGGAATCGTGGACCAGGTTGTAGACGATTGCCAGGCCGAGTCCCGTGCCTCCTAGGTCGCGGCCCGTGGTGAAAAACGGTTCGAAGACGCGCGACTGCGATTCCTCTGGGATGCCGCGGCCGAAGTCCCGGACGACGAGATCGAAACGCTGTTTGTCATCGACGACGCGATCGCTCAGATCTACTTCCACGCGGCCTCCGGTGCCGGTGGGATAGGCGTAGCGCTCGGCGTTCGTCAGCAGGTTCAGCAGCACTTGAGACAGATAGCCGGGGTAGCCGTCCCATTCCGGTGGTCCGCTGAGTCGCGATTGGAACACGACTTCGATCCCCGCTCGACGGCCTTGAATGGAATACAGGCTGAGCGTGTCCCGCACGCTGTCCGGCAGATTGATTTTCTGCCGTGCCTCGGACACCTGTTGTGATGAAAGCGTCTTGAATCGCTGGATCAGAACACAGGCACGCGCAATGTTGCCCTGCACCAACGCGGCCGAGTCACGCAGATCCTCGCAGACGAGTCGCAGTTCGGAGACGACGCTGCTCGACGCGATGATTTGTTGGACCAGTTCGCTCATCAAATCGGCCGTCGAGTTGACGATCCCCAGCGGCGTATTGATCTCGTGAGCCACTCCGGCAACCAACACTGACAAAGCACGGTGTCGTTCTAACTCCATGTCACTTTGCAAACGCTGCCGGCGAAGCATCTCCCAATAAAACTTTTCTTGCGTGCCTCGAACTCGGCGCGAAAGATCGGCCAATAAGGATTCCAGCAGCTCGCTCGACGAACGGAGCAGTTCCAGGAATTCATCGCGAGACAGCCACAGGCATCGGGATGGCTCCACGCAGGACACGTTTGCCGAACGCGGTTCGCCGTCGAGCAACGCCATCTCTCCGAAGAGGCTGCCCGTGGAGAGGACTGCCAACTCGACGTCGTGCTGGCCCTGTTCGTCGGCCAGAAAGACGCGAACTCGACCATCGAGCAGCACATACAAGCCGTCCGGCGGATCGCCCTTGTGAAAGACGAATTCACCTGCGGCCAACATTCGTGTCCGACCAGTCGCAACGACCTGTCCCAACAAATCATCCGAAAAGTCCGCAAAGAACGGCAGTTGCTTCAGCAGCGGGATTACATCCACGATCGTTAGCCTTTGGCGACGTATTGCGATGGTTGGAAAACCTCTCGTCCTGCAACCCAAGTGCGAACGACAGACCCCGTGCGGTTCAAATTGTGTGCTGTTCATGACGATGGATGCGAAGCACCACACAATGCAGCCAGGTCAGGCTGACCAGAGTAATGCCGAACACGATCCAGAACATCGACTGCGGTTTCCCGGTCCACTCCTTCATGTACGCGAACAGGGGTGGCATCGCGAAACCGCCAATCGCCGCGAGCGAACCCACCAGACCTACAACGACTCCGACATCTTTCGGGTAATATTCTGGGACATATTTGATGGTCGATGCTTTGCCGATGCCTTGAGTGACTCCTAGTAAAGTTACGCAGATCGCGAATGGGATCACGTCCATCGGCATGAACAACAGCAGCGACATTACTAAGCCGGCGATGAAGACACCGTAGGTGACTTTCCTTGGACCATATCGGTCGGACAGCCAGCCGCCGAAGGGGCGAAGTAAGCTCGACGCGAAGATGAACGGCGTTGTCAGCAGCGCAGCTTTGGACAACGGCAGGTTGTAGACGCTGACGAAATACTTCGGCAGCCAGGCCGACATCGCCACGTAGGCTCCGAAGACCACCGTGTAATACAGGCTGAATCGCCAAACGCGAACCTCTCGCAACGGGATTAGCATCACTTTGAGCGAACGTCCCGCGCTGGGCTTCTTGTCGGTTGCCGGCGCAATAACGGCCACGGCAATCGCCATCAGAAATAGCAAGCAACCGTAGAGAAACGGCACGAACCGCCAACCTCCGGGAATCCAACCACCGAGCGCTCCAGCTGCGGGCATCAGCCCGATTAAAAGTGGGCCAATGAATTTCGTCACAGAGGCTCCGACGTTACCCGCACCGAACAAGCCCATCGCGAAGCCTTGCTGCTTCGGAGGAAACCAAGCCGCGTTCCATGCCGAGCCCACGGAAAACGAATTGCCCCCCAAGCCCACCAGAAATGCGTAGACCATCAACTGTCCATAGCTCACCGCCGACGAGACCAGAAAGGAACTGATGCTGGCGAAGAGCAATAGAGCAATAAACGTCCTCTTCCCACCGAATCGGTCGGTGAGCATTCCAAATGGCAACCGCCAGATGGCTCCGTTCAGAATTGCGATCGACGACAACCATGCCAGCGACACATCGTTGAATTGCATCTCCTTTTGAATCGGAATGCCGAGCACTCCGAACATAAGCCACGCGGCGAAACTCAAAGTGAAGCCAAGAAACGAGAGCCACAACACCTTCACGCGATTTGCTCTTTCGATCGGCTCGGCTGGTTCAACACTCATGGATAGACTCGTTTCCGATGACAAGAGATTCCCCACATCCTTTCGGAACTCTTGGAGCGGGGAGATTCCAGAGTCAACAACACGACTCGGCAACGTCTCAAAAACGATTGAGGCATCGAGGTCATGGGGCGGCGTTCCAAGTTCACACACCGATCGACGCGAAGAACGGTTCCTCGCGGTCTTCGAGCAGGCGCTGAGCAACGACGGCATACAGAGCATTGGCGGCATGAGCGGCAAGAACGGGTAAGACTTGCTCGACGATGTGATCGACTCGGTCCCCTTGCACGTAGATCCAACCATGACCGAGCTCGCGGTGTAGCCGCAGCGGAATCAACAGTCCGTCAGCCCAGCGCGTCGCTTGCACGGCCGACTGTGCCTGCGGATCGGCCTGCACACGCTGCGCGATCGCCTGAGCCGCCGCTTCGTCACCCCCGCTGGGCGTCGAGTTCAACAGAAAACGGACAGGATCACCCTGGCTTGCGAACGTTTCCAAAGACAACACGGCGAGCTTCGCTTCAGTCAGATCGGCCGCTGCGGCGAGCGTCTTTCGCAACGCCAATTCGATGCCGTCAAACGAATGCACTTCGCTCGCGCAATCCAGCACGTATCGCAGCAACGTGCGATGCCGCTCCAGTTCCACCAGTTCTTCGTGAGCTTTCAGCGCGGTGCGAACCGCCGCGTACAGCCGAGTCGTGGTCAGCTCGGTCTTGAGCAAGTATCCGTCAATGTCGTACTCGTCGATCGCTTGCTTCTCTGGTGCCATACCCGGCTGGCCGGTCCTCAACAAGATGCGCACCAAATTGTTGTTGAGTTGCTCGCGGATCGCGCGAGCCGCGTCGAGTCCAGCGTGCTCGGATTCCATCACGACATCGAGCAGGACGACCGACGTCTCTGGATGAGCCTGCAAGTCAGCGACGCATGCGGCTCCGCTGGTGGCCTGCACGAGTTCCACACCACGACCGCGGTACTGCACCTGACGCAGGCTCAGCCGAGTCAGCGTGAAAACATCCGGCTCGTCATCGACCACCAGTATGCGGTGCTTGTCCGGCAAGTGAATCATGGCGTCACTTTCTCCAACGTCACACGGGTCAGTTTGAAATTCGATTGGGCTGTGTACGGACAACGGCCGAGATGCGAAGTCAGGTCGTTTAAGTAACGCCCCTGTTCGATCTCGGCTTTGCATTTGTGGAAGCTGGTGTAGAGCGTTCGGCCATGCAATCGCGACGTCGGGATGACCGGCAGCACGAGCGAGGCTTGCGTGTCGACACCGGTGACACGCACTTGGTCCCCCGCGCTCAGACCGAGTTCGGCGGCCAGGCTCAACGAGACATACAGCGGATTCTCGTCCGGCAGGTCCACGCCAGTCGTCGCCTTGCCGGAGTTAAACGTCGAGACCGCGAAGTGAATCCGCTTCTTGTCCTCACTGAGCGTTGAACGCCCCGAATCGAGAATCAGCCCCTCAGCGAGCGACAAATCCGCCTCGGTCGGAACAAAGAATTTGAATCGACCTGGACGCCGCCAGATGTCACAAAACGGGACATGCGCGGGGTCGTCGTAGTCCAACCGATAGCGCGTCGTGCCGACGCCGCCGTAGATGATCTCGCCCTGCTGAATCAGATCATCCCAAGTGATGGGCCGCCCATCGGCATGCTCCGGCCGGCAATACAACGGACCGAGGTTGCCCGTCGACAATGAGCCGGTCATGTAATCCTGAATGCGAGCCCACAACTGCGGCCGGCTGACTTCGCCATCCAATCGCTCGAGACCGCCCCCCGACTCGGCCGGCTCGAATCGCTGCTGCAAATAGCCGGAGTCGGACAAACGGCCAAGCTCAGGCCACTGTTGTCGTAGGTCGGCATCGTGTCGCAGTCGCCGCGAGATCTCGGCCATCACGTCATACACAATGGTGGCGTCGGTTCTCGTTTCGGGAGCCCGTTGTTTCTGTGGCGACGACAAACTCAACCGCCATTCGCCGTTCTGATAGACCTTGGCGGCAGCCACATGCGGAGGCGACGGGATAATCAGCTCAGCATTCTCGACCGTAAACGGATCGGGGATCGGGTCCACGACCACCAGTTTCGTGTTCGCCGCCTTGAGCTTGTCGATCCAGCGAACTCGACCGAGCATGTTGCTTTCAAACTGCGTTCCGAAACAAACGAAGAGTTCCGGCACGTCCGACGGATCGGAGTAGTCGAGTGCCGCCCGCGGCGTATCGGTGACGGCGACCTGATAGGCATCCTCCGGCAAGCTCATACGCCGCGCGACCTCGGCCCCGTTCTCCGGGGTGACGCGCACTCGGCCCATGAAGTAGTTGCGAGAGAGCCCCTGCACTTCGGTCTGCGCATTGATCTGACCAGGAATGCGGACGGTCCCTCCGGCCGGAGTCCCGTCCGCATTCAGTCCATACTTGCCGAGCATCGCGAGCAGGCTGCCCCACAAGCAGTGCGCGACGACCCCTTTTGTCTGCGACAGGCCGACCGACGGAATGTTGATCGGCACCACTCCCGGACGCACGAGCTGCGCGGCAATGTCCCGAATCCCATTCAACAACCGCTGGGCCAACGCCGGTTCCGGAGCAATCCGCTCGGCCGTGCGTGCAGGATCGAAGGTCTCCGACGTCGCCAACGCGCGGTAACGATCGAACGACTCGCGATCAGCGAACCGATCGACAAAACGCTGCTCGATGGCCTTGGGAAACTTGGTCAACACCTCATGAGCAACCGCCAATGCCAGATGCGGATCGGACCCCGGTCGCACCAGCAACAGTCGCTCTTCACCGCAGCGTTTGACAAACGCACGAGCCGTTTCCGACTCGATCACTTCCACGAGATAGCCCGTCAGATGGGGCCGCTTGTAGAGCTCAGCAAACACCGGAGGATGCGAGATCAAGCCGTTCCAACCATTCAGCAGGTAGAACCGATTCGGTCCGTTGAGTCCCTGGTCAATGGTCAGGAACGGACCCTCTTGTCCGGTCAGAAGTTCGTTATGCACGGCACCGGCGTTGAGACAGTGCTCGGCATTCCCGGCCAGATTGCGAATGCCCAATAATCGAAAGACTTCCTGAAACGAAAAGATCGTGAAGTAATCAATCTGCCCGCAGGCATAGATCAGCGTGCGACCGTGTGGCGGACGATGCTTGAGCAACAAATCGGCAAAGCTTCGGATCGCGGCTTCATAGGTGAGCGCATCGCGATGGCCCGCCGCCTTCCGAACGCTTGGCTCAGCATGAATCGGAAACACCGGCCGTTGCTTCCCCATCGACGTCCGCAGCTTGAGACATCCCATTGTCGGAAGTCCCTCACCAAACCGCGTCCGCTGCGCCGAACCGGAAGCCGTCGCCAACGCCCAGCGTTGCACACCTGGCTCCGAAGATGCGGGAACTGAACTGGCCACAATGTCTCGTGAACCAGCGTCCGATTCCCAGCGACCACTCAGCAGCGGCATCGCTAACCGCGGTTGACCGTTCAACTCCAGGTCGAGCCATCGACCGTCGCGAATTTCGCCGACGTATTCACGTGGCCCCAGCGGGGACTCAACCTTGAGAACTCCTCGCCCGAGCGGCAGTGTCTGGTTCACACGCTGATCATCAACAGTCAATTGAACCGAGTCGCCCACTCCGCAGAACGAGCAGGCATAACGAGCCTCGCCCTCGATGTTCCCTCGGAGGAACCGCGGCAATTCACCAAGATCTTCCAGAAGCCCGGTGTGCTCCAGTGTGCGAGGCGGCACATTGCATCCTTCAAGTGCGAGCGATTGGGAGGACGAATCTGATCCCAAGCAGTTCCATTGATGTGACCGACGTGATGCGAGCGCGGCGGGATACTAACCAACTCTTCAAGAATTCCAACGATAGAGAAGGCGAGCGATCTCAACATATCGAGTGTCGAAACCACGATCGCATCCTCGTGGCAGACCGTTTTTTTGTCGATGCCTGATCGTTGCAGACAACTGCTTGACACGTTTCCAAACGAGCCGCTATCGTCCCCCCGCTTTCCACGGCCAAGAATTTCGTTGGAACGCAAGTCTGGTCCCACGAACGAAAACTGCCGATATCGAGGAATCGTTCGGCGAGAGCCAACCCACTCCGCAACCTATCGAATTGGTTGCTATTGGGGGGCTCAGACAAATATGCTGGGGGATTAGCTCAGTTGGGAGAGCGTCTGCATGGCATGCAGAAGGTCAGGGGTTCAAGTCCCCTATCCTCCACTTTCCGGAAGAAGTAGCCCTTCGACGACAACGTCGAAGGGCTTTCTTATTTGTGGGCTGAGACTTCCGTCGATGAGTCGGCAGTTCAACCAGACGATTTCGAGGATCTTACGTTTTTCAGCGTAGTTGGCGATAAGCCATCGCTGGCGAAGGGTTTGAGAAAGTTCAAACACCTTCGACGTTATCTCGGCGTTTTCGTCGCGGGTACGGTTCAGAATCTCCAGTTGAAGCATGATCGCGGAAAGACGGTCACGCATTTCTGTTTGTTTGCGGTTGAACGTCGCTTCGTCGATTTGGTCGTCGATTCGCAGGTTCAACAACCGGTCCTGCTGAGCGGCAATCATGGTTTCCTGACGCTGGAGTTCGGCTCGCTGGGCACGAGTATCGGCTTGAGCGTCCTTGGTTTTTGATGCCAGCACGGCGCGGAACCAGTCGCGAACGCTTTCGTCTTCGATTCGCATCTTGTCGAACAAGGCGAGAACCTGATGGTCCAATTCGGCTTCGGTGACTCGTGTCCTGGGATGGCCTGGTTTGTTGTATTTCGTGCATCGGTAATAGAGGTAATCGCGCTGGCCGCTCTTCGTCTTCTTGACTTTCCATTCGCCGGTGATTTTGTGGCCGCAATGTCCGCACTCAAGCAGGTCGGAAGCGTAGGTCATCGTGTGCGACAATTGCTGGCCGTTCCCAAGCAACGCTTGCACGCGATCCCAAGTTGCTCGGTCGATGATGGGTGTGTGCTTACCGGGATACCAGCCGCCTCGGTAACCGACTTCGCCGATGTAGGCTCGATCGGACAGCATGTTGTGGACTGACGTACGACTCCAGCGAGGATTCGATGAACGGTACTGGATTCCGTCGTCGGCGAGCCGCTTCACGATGCCGTCCAACGTGTGATTCTCGAAGGCAAAGAGTCGGAACATGCGGCGGACATTTTCGGCGGCGACGAGATCAAGCTCGATGACACGACGCCCGTTGGCTTTGACATTGCGATAGCCGTAGGGTGCTTTGCTGGGGAAGAGCCCTTCTTGCACGCGGCGGTTGATGCCCTGGCTGATGTCGACCGCCATTTGTTCGGTGAAGAAGCTGGCCATGTTGGCCAGCGTGCGGCGCATCATGCGGCCAGCCGGGTTGTTGTCGGTCTGTTGAGAAACCGAGATGAAAGGAACCTGGTATTCGGATTCGAGCCGTTCCAGTTCGACGTAATCGAAAAGATTTCGGGCCGCCCGATCGACCTTGTAGAACAGCAGTCCGTCCAATTCGAGGCAGTGCCGTTTGGCGTAAGCAACCATTTCCTTAAAGGTCTTGCGTTCGTCTCGCTTGCTGGCCGACTCTGCGATTCTGAAAAGTTTGACGATCGTGCCGTTGTGTTGTTCAGTATAGCGCTTGAGGGCGTCCTCCTGGACATCAAGGGAGAAGCCTTCGCGTTCTTGCTCACGGCTGCTCACGCGAGCTAGTGCTGCGAATTGTTTCATGGCGAACTCCGCTCGACAGCAAATCAGACACACGATCGGCGCGCATGATGATCCCCAACGCATCGTCCGGTAGCAACTGGTCCACATAAAAAGG
This sequence comes from Planctomyces sp., assembly GCA_005778115.1. Classification (GTDB taxonomy): domain Bacteria; phylum Planctomycetota; class Planctomycetia; order Planctomycetales; family Planctomycetaceae; genus SXKJ01. The sequence goes on along the minus strand of SXKJ01000169.1, from coordinate 5,720 downwards.
TTGCCAGACACGGAGCGTGTGCTCGATGAGTTCGGGCGTGACCCAAGGCGGAGCACCAGCCGGAACGGTAGCCATTGCATACGTTGGCAGCCTCGGTGGAGCGCGGTCGTCACGGCTGGGCATCGTGGACGGCTCCTAGGAACAAACGACGTTCGACTTGGTGCGGGTGGGGGCCATTGCATCCTCACAAAATCAAAGTCGGCAGAGTCGAAATGAACGGCCGAAATCAATTCCGATTGGCAGCGAAGCCAATTGGGTAGGAGCGTAGACGGCTTACAGCGGCCCTGTCGTTCGTTGCGCGGCCTGCATTCAGTGTTGATGTCTGTCGTTTTGTGGCTCGCGCTGTGTCGATCAGTGCCTCGTGATCGTGGGCCTCATTGAAACAACAGGCGATATCGTCGGCCCGGTGCTCCAGGCATCAAGATGACCTGCTGCCACGCGCTGGACGAGTTAGCCAGATTCTTGAGCACGTTCCTGGCCGAGCCGTGACCGCTGCGTCGGATGAGTTCTGTCATCGACAGTCCGTCCGCACCTGCGTTGACCAGCGCTTGCAAGACGTCGTATTGCGCTGACGTCACCAGCGACTCTTCGCGGCCGAGAACCAGCGGCCGCTCCCCTTTCCCTCGGAGCACGACAGAGCACTTAGAGTCGCTTTGTCCGTCCACGGTCGATGTCACCGGCCGATGTCTTGTAACCAACTCCTGCAGCGCTTGCCTCAGTATTTCCGCGCAGCGTCCGGCGTTGAGCCGCGTCCGCCGAAACGCTGGCACAGTCGGCAACGAGCGAATCAGCCCCCGGCGTTGAAACCAAGCCAGCGTGTGCTGCACGTTGTTCAGCACTCGCCACCCTTCAGCAGCGGCGGATGGCGGGCTGCCGGCGCGCCGAACTTTGCCTTGCGACCACTGCTCCATCTGCTCGTCGAGGAACCTTACCAAAGCCGCGACCGTAGCCACTGGTTCAGACGGGAACGGTTTCAGCCAGGCCGGGCATACCTCGCCTCGCTCGAAGACGTACCGCTCGCAGCAGCGTAGGACCGACGCTAGGCGGACTTCGGCCGGCTTCGCGGCCACCCAGCCGGCGAATCCTGGTTTGCGAATCCCGTCAGGGCCACCTGCCGCGAGGAGTGCCTGATCGTCCGGTCCAAACAGTTCCGCAGCCTGAAGTCGATCACATGCCGCTTGCACGCGCGCGACCGCGTCGGCGATTTCGTCGTCGCGAAGTTCGATATATGCGGCATCGACTTTGTTCAGACCGTTCCGCTTCTCCGCAAGGGCACGCAGCCAAACCCAGAGCGAACAGAACGAGCTGCCGATGTCTTGGGTGGTCAGACTCTTCGTATCCATTTGGGAAATCGCGAGCGTTGGAAGACGACCTCACCAACGCCTGGGTCGCGGCGGCACTTTCGAATTAGGGTCGTCTGACTATGTTGGTTTTCTCGCACTGGAAGGTGCGGGAACGGTGGCGTCAAGGGTGGCGAGGAGTTAGAGGATGACCGGTGGCACCTACAGTGGTGGGCGGTCATTTGACAGCGTGGTACAGGAGCAACAGATGACGACGGCGAGGGAGGTTTTCGAGAAGACGGCGGCTGCGGCAGAGATCGCCACGGAGCTGCCACAACCGCTCCGTCGCTTTTACAAACTCGGCCAGCGTGCTTCGGCCAGATCAAAGGCCGAGATCCAAGCGTTCGCCGAGACGGTCGGGCAGACCGAAGATTACGTCCGCAAGGCGCGGCTCTTCGAGCAACGATTGACAGATACCGAACTCAGGCTGTTGGTGACGACCTACCGCGATCATGGCTACCAGTTCCCGTGGGGCCACCTACGGATTCTGGTGTCCGTGAAGAATCCAAGACGTCGGCACGCCTATCTGACCGCGGCCATCGAAAACGGCTGGTCCGCAAAGACGCTCATCGCCGCCGTCCAGCTTGGCGAACAGCGGACGCGGCGGAAGTGCGTTGGGCGGAAACAGACCAAGCCACAGTCTGTCGAAGAGGCATTGCTCAGGCTGCAGCGCCTGATGGAGTCTTGGATCGACGTCTATGAGCAGGCGTTTGAGGGAAAGGCCGCCGCAACAGCCCCCAAAAAGCTGAAGGCTCGGGTCGGCTTGGCCCAGAGAACGTCCCAGGTTTTGACTTTTCAAGAACTGGTGACGAGACATCAGACCAAAATTGAGAATCTCGACAAGCTGTTAGGACAATGTTTCGCCGTACCACAACCGTCAACGAGAGCTGCGACAAAAGCTCCTGCTGTCCGTCAACGGCCCAAGCAGGGATGAGGCGCTCGGCGAGTTAAGCGCCAGCTTCCATGTGCTTACGGATTGTGAGCGCACGCGCTGCACAGCAGATGGTGTCCACGGTGGAAACAGTCACTGCTATCCGCCGCGAAGTTCAGACAGTCTCGCACCCCTCAAACGGTGAGTTGACCGTGGCCACTGAGCTTGCTGCGCAGTTGAGCGCGCATACGATGAGCGCCACGACCGTCACCAGGGTTGCTGGTTGCCTCTCTGATTCAGACGAAGATCAGGTCGTCGGCGAAGCTGCCGGCCGTGGAGTGGCCGGCAGCGCGCCAACTTGAGGTTCGATAATCATCGCCCTGCTGCGTCCCGTCGGACGTGATCTGGCAGCGAGCCAGACAAGTCAAACGGGACATCGTCCGGATTCACACCGGGCGGACAAATCACTCGGACATGCTGGATGTTGCAAGCCATCTCGGCTCGCGGCGGGGGTCGCCGGAGGCGTCCCGCATCTTCGTATAGTCTCTCGTTGCTCGGGGTGTGGTCCCCTTTGCGTAGGGACTCCCAGTGTTCCCTTCCTGTCAGGAAGGCGTCCAGCAGTTCTGTCATGGAGGTAGCGCCCCCTAAGCAGTGCTGATGGAGGAGGGACATCATTCGAAGGGCGGCGTCTGCCGGGTCCACAATACCGGGTCCATACGCGAGGGCCCACCCACGGCAGATCTCTCCGGCCACGGTAAGCGGTCGGGGTTCGTTGTGGGCTTGGTCCAACTTTTCTCCTAGTTCCTTCCACGCCTTTTCGTCCACGGTTAGGTGGAGCTGTTCGGCCTTTATGGAAATACGGTAGCCCAGGAGTTCGGTGTCGCGTTCTCGCAGGTTGATAATCGCTTCCTTTTGTGGGAATTTGAGCGTCAGCCCTTGGCGGCCAAGAAGTTGTTGGGCGCGCCGGCGAGTGGATCGGGCGGTGGCTTCACAGCGGCACAGATAAAGGTGGTTGTCCACGAATCTGTACCAGTGCGGTGTTTGACATCGCGCCATGGCGAGGTCGTGTAGTTTGTGCATGGTCCAAGTGTAAAAGCAGGGGCTGGTGGCACCTCCTTGGGTGATACCCACTGTTGAGTTTGCCTCGGGGCCCTGGATAACGCTCTCCAGGAGGCGCATGAGGCTCGGTTTAGAAATCAGGTCACGGTGGCAGTCCACCACATATTGTTTGGGGATGCAGTCGAAGGCGCTGCTGACGTCATCGTTGACGATCCAGCCAAAGCCCGTGCGGCGAATGTCATGGTCGAGATGCGCCAGCAGCAGCAGCGGGCCGCGACCACCTTGGGAGTAGCAGCCTCCCAGCAGTTCACGCTCGATGACCGGCCCAATGGCCTGCTGCACAGCGCAGGAGACGATCCGATCAACGAGCCGGGAAATCTGGATGCGCCGATACCGTCGAGGTCCGACGTGCGGTTGAGTGGCGTTCTGCGATGAGGCGACGACAGATGTGGCTGGCTTCTTCAGGATCCGAATCCACCGAGTGTCCCCAGGACGGTAGCTGTGGTCTTGCAGGCAAGGTGAAACGGCCCGTGCCAGATCCCACACGTCACTCATGGCGATGTCATCGATGTGAATGCGATCCGGGCCTCGCGCCGATCCGCCATAGTTACGCACATGGCGAAACGCTGCGACGAGGTTTTCGGGACTGGTGATATCGTCGAACTTGGTCGTCCTGCGCGCAGGATGACTGCGCTGCCCTGTTGGGATCTCACAGCGCAAACGACTCAGACGTGGATACCACTGATCATATTGGCTCATCGCGTCCTCGCTCGTCGGTTAGAAGGGAGACTGGCGACTGCCACGCGCGTTTGTAGTTTGTCCGGCGACCATCAGCGCGTCTGCGCAATGAGCTCGGCGATGGCGCGGTCCTTGGTGTGGTGCAGCCGATCGTCGAAGAACGTGACGCACAGCAGCGGCCTGCGGCTCCGTGACGGCTCCGCTCGTGCCAGCCGCTCGAATTCTTCCGGATACTTCTTCCAGCCCCCGGCGAGCAGGACGGCGTCGAAACAGTCAGAGCGGATGTGCTCCAGGCGCGCGCCCAGCGAGTCACGGGGCGCGATGATGCAGACTGCCCCCTCGAAACCAGTCACGCGTTTGAAGGCCGGCGTCACGCCCACGGCATTAAGATAGTCCCAGCCTGCCGAAGACAGCTTCAGGGAGGCCGAAGGCAGCAATTCTGTGAGAGCGAGTGCGTGCTCGATGTGCTCGACGATCACCAAGACCCGATGACCGTGTAGTTGCGTTTTCGCCGCGCCAATCGCGGCAGCAAGTCGCTTCGGCATGCAGGCCGTCCGCGGTGCGGTAAGGGTGCAGGCGATGGCCCCGATGGCATGATTACGCGGGCTGGCCTTGATGATTTCCTCGCGCACATTTGTGGTGCAGTTGGCACCGCGAGTTCGTGCCGCCCGGGTCATCGTCCGCTGAGCGACAATCGCGACCCGCCGATGGGCTTGGCCGCGCGGGAGGAGTGAGGAGAATGTTTCAAAGCCCAGGAAACGCGCCAACTCCAACTCTTCGGCTCGTGCCAGCCGCTGCGACTCTTGCAAGAAGCCGAAGATGCGGGCTCGATGGTGCCCTGCTGCGATCAGTTCGGAGGCACGCACCTCCAGCAGCAGGCGTGCGTCGGCGACAAATAAGAGATCGACGCCTTCCTGTGGCAGACCTCCACTATCCTCGACGCGGCAGACATGCAGACGACTCCGAGGTGACGGCGAACGGTGTGAGTGGATATGGTCCACGGGTATGGCAAGATTTCGCTGTCGAAGTTCTCTCCGCATCTCCTTCGCCATCGTCGCTGCGCCGGTGTCATCGCGTGCCAGCAGGGCTATCTTCGCCATCGGAAAGGCGGCTGCCGCCTCAACCACGCAGGTTGCGATCTGTCTTGGATTCAGATGCCGGATGACGCCACAGCCTGCATGACCGACGAAGGCGATCAACTGCGTGTCATGGCGAGTGCTGTGACCCGGCAAAGTGGAGGCTGCCAGTGGGCGATGAAGCCTTGGCAGTTCGCAACCGTTGCCGCCCACGACGACGATCCCAGCGGCCCGCAACCGGCTTTGCACCGCTGCGAATAGCCCCGGCCGAAATAGGATCGACCATGCCAGTTCTGGCCGCGGACCAAGATCCTGGTAGCGATTCGGCCACCGCTACATGGCGTATCTGTCGTGCTCGTCATCGAGCAGCGATACCCGGTCAGCCACGGAGACCGTTCCGCAGTTTTCGTCTGCAACCTGACGCACGCGTATGACGCTCAATGCCGCGAGGGCTTCCCGCGCTCGCCGAACGACTGGCTTCCTGCCTTCGAGAGAGTGGACCTGCCCAAGGATTGCGTGCGCTGGGTTAAGAGTGGGACTGATGGATTGACACGGAACAGGTTCCTGAGAATCAGGCCGCAGGCCTGGGGATTGGCGGCGGGGGGCATTTTCCGCCGCGCGCAGTCGACTCAATTT
>SXKJ01000168.1 GCA_005778115.1 Planctomyces sp. | reverse complement strand
TTCCTCGAACGCATCCTCACCGTCTCGGAAACCTGCCGCCTCCAAAACCGTTCGATCTACGACTACCTAGTCACCGCCGTTCAAGCTCATTTCAAACAACAGCCAATTCCGTCACTGCTGCCGTGCTCGTGAACGATTACCGGCGTTGAAGTGCTGATGTCACAACACCTTCTACGCCCTCGCGGGCCGCTTCATTGGATACGCATGAATAATGTGGGCTAATGGCATCACCGATGCCAAACGCCCCGCAACCGCGCGAGCTGCGCGATGTGCTCGAGTTCTTGGCGACGATGTCGCCGTGAGATCAGCGATTGGAGTCGGAGCGACGAGCATCCCAAAGCTTGAGCGTCTTATCCCAACTTACAGAAGCGAGCCGCTCGCCATCTGGGCTGAATGTGATGCTGTGAACCCAGTTCGAGTGTCCTTTCAGCGTCAAAAGTTCCTGACCGGTGACTGTGTCCCAAAGCTTCACCGTCAGGTCTCGACTGGCTGAAGCAAGCCGTGAGCCGTCCGGGCTGAACGCGACATCGATCACCGGGCCCGTGTGTCCTTTCAGGGTCGCGATTTCTTTTCCGGTGACGACGTTCCAGAGCTTCACGGTTTGATCGGAACTCGCCGAGGCGATCTGGGTGCTGTCTGGGCTGAAGACCGCTCGATTGACCCAGTCGTTGTGTCCCGTCAAGGTCGCAGTCACTTGCCCGGTGGCAACGTTCCACAGCTTCACGGTCCGATCGTTGCCAGACGAGACGATTTGCGTGCCGTCTGGACTGAACGCGACACTGATGACGAAGTCTGGGTGCCCCTTCAGAATTGCCAACTCACGGTTGGTGGCCACATCCCACAGCCGAATTGTTCGGTCGTTGCTCGCAGAGGCGATTTGCGTTCCATCCGGACTGAATGTGACGTAGCGGACAAAGTCCGTGTGTCCCTTCAGCGTCGAGGTCACTTCGCCAGTCTCCACGTCCCAGATTTTCACGAGCTGATCCCAACTCCCCGAAGCGATCTGCTTTCCATTTCGGCGAAATGCGACGCTTGTGACCTGATCCGTGTGCCCTTTCAACGTCGCGGTGTTTTGGCCAGAGAGCGTGTCCCAAATTCTGACCGTTTGATCGCTGCTTGCGGATGCGAGCCGTGATCCATCGGGACTGAACACGACACTACGAACTTCATCCGTGTGCCCCTGCAATGTGTTTGCCGATTGGTGGTCACTCGGATTCCAGAGCTTGATGACGTGATCATCACCGGCTGAAGCGATTCGCGAGCCCTCCGAGTTGAAGTTCACGCTCATCACAAACCCCGTGTGGCCCTTCAGAGTCGCGGTGTTGCGAGCAGAGGCTGTATCCCAAATCTTCACCGTTTGATCGCCGCTTGCCGAGGCGAGTTGCCGACCGTCTGAGCTGAAGGAAACGCTGACGACCGGCCCAAGGTGTCTTTTCAGTGTTGCGGTCTCTTGACCGTCCGCTGCGTTCCAGAGCTTCACGGTTTGGTCCCAGCTTGCCGATGCGATCCGCAAGCCATCGGGACCGAAGGCAACATCCTGAACTTCGCGTGAGTGACCTTTGAATGTCAGCAGCTCGCGGCCGTTGGTTGTGTCCCAGACCTTTGCGGTGCGGTCGCCGCTCGAAGAAACAAGACGAGTTCCATCCGGGCTGAAGGCGACACTCAAGACGAGGTTCGTGTGCCCGTTCAGCGTCAAAAGTTCTCGCCCCGAGGCTGCGTCCCAGAGCTTGAGCGACTTGTCGTGACTCGCCGTCGCGATCCGTGAGCCATCCTTGCTAAACACGACCTTCGAGAGCTGATCCGTGTGCCCCTCGAGTTTCATGATTTGTTGGCCGGTTGTGGCATTCCAAATCATCAGGGTCTGATCCCAGCTTGCCGTGGCAATCTTGGAGCCATCAGGGCTGAACGCGACGCTCCGAACAGGAGCCGTATGCCCAAGCAAGGTCATCGTCTCTTGACCGGTGGCGGTGTCCCAAAGTTTCACCGTACTGTCATCACTCGCCGAAGCGAGGCGCGAATCGTCTGGGCTAAAGCTCACGCTTCGAATCTTTGCCGTGTGTCCCTTCAGCGTGTGCAGGTCGCGGTGACACAGTCGCTGCCAATAGAATCACTCGAAGCCACGCAACGAGTCGGATGGTGTTCCCGGCCCATGCCGTTCCAAGAACTGAAGCACCCGGCCAACACGCCCCTCCTCCCAGGCAGACTGTGCGAGGTCCATGTGTGCGGCGTAGAGGAGCCGGTGTGATTCTTGTTCCTTTTCATCGGCTCGTTTCCTCTGCTGCCGTTCGAGCTCGGCATTCGCGTTGGCCAAATTCGTTTTGTCAGTGGCAATCAGAGTGAGTTGGTTCGCTCGGTTGGTTTCTTCGGTCAGCTCTTTGGCACGCGCGGAAGCTCGCAGAGCGAAGAACGAGGAGATCACCGTTCCGGCAATCAATGCAATGACGACCGCCGCCGAAAGTCCCGCGTCCAATGGGTTTCGCCGACACCAGCGCCAGGCTCGCTCCCAAACGCTGGCGGGGTGGGCCAAGATCGGTGTGTCGGTCAAGAATCGCAGCAGGTCGTCCGCAAGGAGTGCAGCGCTCCCGTAGCGCTTGCCCGGATCTTTTTGCAAACACTTCAGGCAGATCGTTTCCAAATCACGCGGCGTATTCGACTGCAACTGGCTGGGCGAAACTGGGTTCTGGGTCCGAACTTGTTCCAACGTTTCCAAATCTGTTGCCGCCCGAAATGGAGGTCGCCCCGTCAGCGTCTCATAGAGAATCGCTCCCAGTGCGTAGATGTCGGTCGCCGTCCCAATCGCTTTGGAGGCTCCTTCCGCCTGTTCCGGAGACATGTAGCTTGGTGTCCCAACAACAGGCCCCGACGAATTGCGATCCGAACCTTCGCTCGGTTGTTTTGCGAGCCCGAAGTCCGTGATCTTGGGAATACCGTCACTGGTCAACAACACATTTCCGGGCTTTAGATCGAGATGAATCACGGCATGCTGGTGCGCAACATGAGTTGCGCGAGCCAAGATCTCGATCAAGCGGGCGGCTTCGTTCGCTGGCAACGGTGTGCCCGCCAACTTCTGTTGCAGGCTGCCTCCGTCCACAAACTCCAGCGACAGATACGGCTTTCCTTCGTGCTCGCCGACTTCGTAAATCTGCACAATGTTGGGGTGCTGCAAGCGAGCGATCGCTTCGGCTTCAAATCGAAACCGATCCAATTGAGTTGGGTCGGAAAGCATCCCGTCCAGCGTCATCTTCAATGCGACATGCCGCTTCAAACTCACATGGAGCGCCTTGTAGACGACACCCATGCCGCCGCACCCCAGCAAGTCCAAGATGTCATAACCCACCAGGACGGGCATCTGACTCGCCCGGTTCAGTATCGCCGCTGCCGATGGATCGTCCGCCCGTAGTTCTTTGAAATCACGAGTGATCGCCAGACCAAATTCGTCATTCAAAGTCGAACCCACTTGTGAGCCACAAATTGGACAAGTCGGCGATGGTTCATTATCGGCGCGAGTCGATTCCCATTGATGGCCTTGTGGGCAACTCAATCTCATGGCAACGACTCCGGATCCGTGACCAGATCACAATGCAGCGAGATTATGCCCTGGCGACATTTTTCCAGCCAGTCGATCTACGCCACGATCTCGTCAATCACATGCCCATGCACGTCGGTGAGGCGGCGGTCGATGCCGTTGTGGCGGACGGTCAGCTTCGTGTGGTCGATGCCCAGCAGGTGCAGGATCGTGGCGTGGATGTCGTACACCTCGGTGGGGTGTTCGCGGTCGAGCGGTTTGTGGCCCCATTGGTCGGAGAGGCCGTGAGTTGTGCCTCCCTTGATGCCGCCGCCGCAGAGCCAGTTGGTGAAGACGAACGGGTTGTGGTCTCGGCCCTTTGAGCCTTGAGTCGAAGGCATCCGGCCGAACTCGGTGGTCCAGAGGATGAGCGTATCGTCGAGCAGGCCGCGCTGTTTCAAATCTTTGATGAGCGCGGCGGCTCCGACGGCCATGCCCATCGCCAGCGGGCGGTGATCCCGTTCGATGTCTTCGTGGCTGTCCCAATTGCGGCGCGGAAAACTGTTGTCGTTGCCCGACCAAATCTGGATGAATCGCACATCCCGCTCCAATAGCCGCCGAGCGATCAGGCATTTGCGGCCGAAGTATTCCGCCTCTTCGGGGATGTTGATCTCGTCGGGATACGTCCGCCCCGGCTGATCGAGGCCGTACATCTTCAAGATGTGAGCCGGCTCTTTGGAGATGTCCAACGCCTCGGGCGCGGAGAGCTGCATCTTCGCGGCCAGCTCGTAAGACCGGATGCGAGCCTCCAGCCGCGAGTCCCCCGGCCGCTCACGCTCGAAGTCGCGGTTGATGCGATTGAGCAATTCCAATCCCGCGCGATCGCTGTCGGCGGTGACGAAGTCGGCTCGCGGCAGCAGGTCTTCGATCGGGTTCTCGCGTTGCGGGAAGATCGTCGTCCCCTGCGTGTGAGCCGGCAGAAACGCCGACGCCCAATTCTTCGGCCCGTTCGAG
>SXKJ01000167.1 GCA_005778115.1 Planctomyces sp. | reverse complement strand
TTCCTCGAACGCATCCTCACCGTCTCGGAAACCTGCCGCCTCCAAAACCGTTCGATCTACGACTACCTGGTCACCGCCGTTCAAGCTCATTTCAAACAACAGCCAATTCCGTCACTGCTGCCGTGCTCGTGAACGATTACAAACCGGACAGTAGAACTAATGATTCTGAAACAAAGAACTTTCCACGACTTCATGAATCAGCGTCCGGATGCCGTCCCCCTTCTTTTGGGTAGCCGCGACAATGGCGGCAAGCTGATCGCGATCGCCAAACGACGTATCGCGTCCGGTGGCGTAGATCATCAGCCGCTCGGCCAAGTTCCTGAGCAAGCGGTCGGAATCCGCAGCAACGAGCGTTTGAAACTCCAGCACGTCTTTGAAAGAACGCCCATCCGGCAGCGTGCCCGTCGCATCGACCGGCGGGCCGAGCTTGAAGCTGATCCCGATGAAGGGATCAATCACACCACGCGGTGCCGGGTCGCCGTCGCCAATCGAGCGGTAGCGCGAACGTGGACCACCGATGACATCAAACGCTTCGAGCGCAAAGCCAGGCGGGTCCATCTTGGCGTGGCATGAGGCACAGATGGCGTTATCGCGATGCTTGGCGAGTTGTTCGCGGATCGTCGTCGCGCCGCGCACGTCCGGTTCAACGGCGGCGATGTTCGGCGGCGGCGGTTCGGGCGGTTGGCCGAGCAGGCGATCCATCACGAACGCTCCGCGCGGAACGGGCGAGGTCGTCGTACCGTTGGCGGTGATTTTGAGGATTGCCGCTTGAGTCATGAATCCGCCACGCGGGCAATCCGGCGGCAAGGGGACTCGGCGAATCTGCGAGCCTTTCACGCCCGGGATGCCGTAATGCACGGCCAGCTTCTCGTTGAGCATCGCGAAGTCGGACTTGATGAGATGACTCGCGCTGAGGTTCTGCTCGATGAGTTCGCGGAAATAGGCTCGCGTCTCGGCGACCATGCTGTCCTGCAAGTACGGGTTGAACTCCGGATAAAGTTTCTTATCCGGATCGGTCGCGGCGATCTGTCGCAGCTTCAGCCATTGGCCAAGGAAGTCGCCGATGAACCGTTGCGACTTCGGGTCTTTCAACAGGCGATCGACTTCCATCTGGAGGAACTCTGGTTGATGCAGGACGTTTCTTTTCGCGAGATCTGCCAGCCGTCCGTCGGGCATCGAGTTCAAGAAGAAGTACGACAAGCGGCCGGCGAGGGAGTAATCGTCAACTCGACTGGCGTTGCCAGGGGCGGGGTTGGCGACGTGATACAGAAAATCGGGCGAGCACAAGGCAGTTCGATAGGCCCAACGCATCGCGGATTCGAAGCAATCGCCGGCCTTCAAGCGTTCCTCAACTTTGGCGACGTAGACCTGACGCACCTCGGCATCAACCGGTCGTCGAAACGCGCGCGGCAGAAAGATCGCCAGCAAGCGGTCGGCATCGACGAGCGGTTGTTCGCTCTGAACGGTCCACAAACCCGGAGCGGGATCGGGGCGGTTCTTACCGGCTCCGAGTTGTCGGACTTGCTTGCGTTGCGGTGGTCGCATGCCGGGGTTCGCGTCCGCTTTGAATTCGGCGAGCGGAAGCTCGCCGAACAAAGAGCGGTGGCTGAACGGCGGCCAGACGTTGTGCAGCGGGCCTTCGATGTCCAACCAGTCGCAGGCGATGCCGGGGCCGGTGAAGGCCATCGCTCGGCCTTTGCGGCTGTAGTTCGCGGCCGGTGCGAGCGACGCGACGTTGAAGCCGATGATCTCGTTGTGATTCAGCCAGGTAACAAGCTGATGCTCCTGCGCGTCCATCGAAGGGGCGTCGAAATAGCCGAGCTTGTAGCTGGGATGCTGCCCGCCTCGGCCATCGCCGGTCAGTTGCACGACCGAGAGCCGAGCCGCCTCCGTCCCGCGCGAAGGGAGCACTTGGCCCTTGTCCCATTGGAAGCTCCAAAGCGACGTGCGGACTCGGTACAGGCCGGGATAGATCGTGACATGCTCGATGAAGTACGGGCTGAGCGATTCGTCTTCGTGCCGGAACAAGCCGACGGTGGCTTTGTTGTTGAAGGACTCCATCCGTTCGTGAGCCCCTTCGTCGATGTGATTCTGCTCGGCGGCGGGAGGGAAGTCGGGATCAGGCTTCTTGTCCTTCAGCAGGACGCCGTCCCCATTCATGATGACGTGAGCGACGAATCCGCCGCTGTTCGGCAGCGAGATGCGCCGAGTGGTCACCGACGGCGGATTCGGTCGCGTCGCGATCGCCAAGTTGAGCACATGGTCCGCCGCCTCGATGTACTTGGCGAGATTGACGTGCGAGATGTCGAGCGCGTCGCTGTTCTTATCGAATCCGTGGGCGGAACCGTCGGGAGGCAACTCACCCTGCAACGCGATGCCCGGCATATCGAACAAATCCCGAATCGTGTTCTCGTACTCGGCCCGCGTGAGCCGCCGCAGTCCGGTTCTCGGTTCATTCTTGATCGCATTCTGCTCGACCTTAATGAGTTCCGCTTTCAGCGACTTCGTGATCGCGTCTTTGTCAGCAACCGGCGGGCGAGGCTGACCCTTTGGAGGCATCTCTCCTGACTCGATCCGGTCATAAATCTTGACCCACTTCCCAAAGTTCTCGGTGTTCAACGGTTCGAGCTTCGAGAGTTCCAGTCCCACTTGTTTTGAAGCAGAATCGTGGCACTCAAAACAATGCTTCTCAAAGAATGGCATTGGGGCGGCGGAAACGGGGAGAGGCAAAATCATGGGGCACAAAATCATAAAGACAATGTGAGTTGTGCTTCCTGCCTTCATGATTCTGTGAAACATGATTTTGCCTCCTACTTCCGTGTCACTGTTCTGAGCTCGATTTTGTGATGATTCAGGTTGATCCATTGGATGGCTTTCAATGGGGTGTGGGCGAGGAACCGTTGTTGGTGGTCGAAGATGGCTAATGGATGGTGCGTGGCGGCCGTGACGGAGAACGCGACTTCGTTGGTCAGGAGACGCATCTCTTGGCTGCCGATGACTTCGCCTTGCGAAAGAATCGGGACTTTGCGCAATAGCCGCTCCTCACCACCCAGGAAATGCGTCAGTGCATCTCGATAAAGGATCGGATCGAGAAACGCACCCCATTCGGCGAGGCAACGGCTGAGGTGATATTTCAATCGCTCGCACTCGGCGGCCTGCGGCTTCCAATCCTGAAGGTCGAATTCGTATCGCAGACGATCGGCCATCGTCAGCCGAGTCGAGACGAATTCGTGCTGCACATGCTCGGTGCGGAAGTTGAGCAACGTTCCGTGATGCAGGCCGCAGAGGAATAAGTAATTCAGCGTCTGCCCGGTGTGGGCTGGGTCCAGAGCGGCGACTGCTTTTGTTTCGACGATCGCCCCTTGGTTCACGAGCAGGTCGGCAAAATATTTCTTGGAGAATCCATCCAGGCTGGCGGTCATGTGTAACTCAGGATCATGAACGACTTATAAGCCGGCACGTTGGCAGCGTCTCGCGAGTTCGGCTTGATAGAATTCTTCGTCGAGATAGCGGCCGAACTCGTTGTGAATGTCGAAGGCCAGGCCGGTCACTTTTCGGTCGATTTGATGGAATGTCTCTTGGTCGATGATTTTGATGGGCGATGAAGTCCAGATCGGCATGACGTTAAGCCTTCCACCGGCGGGGTGGCAAACTCATGGGACACAGAATCATGAAGGCAGGCGATTAGGCCATCTCCAGTCCGCGGAATGTTCCTTTGCCGGAGGAGAACTCGTCGGTCTCGATGCCGAGGCGTTGCAGCATGGAGACGAAAAGGTTTGTTAGCGGGTAGTTGTTCTGCTGATCGAACGCCAGATGTTGGCCGTGCTTGAAGCCTCCGCCGGCCAGCAGGGCGGGGAGGTTCACATTCGAGTGCGAGTTCGCGCTCCCCATGCAAGTGCCGTAGAGGACCATCGTGCGGTCGAGTAGCGATTGGCCTTCTTCCTTCGTCTCGCTGAGCGTTTTGAGGAATTCGCCGAGCGCTCCGAATTGGCCCTCTTCATGGCCTCGCAGTTCGGCGAGCACCTCCGGGCGATTGCCGTGATGCGTGATGTTGTGGATGACCGTTGTGTCGATGAAGAACGACATGACGCGCGACGAGTCGGTTTCCAGAGCCAGCTTGACGACGTCAAAGAAGAGCCGCGTCCGTTGGACGAACGCTTTCGGATCGTCGATGTCTTCGGGAGCCTTCGCGGTGACGACCGGCTTCGGCTTGTATTCCCAGGACTCGGAGGTCGCGAGCCGTTGTTCCAGATCGCGTACCGCCGTGAAGTATTGGTCCATGCGGTTCTGGTCGCTCTTTGAGAGCGAGCGGTTCAGCCGTTTGGACTGCTCGCCGACGAAGTCCAGCAAGCTGCGGCCTTGTTTCAGCGCTTCGACGTTGGCCGCGACCTCTTCCGGTTTGCCTTGGACGAAGAGTTTGTGAAACAGCTTTTTCGGACTCTTCTCGGACGGAATCGGCGCACCGCTGCGGGTGTAGCTAAGCGTGGAACCTTCATTGCTGTTGGCCAATACGAGCGACGGATATCGCGTGCGATTGCCGATCAACTCGGCGGCGTATTGATCGAGCGACACGCCGTTGCGAAAGCCGCCCCGTTCGGGATGCGGCGTGCCGGTGAGGAAGCACTTTTCGGCCGCGTGAGCACCGGTGACTCCGGGGTGGCTTGTGCCGGAGAAGACCGTGATGTCGTTGCGGTTCGCGGCGAGCTTTTGCAGATAAGGAGTCAGCTCAAAGTCCCGCCCCGGTTTTTCCGGAAAGAAGAAAAGAAGAACTGTGGCAGGATACCCATGTTGGTCTCGATCGCGATCATGCGACGCGGGATCGCCTTCGCATCCTCCGCCGCGAACGTGGGCCGCATCGCATCGAGGAACGGCAGTGCCATCGCCACTCCCGCGCCGCGCAAGAAGGTCCGTCGAGACAAGGGGCCGTGATGTAACGTTTTCTGGGAGGGCATGAAGAGCATCCTTCTGCGTGGGTGGGACGGATTCAGGAATCATCTTGGCTGACGTGGCAGAGCTTAGCAAATCTGGATCAATGCGACTTTCGAGAACCAAGGAAGTTCGCACGGGCACGATCACGTCGAGCGGCTTGCATGTCCGAGATACCCAGGTCAATCTCGCCAACGATCTGGCGAGCGGGGCGGCGTCAGCCCCCCGGTGACTTTCGTCACTGCCAGATTGACCGGGGGGCTGACGCCGCCCCGCTCGCCTGTCT
>SXKJ01000166.1 GCA_005778115.1 Planctomyces sp. | reverse complement strand
GGGGATGTGCTACTCATTGCAGTCGCGCGACCTGATCGCGGACAGCATCGAGACGGTCATGGGCGGGCAATGGTACGACGCGAATATCTCGCTGCCCGGCTGCGACAAAAACATGCCGGGCTGCATCATGGCGATGGCTCGGCTGAACCGGCCGTCGCTGATGGTTTACGGCGGCACGATAAAGCCGGGGGGCTGGGAAGACAAGAAGCCCGACATCGTGTCGGCGTTCCAGGCGTATGGCGAATACATTGCCGGCCGCATGAAGGACGAGGAGCGGCAAGCGATCGTCCGTTGCAGCATCCCCGGAGCCGGCGCGTGCGGCGGCATGTACACGGCCAACACGATGGCCTCGGCGATTGAAGCGATGGGGATGTCGCTGCCTTATAGCTCGTCGATCCCGGCCGAGGATCCGCTGAAGTACGACGAATGCCTCCGAGCCGGTGCAGCGATTCGGCTGCTGCTCGAAAAGGACATCAAGCCGCGCGACATCATCACGCGCAAGTCGATCGAGAACGCGATGGTCGTGATCATGGCGACGGGCGGCTCGACGAACGCCGTTCTGCACTTCATCGCGATCGCGCGAGCAGCCGGGCTGGAATTGACGATTGACGATTTCCAGAAGACCTCGGATCGAATCCCGTTCATCGCGGACCTCAAACCAAGCGGCAAGTGGGTCATGGCCGACCTGCAAGCCATCGGCGGCACTCCCGCGCTGATGAAGTACTTGCTGGAGAAGGGTCTGCTCGACGGAAGCTGCTTGACCTGCACCGGCAAGACCGTGGCCGAGAATCTCGCACCGTTGCCTGGGCTCATGCCGGGTCAGCCGATCATTCAACCGTTGGAAAACCCGATCAAGTCGAGCGGCCACATCCAAATCCTGCGCGGCAACCTCGCTCCCGAAGGAGCCGTCGCCAAGATCACCGGCAAAGAGGGTCTCGTTTTCACCGGCACGGCGAATGTCTTCGACGGCGAAGAGGCGATGCTCCGAGGACTGGAACAAGGCCAGATTAAGAAAGGTGACGTCATCATCATCCGCTACGAAGGCCCAAAGGGCGGACCTGGTATGCCCGAGATGCTGACACCAACCTCGGCCATCATGGGTGCCGGCCTCGGCAAGGACGTGGCTCTGATGACCGACGGCCGCTTCAGCGGCGGTTCGCACGGCTTTATCGTCGGCCACATCACGCCGGAAGCCCAAGAAGGCGGTCCGATCGCGCTGGTTCAAACCGGCGACAAGATCACCATTGACGCCGAGAAGCGAGCCATCGACATGGACGTCTCCGCCGATGAACTCGCTCGCCGCAAAGCGAGTTGGAAAGCCCCGCCGCTGAAGCACACGCGCGGCACGCTCTACAAGTACATCAAGAATGTAAAAAATGCCTCGGAAGGCTGCGTCACGGACGAGTAGCAACGACTCCCTCGTCAGCGAAAGGTCTGAGTTTGGCCATGTCCATTTTTCTCGACGCGAACGAATCGGGCAAAGCGGAGAACACGGCAAGCTCTCCAAAACGGAGTCGCAATGCGATCGGAGTCCGGGGCCTTGTCGTCATACTCCTTTTGATTCCTTCGATCGCGGCAGCGGTGCGCTGGTGGCCGAATCCGGAATCGAATTCAGAGGGAGTGGACTTCGCACACCGTTTCAAAGGGGGCTCGCTCATCATCTCTGGCGGCGGCCGGTTGCCGCCGGAGATTCGGCAGCGGTTTGTGGAGTTGGCGGGTGGAGCGTCCGCTCGGATCGTGGTGATCCCGGCGTTCGCGGCCGATGAGAAACAGCAGGCGGAATTGCGCGATGTCTGGCGGCCGTTTGGTGTGACGAGTATTCGCGTGTTGCAAGTGGACTCACGCGAGGTTGCCGATCGTCCGGAGTTCTCAGAGCCGATCAAAGCCGCGACAGGTGTCTGGCTGAGTGGCGGTCAACAGGAATGGTTGGCGACGCGCTATGCCGGCTCGAAAGTTGAATCCGAGTTGCAGCAACTCGTGAAACGTGGCGGTGTCATCGGCGGAAGTTCGGCCGGGGCCGCAGTGATGAGCCGAGTCATGATCGAGCAAGGTCTCGACACCGCGACAATGGGGACCGGACTCGATCTGTTTCCTGGGGCGGTCATCGATCAGCACTTTCTGAAACGGAGCCGCCTGAATCGGCTGCTGCGCGTGCTTGAGACTCAGCCGACATTGATTGGCTTCGGCATCGACGAGGGGACGGCACTGGTCGTGCAAGTTCCGAAGGGACGGCTGGGGGTGCTGGGGGATTCGTATGTCATGGTCTGCGTTCCTCACACGGAAAAAGGAGAACCGAGATACGAAGCCATGAAGCGCGGCGATCAAATCGACCTCGACGCCTTGCGCAGCGGAACCGCTCGCGTCAGCTCACCTCAATCGTTGGAAAACTGGCTGAGCGAAGAATGATTCGCAGCCCCATTCGTCTCATCCCTTGACGAGCCTACTCGACAAACAAAAACTCGCTCGACGCCAACTGTGCCCGGCAGAATCCTTTCCAAGCCGCGATCCGTCGTTCGGCCGGAGTACCGCCGGTCTCCGCCGCATTAAATCGCTGCACGAAGTCGAGCGCATGCGACACCTCGGAGGACGTCGGCTCGCGTTGCAACGTGATCTGAAATACGCGCTGCACGCGAACCGCGTCATCACCGTTGGCCGCCAACACTCTTGATGCGATATCGCCCGCCTGATCGCTGACCAGTTGGCTGTTGAGCATGAACAGCGCCTGCGTCGCGAGCGTCGTTGTGTCGCGCTTGCCGTTGAGCACGCTCGGTTCGGCGAAGTCGAAGACCTGATACAGCTCGTACAACGCACTGCGGATGACCGGCAGATAGACCGAACGGCGATTTGAGTCGTAAATCTTCGGATAGTTGTTCGCAGTCCCGGTGACGTAAGCCCGATTCGGTGACGGCAACAACGAGCCACCCATCACGTTGTCGAGCCGCCCGCTCACCGCCAGCAACGAATCGCGAACCGCTTCGACCTCCAACCGCCGGCGATTCCGCCGCCACCACAATCGGTTGTCGGGATCGGCTAGGAACGTGGCTTCGTTAAACGTCGTCTGCATTTGATACGCCGATGAGAGCATGACTTCGCGATGCAACGACTTCGTGGACCAACCAACGGCGATGAAGCGCTGACTGAGCCAGTCCAGCAGATTCGGATGCGTCGGCTTGTCGCCGAGCAATCCGAAGTTGTCTGGCGAACGCACCAGTCCCTCACCGAAGTGACCTTGCCAGATACGATTGACCGCCACGCGAGCCGTCAGCGGATGATTCGGCTCGGTCAACCAGCGCGCGAACTCCAGCCGGCCGCTGCGGTCGGCGGCGATCGGAGATTGTTTCTCGCCCGCCACGATACGCGGAAAACGGCGTGGGAGACGCTCTTTGCCTAGCGTCGTGTGATTGCCACGCAGATGGATTGGCAAGTCTTCGACAGTTCCTTCACTGACCGCCATCGCTTCGGGGAGCTTCGGCAAAGCGGCTTCGAGTTGTTTGACTTCGTCACGTTGCGACTGCAACGCGGTCTTCGTCTCGGAGGTGAAATACTCCTCGGCATTCTTCGGCACGGCGAACGGCGAGCCTTCCGTCGTGTTGAACAGCAGCTTTCGCAGCATCTCTTGCCGAGCATCCGGCAACTCGATCGCGGCCTTGCCGGCCTCGGGTGCTTTCAAATCTTTCCAGGCGGCGATGACCGACGACAACTCCACGCCGGTCTTGTCGGCGAGCGGCAGCAACTGCTGTGCGGCGTCTGCCCGCTGGGCTGCATCCGTCCCATCCAGCGACATGAGCAGCGTTTGCCATTCGGCCAGCGGAGTGTTGGCATCGTTGGTCGCTTTTTCCAACAGTCTCCGCCATTGACTGACAAACGCCGGTCGCAACGGGCTGAGCGGTACGGCGCTAGCCGCCGGTGAATTGTCGAGATTGTCCGTTCCAGGACCGGCGGCTAGCGCCGTGCCGCTCATAAGCCGACCAATCAGCAGCTTGTCGATGTGCGGCAGCGGCGGTTTGCGGAACAGGCGGATCACATTGACGCCGGCTTTGAATTCATAGCTCCCCTCGACGTGCCAGCGATTCGTGTCTGGGTTCCAGGAGCCGGTGACTTCGTTAAGCCCGTTCGGTTTGACGACCTGGCCGTTGAGCGAAAGCTGTGTCGGGCGCGAGTCGGCGGCGGCATATCGAATCTCGATCTGATACAGCCCGGCGGTGGGGACGGTCACGTCGTACTCGGCGGTCCATTCGCCGTTGCCGTTGCTGAGAATCACTCCGATCCCCTCGCCGTAACCGGTGGTTAGCTTGAGCGCGTTGCCCCGCTGATAGTTCTCTGCCTCGATGATTTGTACGCCTTCGGGCGGCGGTGCGCTCTTGTCGGCCCGTTTATCGAACTCGGCACCGAACGAGCGCGAGGTCTTCTCCAGATAAATCTCACGCGCGGCAGCGCGGACGTAATCGGCGACGCGAACGCGGCTCTCGTCCAACAACTGTTCATTCGACTTCCCGATGAGCTGATTGATCTCCGCCTGCTTGCCGGCAATGCGTTGCTTCTGTTCGGCGAGTTGTTGTGTCACCTGCGGCGAGGCCAGCGGACGTTCCTGCCAGCGGGCGACGACCGAGTAGTTCTCCATCGCCTTCGTGCTTTTGAAGATGCCGGCCAGCGAGTAGTAATCGGCCATCGGCAACGGATCGAACTTGTGATCGTGGCAGCGAGCACAGCCCAGCGTCAGCCCCATGAACGCCTTGCCGATCGTATCGACTTGCTCGTCAACAATGTCCATCTGCATTTTGAGCGGATCGTCCTCAGCCAGCATCTTTGCGGCGATCACCAGGAACCCCGTCGCCGTCAGCCGCTCAGATTGTTTTGCGGCGACGACGGGATCGTTCGGATCGCCGTCCGGCGGCAAGAGGTCGCCGACGATTTGCTCACGCACGAATTCATCGAACGGTAGGTCGCGATTGAACGCCGAGATGGCCCAATCGCGATACCGAAACGCATTCGCCTGCGCAAGGTTCTCATCCAACCCGTTCGAGTCGCCGTATCGCGCGACGTCGAGCCAATGCCGTCCCCAACGCTCGCCGTAACGCGGCGACGCGAGCAACCGGTCGATCACACGAGTGAACGCATCCGGTTCATTGTCCGCGAGGAACTCGGCGACCTCTTCGGGAGTCGGTGGAATGCCGATCAGATCAAACGTCGCTCGGCGAATCAGCGTCCGCTTGTCGGCGATCTCGGCCGGCTGCAACTTGCGCGATTCGAGTTCGCTCAGAATGAATCGATCAATCGGCGATTGCACCCAGAGTTCGAACTTCACGGCTGGCGGCTTCGGCGACCTCATCGGCTGAAACGACCAGAAGTGTTTTTGCTCGTCGGTGAACTGCATCGGTTTGGAGTCAGCCTTCACGACCGGCTTCTTCGTTGCTGTCTTCGGCTTGTCGCCGTCCGGCCACACCGCACCCGCTTTGACCCAAGCGATCAAGTCGTTGATGTCCCGCTGCGACAACTTTTCCTTCGGCGGCATCGCCAGCGTATCGGCGTGGTTGACCGCGCGAATCAGCAAACTTTTGTCCGGCTCACCCGGAACAACCGCCGCTCCGCGCGAGCCCCCTTCCAGCATGTCCGCTCGCGAATCAAGCCGCAGTTCGCTCTCGGCTTGGTCAGCGCCGTGACAGTCAAAGCAACGTGCTACGAGCAACGGGCGGATACGCTGCTCGAAGAATTCAACCTTCTGTGGTTCGTCGGCATTCGCGAAGTGCGGCAATGCGACGACAGCGAGCGTCAGAAGTCGTTGAAAGGCCGCTTGCATCGATCGGACTCCGCAGTTGCCATCTGTGTTTTCTCTGTGCCCTCTGTGTCTCTGCGGTGTAATTTGTTTTTCACCACAGAGACACAGAGGCCACAGAGACGAACAGGAGATATTGGACGTCAGCTTAAACCAACGTCTTCAGCACTTCCAAGAGCCGGTCGATTTCGGCGTCGGTGCCGACAGTGATTCGCAGGCCGTCAAGCAGATTGTTCGGCGCGAACGGTACGTTCGGAAATCGCATGTAGCGGACGAGAATCTTTTGAGCTTTGAGGCTCTCGTAAATCTCGCGGTGTCCGCCGGTCGCTCGTGTGGCCCAGACGAAGTTGGCTTGGCTGGGGACGACGTCGAAGCCGAGTTGTTGCAGCGATTTGGTCAACCGCGCGCGAGTCGCTTGGATGCGTGCGACATTGGCCAGCATCCAGTCTTGGTTCTGCAACGCGGCGAGTGTTCCGGCCAACGTCAGGCCATCGCAGTTGTAGCTGTCTTTGACCTTTCGCATTGCGGTGATCAGGTCGGGGTGCGCGATCGCGAAGCCGGAGCGAATACCGGCGAGGCTGTAGCTCTTGCTGAGCGTTCGCGTCACGATGATGCGCCGGCCGACGTCGGCGTGTTGCAGTAGTTCCGCTTTCGAGCGGACGTCGGCGAAGTCGGCGTAGGCTCCGTCGAGCACCAGCACTCCGCGCGGTGGGACGAGCCGCACGACGTCTTCGTCCGACCAGCGGTTGCCGGATGGCGAGTTGGGGTTCGGCACGAAGACGATTTTCGCCCAGTCGGTCACCGGTGTCGTCTCCGGCCAATTCCACGACCAATCGGGGTTCAGCAGAATGCGTTCGTGCTTGGCCCCCTGAATGTCGGCCAGCGATTCGTAGAGGATGTAGCTGGGATACGGATACGCGATGACGTCGCTGGCGTCGGCGAAGGTGCGCGTGATGATCGTCAGGTTCTCGTCGCTGCCATTCGCGGGGATGACCCATTCGGGATCGACGTCGAACAGTTCGGCGATCTGCTTGCGGACCTGCGTGCCCAGCGGGTCGGGATACACATTCAACCGCCCGTTCGCCGCGCGAGTGATCGCTTCGGCGACACGCGGCGACGGAGGGTACGGGTTCTCGTTCGTGTTGAGCTTTGTCCAGCCGGAATCCTGCGGCTGCTCGCCGGGGACGTAGCCATCAATGCGGTCGATATCGGGACGGACCAGAGACATGGCGGGATTTCAAATCGGAAGAGGGAGGCAAAATCGTTGCGGGGTGGCGAGCATATCAAGGTCGTTCTTTGATGACAGCGGACACCGACCTTGTGGGACTGAGGCAGCAGTACAAAGTGCAGAGTGAAGACTGCAAAGTGAAGAGTGAGAAGCATTGACCTTCGTCCGTCATTTTGCACTTTGCAGTCTTCACTCTGCACTTTGCACTGGCTTTCCTCTGCCAGTTGCAATCCCTCCAACCGTCGATGCGATCTCCAGTATTGGAACTCCACCAGGATTCGCGCTTTGTCACACCAGCCGGCTTTGATATGTTGTCGTCCCGACCAACCACAACCCCACCGGGCTTGCCCGGTGGCTCGCCGGCTTTTGCACTACTCGCTGTCTTTAACGCACAGCCATTTGTGAAGGAGACACCCACATGGAACAGCAATCTGAAGGGACGCCGCAGGCGGAGATTAGCTTGGAAGGGCGGAAGTTGGTGCGAGGCGACGTGGCGAACGATTGGGGTTCGCAGTTGCTGTGGGAGATTCGCCGCAACGGCCAAGTCGTCGCGACCGTGCCGGCTCGCGCGAACAACAGCTACGAACACGCCGACACGACTCCCGGCCAGTACGAAG
>SXKJ01000165.1 GCA_005778115.1 Planctomyces sp. | reverse complement strand
TTCCTCGAACGCATCCTCACCGTCTCGGAAACCTGCCGCCTCCAAAACCGTTCGATCTACGACTACCTGGTCACCGCCGTTCAAGCTCATTTCAAACAACAGCCAATTCCGTCACTGCTGCCGTGCTCGTGAACGATTACATCCGGTTGAGGCGCAGGATGAACTCAATTTCCTGATCAGTGCGATGACGATGCCTGTCGGTCCGTAATGCAATCTGTCGTTGACTAGCACGACGCGCAAGCGAGTGGTATTTCCGATATGGTCGCAATGTCGCACGTGAGTGATCCAAGCGAGTACGACTCGCTGGCCCGTCGTGCCGTACCACTCGCTTGCGCGTCGTGCTAAGGTCGCGGGACTTTGTTCAACCACGCTCGGAGCGCTCTCATGCCTGACGTCTCTCAAACACGTCGCCGGTTCATGCACGCCACGGCGACGGTCGCTGCTGCATCGACGATCCCAGCGGCGATGGCGAACAACGAAAGCACATCGCGAGCGAAACGGACGTTGACGACCGATGTGCTCGTCTGCGGCGGAGGCTGTGCGGGGAGCGCGGCGGCGTTGAGTGCCGCCCGTCGCGGAGCCAAGGTATTGCTGGTCGAGAAGGCTCCGTTCGCCGGTGGGATCATCACCAGCGTCGGGCTGCCGTATTTCGATGGGATCGCCAACATCCGGGACAACCGCGTCGTCGTGCGTGGCATCCCGCTCGAACTGCTGTCGAAGTCGGGGGTCTGTGCTGCGGATGCGAAGAAGGTGGCGAAGCACAATCCGACGATCCCGAACACGTTCGAGTTCAAACGGCTGCTCGATCAGTCATTTCAAGAGCAGTCGTCGAATCTGACCGTGTTGTTCAACTCGTTTCTTTGTGATGCTCACGCCAGCGGCGGCCGCATTCAGTCGGTGACGTTGGCGAACAAAGACGGGCTGGTCACCGTGCAACCGAAGGTGGTCATCGACTGCACGGGCGACGCGGATGTCGCCGCGTGGGCAGGGGCTCCGTTCGAGCAGAATGCCGAAGTGCAGCCGCTGACGCTGCATTTCCGAGTCGGCAACGTGAAGAACGAGCCGAACCTCAGCGGCCCGTGCCGTGTCGCGCTGGAAGCCGCTCAGAAGCGGGGCGAGCTGCCGTTCTATTACGGGCCAGGCGTGATGTTCATGTTCGGCAAGAATGAGATCTATGTGCATGGCGTCCGAGTTCCCGCCGATCCGACGAACGCCGCCGACCTCAGCCGCGCCGAGATGCAGGGGCGAGCCGATGCTCACGCGATGTTCCGCGCGTGGAAGCGCGACGTCCCTGCCTTCGCCGACTCGTACTTCCTCGAAGCCTATCCCTGGATCGGGGTCCGCGAGTCGCGGCGCATCATCGGCCAGCACGTACTCAGCGAAGAGGACTTGATGACCAGCCGCCGCTTTGACGACGCGATCGCCACCGGCTGCTGGTATCTCGATCTGCATCCGAACAAAACCACGATCGGCAGCGCGAACGATTTCAAACCGGAAAAGGTTCAACCGGAGCCCTACGACATCCCGTATCGATCGCTGGTCCCACAAAGGATCGCGAACTTGCTCGTCGCCGGCCGCTGCCACTCAGCAACGCGCGGAGCCCACGCCTCAACACGAGTGACCGTCACCGCAATGGCCATGGGCGAAGCAGCCGGCCTCGCCGCCGCGCTGTCGCTCGAAAGCAATACCGAGGTCGCGCAGCTTGACGGTGTGAAGGTCCGCGAAGCGTTGTCCAACCAAAACGCGGGGCCGTTTACGGACAACTAGCCTTCACGCGGAGTGGTGAAGGCTACTTTGGCTCGGAGTGCTCATCAGCTTCGGGAAGAATCGTTCGCACGCTTTTGAGGATGCGGCCCCTGGGTGGCTCGATCATGCCTTGTTGCATGAGGTCCGCTTCCATGGCTCGCCCTTGCTGGAGATGCGGTTGCAGCAGCTTCCATTGTCGGTCGTCCATGAGCGGCTTCAGTTTGGCATCGGGTAATTTCGCGAGGCTGTAAAAGACGAAATACTGGTCGTACTGGCCGAAGGTCAGCGGCGGTTGCGTTTCCTCGATGATGAGCTTGAAGATCGCCTCGTGTTGTTCGTGGCGCAGTCCGGGGGAGTTAGACAGGTTGTGCAACGCGACCTCAGCGGCGGCTTGGTAGCGGAAGCGGCGACGATCATCGAGGACGACTTGGTATTTCTCGTGTTGCTCGCGCGTGAGCGTGTTGCGGACCGTCTTGGCGAAGAACGAGGAGTCGCCGAACAAACCCCTCTGCTGTTTCTGTTGCAGTGGATTGATCTCCTGCCAGATTTGGTTGAAGGCGTTCTGATCGTTTCGCACTTTGAGAAACTTTTTGCGAACAACCTCGACCTCTTCGAAGAACTGCCGCATATCTCCTCTTGCCGCGAGCGAGAGCTTTTTCGCTTGAGCGTCCGTCAGATCACAAATTCGCCGCAGTTCCGCGAGCTTCATTTTCACGTTCGACTCAATCCGTGCTTTGCCGGCCGCCGCGTTGTTGCTTCCCTGGAAGATCCATTGGTCGAAGTTCTCTTCTTGGATGAAGAAACCGTTGTTGGGCTGAGCCGCTGGTGCTGGCGGATCGTCGTCGTCCTCGTCGGCAGCGAAGGTGAGCGTAGCCAAGAGGAGCATCGGCAGCACGAGCAGGCGGAGCCAACGCGACCGTGTCTGGGTTAGGTCTTCAGATCTAATTCTTGGCAACACGAGCCACCTCCGATTCCCGTTTGTCGTCACGACCTCAACTCTCGCGGCGTCAGATTCACTGCGTCGGAGCGTCGGCTTTGGCGGGTTCCACGCCCCACCAACCGTCGTCTGCCTCGGCGATGCCCCCGTCAAAGTAGAAGCCGAAATCGACTTTTTGCAGTCCGCTCCAGACCGACTTTTGATCGGCATCGAGATGCGTCACGACATGTTGGTCTGGCACCATTGGAAAGTATTGGTCGCCGTAGACGGACAGCATCAGCCATTGCTCCCACTTGTCTTGCCAGCCGGCGGTGATCGACTCCGTGATCTTGTCTCGCTGTTCGGCGGTCAGGCACAAGGTGCCGTCGAGTCGAGCGACAACGCAGCGGATGGCGGCTCGCTTGCGAAGGGCGGTGCGCTGCGTCGCCTCGGCCTTGTACTTTGCCATTTGTTCGGGAGTCAGTGTTTCTTGCAACACCTTCGCGATGGATTCGCGAATGGTCCGTTGAGGGTTCGGCTGTTCGTTTTGCACGCGCACGCCGCCGCGCATGCGGCCTCCTTGAAGTTCGGCCATCTTGAGTGCGGCCTCTTTCAAGCTCGCCTCGCCCGCTGTTTTGATCTTTGGACGTTGTTCTGGAGTTAGGTCGCAAACTTGTCGAATGAAGTTCAGCTCGGCCGTGAGAATCGGACGGTACTGCTGCGTAAACTGTGGAATCCACTGTTGGATCTGCGCATCAATTTGAGCTTCGCGTGCATCGACCGCCTTCTTGGGTTCCGCGGGCTTGTCAGCCTTCGGTTCTGCTTTGTCCAGCTTGGCGTCATCGGCCTTTTTGACGGCAGGTTTCGGCTCGTCGGCATTGATGTGGATCGGCGCGAGGGTGATCGCCAGTGCCGCGGCGAGAATTGTGTTGCGATGTGATGGTTTCATGGCCGTGGGTTCTCGTCATCTCGTGCTGATGTAGACGAAGGTTTTGCCCTCGCGGGACCAACTGACTCCGACATTGTTGCGGTGGGCGGGTTGTTTAGCGTAGCGCTCGGAGAGTTTTTCGTTCTCGCCGTCCGGGTCGATGACGTGGATTTGTGATTTCGTTGCTCCGGCCGGAGTGCGCGGGAACATCAAGCGTTGGTCGGCGAGCCACGCGAAGTCCGTGGCGACATCCTTGGCGTCGCAGAGCACTCGCAGCTTCGGCTCGTTCCCTATCGTGGTCACGATGCCGACCTCCAAGCCGCCTCCCGCGCGATGACCTTTGAAGCAGATGCGTTGCGAATCGGGGGACCACGCGAAGTTGTGTTCGATGTACTGGTACAGGCCTTTGCCTTCGGCGAAGAGGGAGCGTTTCTCGTTGGTGGCGACGTCGCGAATGATGAAGTTGTTGCCGTTGATGACGTAAGCGAACTTCTTCCCGTCGGGTGAGAACTCGATCGCCCAGCCTTGAGGGTCGATCGATTCCTCTTCGGAGTCCAATTCGACATCGCGAACGAAGACTCCTTGGCTGTACTTGGAATACGCGATACGACGGCCGTCGGCCGACCAGTGCGGGATGCAGCCGATGCCGAGATCACGCACCTCGTCGGTCTCTAAGCTGGCGATCAACAGGTGAGCGGCGACGTTGTTCTCGCCGCGCTTCCAACCATCGACGGCCACCCATTTCCCGTCGGGCGAAATCTCCGGCGAGAAGATGTTCGGGTAATCGGGAATCGTGATCGCCAGGACTCGGCCGTCGGCGAATCGCACGCGAATTTCGTTCGGCGGAGGACGGCTTGTGAAGAACGGAGATTCTTCGAGCGACAGTGATCCGTCCTTGTTCACATCGAGCCGTCGAAAGTACTCGGCACACAGCGCCGACAACGCGACTCCCGGATGGAAGCGGTACTCCGTGAGCTGCAGCTTCCCGTCCTCATCAGCATCCTGAAACGACGCCCAATGGGCGAGGAAGTTGACCAGCGGCGTCAGTTGGAACTCGCGCAGTGAGAGGCCCCCGTCCCGGTCGTCGTCGAATCCAGGAAACATGCAGGCCGCGATCGGCTGTTGATCGGCCGTCAGCGTTTTCAATTCGTCGGGAGTCAACCGACCATTCAAGTCCGCATCCAGACTCAGGAATGTTCCCACCGGATCGGTGCGATGGTTGCTGGTGGCGAACTCCGCCCAGTTGAACTTGCCGTCGCCGTTCTGATCGGTCTTGGCGATCCACCTCTTTTTCTCGTCGTCCGTCATCGCACCGAGTGCCTGGGCGTAATCGTTCACGCTCACAAAGCCCTCGCGATCCAATTTGAGGCCGAAGAACATCCGCCAATCGACCACGCGCCCTGTGGGTGCCCGCACCATTTCGCCTCCCGGAATCCGCACGCCGAAAGCGACGTCCACCAGCCTGGCCGCTTCCTCGCGCGAGATTTTTTGATCGCTGTTCCAATCCCAGTCCGCGAGCTTCGTCGCGACGAGTCCTCGCACTTGCTGTCCCACTTTGGCCGCATCGAACTCGGTGACATTCAGCACGCCGTCACCGTCGGAGTCCCACTCGCCCCAGTGATCGGCAAGTTCCTTGAACGCCTTCTCCGACAACAACACGATCGGATCGGGGATCGGGGTCCGCTGCGCTTCGGGAACCCAATGCGGGATCGTCAGGAACTCGGCCAGCGTCATGTGGCTGTCCGAGTCGGCGTCGAAGACTTTGAAGTCGCGGCTCAGCCGATTCACCGGCAGGCTTCCCTCCGCCGTGAACTCCGCCTCGGTCAAGTGGCCGTCCGAGTTGGCATCGAGCAGCACGAACTTCGCACCGGCATGAGTCGTGTGAAAGGGCCACTCGGTCAGCGACAACGATTGATCCTGATTCAAATCGAGCCGACGAAAATACTCCGCCGCCAGCGCCGCCAACGACGGAGCCGGCATGAAGCGAAACTCGTCCGGGCTGAGCTTGCCGTCACCGTTCGTGTCGGTCGCCGCATGCCACACGGCCATCAGATTGATGTGCGGGATCAACAGGAACTCGCTCAGCGAATAGGTTCCGTCCTTGTCGTCATCGAAACCGGCGACCCAGTTCTTCCCAGGCGGTCCCCAAGCCGGCAGCCCCGCTAATTCCGCGGGAGTCAAACCGCCGCTGAGATCGGCATCCATCGCCAGGAACTGCTGCACGGGATCGATGCGATGCGAACTGGTCGAGAACGCCGTGATGTCGAACCGCTCATTCTCCGCCGCGAAGATCGTCGGGAACCAAGTCTCCGGCTGCTGATTCGGGCCGAGAGCCTTGATGTAGTCATCGCGCGCGACTCGTCCATTGGCATCCGGTTTCAACGCTAGGAATGTTCTCCAATCCACAACCCTTCCGATGTTGTCCCGCATCAACTCGCCGCTGGGGACACGCACGCCGAACGCGGTGTCCAACACACGAGCCGCCTCCTGGCGAGAAACCTGCCCATCTCGATTCAAATCCCAATCCGCAAACCCCGTCGCTTCCAACCCACGGACCTGAGCCGCCACATCTCCCGCTTTGAACTCCTCCGCCGACAGCGAGTCATCCTCATTCTGAACCCAAGCCTTCCACTGCTTCGCCAACCGAGCCATCGCTTTTTCCGACAGCCCGACCACCGGATCAGCCAACTTCCCGCGCAGTTCATCCGACTGCCCGACCGGAACCGTGACAAACTCCGCCTGAGTCATCTTCCCATCACGATCAATATCAAAGACCTTGAACTCGCGAAGAAGCACGGGCTGTTCGCGCCCCACCCGCTTCAAATACTCAGCCTCAGTGAGCAGCCCATCGCCGTTCGCGTCGCACGCCTTGAACTCCGCAACGATCGCGTCCTCAGCATGTGACGCAGCGCCGGACCAAAGAACGGAGAACAACAACGCGGACAAAAACACGCAGAGACGAATCGAGACCGCATTCATCTTTCTGTCCCAATCTTTCTGTCAGCCAACTCCGCAGCGCGCCGCACATCTCAAACAGCTTACCGCCAGCAAAAGATGGGTGAGCGATAAGCGATCGACGACCACATTTGTAATCGTCTCGCGATCCTCGGCGAAAGCATCGCTTACCTTTTGGTCAGCGCGAGCAGCAACAAGATCAGTCGAGTCGCCGAAGACGCGATCGACGATGTCTTGAGCATGTTGCGGCTGGCCTTTTGCTCGCGATAGAGCGCTTCGTAGGCGTAGCTGCGGCCAATCAGCGGAACCCCCTCAGCAGTTCGTCCAGTGCCGTGCGCCGATACCACTTCTCCTCGAAGTGCAATTCCCTGGCCGGCTCGCAGAACCGCGCGAGCGTCAAATTCGCCGCGACAGTGGACCACGAAATCTCTTCTCACCCTCGCGCGATCAACCGCTCCAACAGCACGCCCGACACCCGTTCAAAGGTTTGCTCGCTATCGCAACAGTAAAACGGCTCTCCGCCATTCGTGTTGATTTCGGTGCCATGTGAGCCGCAAGGCGCTAGCCACGGGTTCTTTTCCTCGACCCGCGGCTAGCGCCATGCGGCTCACGAATTCGTCTTCAACACGAATGGCGCAGAGCCAGTAAAACAAATATCAGAACACTCTCCTCCGGGCCTGACCCCGCGCCAGGCGCGCTCCGTTTGGGAGCGAATCGCAATTTCATCACGGTTGGGCTTTTCAAACGGCGGCAAACGGGGTCAAGTGTTGTCGCTGGTGCCGGCTGACTGCTGGCCATTTCCATTGTCGAAAGTCGCTGACCGTGTCTGATTCGCTTGCTACTGATTCGCATCGTTCTGCCTCGTCGTCCCCGTCGCTCAGCGATCGTGTGAAGTCGTTGCAGCTTCCGCAGGATTCGGCCAGCCGGCACGCGGCGTCAGAAGTCGTGGCGTGGTTGTTGTGCGTCGGGCTGGCGGGGTTCGGCGGCTGGTTGGCGTATGAGAAATGGAATCCGCCCCCGTCCGACTCGTTGTTGGAGGCTAAGCCAGGCGCGGCTGCGAATGCCTCGGAATCGAACTCAAGCGAGAACACATCAGCCCCGTCCGCGAAGCCGGCGGACAGTAAGAAGGACGGACTCGTTCACACCGACAGTGGCTACATCATCCCGGCACATCAGATCCTGGTCAGCCCAAAGGTCTCCGGCATGATCATGACCCTCAACGTCGAGGAAGGTCTGCGAGTCAAAAAGGGAGACGAGCTGGCCATACTGGAGACGGTGGACTACGACGCCGACGTGCGACGCTCAGAAGCCACGTTGCAGTTGTCTCGGAAGCGGTTGGAAGAACTCGAACGGGGGACTCGGCCGGAAGAGATCAAGCAGGCGGAAGCGGAGCTCGCGGAGGCACAGGCGAACCTGGATGACCTCGAACGAACCTACAAACGGAACAAAGACCTGTTCGCGAAGAAGGGAGCGACTGAGCAAGAGCTGCTCTCATCAGAAGCGAACCTCTTCGCAATGCAGCGGCGGCTGAGCAAACTGAACTCGATGCTGAAGCTGCTCCGCGAAGGCCCGCGCGTCGAGCGGATCGAGCAGGCGAAAGCGGAAGTGCAACAGGCGGAAGCGGACCTCTCGAAGGCGAAATGGCGGCTGAGCAATTGCACGATCCGGGCTCCGATCAGCGGGACGATCCTGAAAAAGAACGCCGAAGAAGGGAACATCGTCAACTCGGTCGCGTTCAACGGCTCGTTCAGCCTGTGCGACATGGCGGACCTCTCGGACTTGGAGGTCGATCTGTCGGTGCAGGAGTCGAACATCTCGAAAGTCTTCAAAGGCCAACGCTGCAAAGTGCAGCCGGAAGCGTTCAAGGACCGCAGCTATGACGCCTATGTGCATCGCCTGATGCCGATCGCCGATCGCTCAAAGGGAGCGGTCCCCGTGCGCGTGAAGGTCCGCGTGCCGACGGAGGAAGAGGGAGTATTCCTCAAGCCGGAGATGCGCGTGACCGTGTGGTTCTACGGCGACGAGAAGCCGGCCGAATAGCGAGCATCATCCTTTGCGTCGCCGAGTCATCGGTGGGCAGATCACCGAGATTAATTCTCGCTTGTTGCGGCGGTAGATCGCGAAGTCAGATCGATCTACAGTGACGATCGAATGTTTGGGGAAGAGTTCGCTCATCCGAACCAGGCATAAATCCGCGAGATCAGGCTGGCGGTCCGCGTAACGCCGAGCCAACTCTTCAAGCTGAGGCAGGTGTTCGCCGGCATTGAACGCGAGCGAAACAAGCCCGTCGCGAATCATCTCCAGAACCAGCGGGACGCTTTGCAGATGAAACGCGGTCTCGGCCAAGACGGGTTCACAGGTTAGCAACGGTTCGGTGATTTCCGTCGCGATGGCGACGGCCCAATCGTGGAACTCGTCATTCCGATTGGCGAATGCCACCAGGAAGCCGGTATCGGCAATGCCCTTCATCCGCGCGAAAACCCTTTACGCCGAGACAATCCCTTGGGGCCACGAACAGTGCCGGCCAATCGGAGGAAGGGACGTGTGGCTTCCTGACGTCGTGCCTGATCGAGTTGCTCACGCGCGAGCTTGTCAGGCGAAATGCCAGCCCGTTCCGCGGCAGCATCAAGCCACTCGGATAACTCTTTTGTCAGGCGAATTGTGATGGTCTGAGTCATTGAGCAGACTCTATTCGTCTCCGCAAAACACGACAAGACGGCGTTTGATTTCATGTGGCGCTTCGGCTACACGGAAGTCCGCTGCGGCTGTTACTCCAAGAAGGGATCACGATGTCTGCCGAAATCTGCGTGAAGGTCGATCATGTGTCGAAATCGTTTCGTCGCGGAAGCGAGTCGATCCAAGTGCTCAGTGGGCTGTCGTTGCAGGTGCCTCGCGGCGAATACCTGGGCCTGATGGGGCCGAGCGGTTCGGGAAAGACGACGCTACTGAATCTCATCGCCGGGTTGGATCAGCCGACCGCCGGATCGGTGTGGGTTGGCGACACGGAAATCTCGCATCTGAGCGAGAGCCAGTTGGCGGCGTGGCGGACACGCAGCCTGGGGTTCGTGTTTCAGTTTTATCACTTGCTGCCGGTGCTCACGGCTTACGCGAACGTGGAGTTGCCTCTGTTGCTGTTGCCGCTGTCGGCCGCTCAGCGAAAGCAACAAGTGCTGACGGCGCTCGACATCGTTGGGTTGTCGGATCGCCTGCATCACCGGCCGGGGCAATTGTCCGGCGGGCAATGTCAGCGTGTCGGTATCGCTCGCGCGATCGTGACCGATCCGGCGTTGATCGTGGCAGACGAGCCGACCGGCGATCTCGATGCAAAGTCGGCGGAAGAGATTTTGAATCTGCTGTGCGAACTGCGGACGCAGTTGAAGAAGACCATCGTGATGGTCACGCACGACCCGCGTGCCGCGGCTCGCGCAGATCGAATTCTGCATCTGGAAAAAGGGAAGCTGGTCGAACAAATTGAGAACTGACATCAGATCGCCGTACCGCAACCGTCAGGGAGCGGCCCGGTGAGCGTTTGGCGCGGGCCGCTCCCTGACGGTCGCGGTACGGCTTTGGAGACTTCGATGAAATTCCTGCGGCTCATTTATCAAAACCTCTGGCGGAACAAACTGCGGTCGTCTCTGACGGCGTTGGGGACGATGGTGTTGGTCTTTGTGGTCACGCTGGTCTGGTCGATCCTCGGCTTTCTGGCGAACGCGACGACTGAGAAGCCGGCGAACATCAAAGCGATCGTGTCCGAACGCTGGCGCATTCCCAGCATGATGCCGTATGCCTATTCCACGTCGCTCAAAGAGGGAGCCGCGACGGAGTCGGAACACATCAAGCCGTCGGACAACATGACTTGGACGTTCTATGGCGGGTCGCTCGATCCGAAGAAGCGGACGTTTGAGAACATCGTCTTCGCGTTCTGTCTCGAACCGAAAAAACTGCTGACGATGATGGATGGGCTGGAGGACTTGCCTCCTGACTCAGCCGATCGCAAGACGCTGGAAGCGGGTGTCGCCAAGTTGGAGCAGAACCGGCAAGGCATCCTGCTGGGTCGCGATCGGATGGAGCGGCTGAAGAAGAAGATCGGTGACCGCTTCATCATTCACAGCTTCAACTACAAAGAGATCGACCTCGAAGTCGAGGTAGTTGGAACTCTGCCGGCTCGGAGATACGACCAGAGCGCGGCCATGAATATCGACTACTTCCTGAGCGCGATCGACGCCTACAAACAGAAGCACAACGGGCAGGCTCATGCGATGGCCAACAAGACGATGAATCTCGTCTGGCTCCGCGTGCCAGACACGCAATCGTTTACGCAGGTCGCGGCGCAGATTCAGGAGTCACCGCAATTTTCATTGCCGGCGGTGAAGGTGCAAACGGCGTCATCGGGAATCTCGACGTTTCTTGAGGCGTATCGCGATCTGCTGTGGGGCATGCGGTGGCTGTTGGCTCCGGCGATTCTGGTGACGTTGGCGGTCGTCATCGCGAACGCAATCAGCATCAGCGTGCGCGAACGGCAGACGGAGTTCGCGGTGCTGAAGGTTCTCGGCTTCCGACCGTTGCAGATCATGGTGCTGGTGCTCGGTGAGGCGCTGCTGATCGGCATTGCATCGGGAGTCGTCAGCGCGGGAGGTTCCTGGTTACTGGTCAATCAAGTGGCGGGAGGCATCCCGTTTCCGATCGCGTTCTTTCCGAAGTTCTTGATTCCCGCCGATGCCTGGTGGTGGGGTTTGGCCGTCGGCGGCGGGACGGCGTTCCTGGGAAGTTTCATTCCCGCCTGGACCGCGTGTCGCGTGAAAGTGTCCGAAGTGTTTGCTCGCGTGGGATGATCTCACTGTTCAGGGCGAGCAATGCGACGGGCGGCCAAAGGACGTTGAGCACCATGTCGGAAATGCAAAATCACAACGCGGTCATCCACGATCGTGAAAAGAATCCGGTAGACCCCATGAAACGTCTGACGCACTTGGAAGTCCACTCGATCGTTCTCTGGAGCCAAACCACAACCTTCGGGAAAGAGACGCAGATGCTCGAAGATTTCCGACAGTTGTTGTCGCCAGCGATTCGCGTTGATCGGGGAATCCGCGTGAATGGCGCGGTAGACCGCTTCGATCTCTTCTTCGGCAGTGGGAGCGATTTCAACTCGGTACGGCATATTTGCGGCTCAGCTCGTCGAGGAAGTCGCTCGCGAGACGAGTCCGTCCCGCACGAACATCAGACATGGCTCGCTGTAATGCTGCGACCGACTCTTCCAAATCCGCGTCGTCAGCCACGCCGCTCAGTTCGCGATACAGGTCGTCGGACATCACGACATACGACCGTTCTTCACCGGCAATACGCAGCGGCCCGCCATGTTGAGCAGAGACCGCTTTTTCCAATTCCTGAGTCATCTTGAGCATGGTGGCGGCAGTCTATCGGTCGGATGGTTGGCAGTGAACTCAAAAGTTTTCAGAAGCTCTATGAGGCGGCGGCATGTGGGAAATCATCATCGCGATCGTTGTGTTGCTGGTGCTGCTGATTGGCGGCTATGTCACCGGACTGCTGACTTTGGCCTTCACGAATCCGGCGATTGGATTCGGCGGAGCAGCCGGGTTGATCGTGGTCTTGATCGTCCTGAGCAAAGTGCCGCTGAGTTACAACCTTCATAACTTGCTGGTGCGCTGGCGAACGACGTTGTTGACCGGATTGGCCTTCACGCTGGTGTTGTCGCTGCTGACGGTGATGCTGGCGTTCGTCAAAGGGATGTATGTGCTGACGCAATCGAGCGGTCAGCCACGGAACGTGCTGGTGCTGGCGGAAGGCTCGACCGATGAGGGCTTCAGCAATCTCGCCTTCGCAAACGTCGGCGACATCGAGGCTCAAGAGGCGGTGGCGAAGGACGGGCAGCAGCCGCTGCTCAGCCGCGAGACCTACATCATCGTGAATCAACCGGTCGAGGCATCGGTGCCGGGTCGGCCGGAGCGCCGTTTCTTGCAGATGCGCGGTGTCGATGACTCGCCGTTGACCGGCCGAGTGCATGGGCTGCCGCTTTATCCGGGGGGAAGCTGGCTGTCGGACGCGGGGGCTCGCGAGTTGCCGCCGCAGGGAGACTCGAAGGTGCCGGTCAATGCTTATGAGGTGGTCGTCGGCGAAGGGATCGCTCGCGAGCTGGGGAAAGATCGGCCGGAGGCGATGTCGAAACCGCACCTCAAGCGAATGGATGTCGGCGACACGTTTCACGTCAACAGCCGCACCTGGGTGATCGTCGGAGTGATGAAGTCGGAAGGAAGCACGTTCGACTCAGAGGTCTGGGCCAAGCGTTCGATCGTCGGCCCGATGTTCGGCAGCGAGTCGTATTCGACGCTGGTGTTGCAAGCCTCGAAGGATTTCCACCGCGATCAGCGCGCGGCGTACAAAGCGGAACGGCTGGCAAAGATCGCCGAGGCAACCGCCAAGGCCGAAGACATCACGAAGCGCGCGGCCGCGGCGAAAGCGGCCGGCAAAGAATTCGCCGAAGAGGCCGATCCTATTCCGAAGTGGATCGAGCCTAAGAGTGACGACCACTGGGACGCGGAGATGGTCAAGGCGTACTTCAACAATGACTACAAGAAGGCGTCGGTCAACGCGATCGTCGAGACCGATTACTTCGAGAGTTTGAATCAGCTCAACTTGCAGTTTCTGTACGCGATCATTTTCGTGACGATCATCCTGTCAGTCGGCGGCGTGTTCGGCGTGATGAACACGATGTTCGCGGCGATCAGCCAGCGGATCAAAGACATCGGCGTGCTGCGGCTGCTGGGGTATCGCCGCCGTTCAATCCTGATCTGCTTCCTGCTGGAATCAGTGCTGATCGCGATGATTGGCGGCTTGATTGGTGTCGCGTTAGGAAGCCTCTCCGACGGCTGGACGGCGAGCAGCATCGTCGGCAGCGGGCAGGGGGGCGGGAAGTTCGTCGTGCTGCGATTGACGGTTGATGCGCAAGTGCTGGCGGTTGGATGTTTGCTGAGTTTGATGCTGGGATTTGTGGGTGGGTTGATTCCGTCTTTGAGCGCGATGCGGCTATCGGCGCTCGAGGCGTTGCGGTGAGCGTCTGTAGGGTGGGTCGAGCATCGCGAGACCCACCAGCGTGTCCGGTGAGATGACGGTGGGTCTCGATGACCGGACCCACCCTACGGCTTGATTGGTGCATTCGACACCTCCCTTCCGCGCGGTTGAATAGCCATGCTCCGCACGTTCGGTGTGTGTGCGACGGTGCGAGCAATCGGTGCCGGTCGAGCATCCGCTGTGCCTCGCACGCTGCGCGGGATGTCTCGCAGATGCGGCCGTTGTCACGCGAACAAGCGGCTCTTTCCGACTCGCGCCGCCGATATCTCGGTGTGAATTCTCGGAAACAACTTGCCGAGCCCCGAAGCTTTGTTTTGCAGCGTCCGCCGTCCCAAGGCGTATCGCTCGCAGGAGTGGTGCGAGATGAAATCTCCGTTCGTTCGCTTCAGCCGTTTCGTTCGTTCCCCGTTGTCGATGGCGACGCTGGGGCTCTGCACGTTGTGGGGCTGCCGGCATCTGCCGACCTCACGTCACACGACCGAATACATGCCATCGGCCTACGCGCCGAGCGATCCGGTTGTTGGTAGCCAGGAAGAGTCCGCCGTTGCTAACAACACAGATTCCAGCGCGGGAACGCCTGCCATTGTTTCGCTTTCGGAAGGGGATACTTACCTGCCAATTCCGCATCCCACGGTGGCGCCAGAACAACCCGGGGCGAAGGTTGAGCAGCCTGAGTCGGAACCCATGGAAACCTCTGTCGCCGAGACTCCCAATCGGGAGCTTCCGACGGAAGAACTTCGGTTAGAGCAGCCAGTCGTGTCTCCGAAAATCGGTGTCCCGCCCGAACCGGTTCCTACAAAGGAATTGGATCTCGACTTCGACGAAGAGCCACAGGCCGATGTGAAACCGAAAGCAAAGCCGAAAGAGCTATTTTTCGATGACGATGACACAGCGGTCGCTCAGGTCGATCCGGTGAAGCCCGCGCCAACACCAGTTTCTGCCCTCGATAACGAAGTCTTCTCGGTGGACTCGTACTGCGATGGCTTGGTGTTCGACTCGCAAGGCTTCGGGTATGTGTCGCACAAGAATCAGATCGTGCGGTTCTCGCCAAGCGGTGAATCATCGGTGTGGGCGACGCTGGCCAGTCCAAAGGGACATCGCATCGAGCCGGAAGGAACGCATCTGGTCTGCGACGTCGAACGCCGCTCGGTGTTGCGGTTGTCGTTCGAGGGCAAGGTGGTCGGCGTCGCGGCGAAAGACTGTGACGGCACTCCGTTCCGCGCACCCTACGACATTTCGGTCGATCCGCGAGGGGGCTTCTATTTCACCGATCCGGGATATGTGCAGATTAAGAATCCGATCGGCAAGCTGCACTATGTGGATCGCGCCGGCAAAGTGTCGGTCGTCGCGGCGAAGATCGGTTATCCCACGGGTGTCGTTTTCGATCCGGTTCATCAGCGGGTTCTGGTTGCGGAATCGCAGTTCAATCGGATTCTCGAATTCCGCCTGTCGGAACCGGGCAAGATCGAGTCGCACTCCATTCTTTTGCAACTGCCGACGTCGCCGGAGACCGACTATCACCTCGCGAGCTTGTGTCTGGATGCGATCGGCAATCTGTATGTGACTCAGCAACAGACAAAGACAGTCCACGTCTTCGATCCACAAGGCCGCCCGGCAGGTCGCTTCGCGACAGGCACGGTCGCTCCGAGCTCCGTCGCGCTGCGATCACCGAACTCTGATGAGTTGTTCTTCGCTGGCGAAGTCGATGGCCGTGCTCGCCAAGGCAAAGTGGTCCGGCTGAATCTCGGCCAGTAACTCCGGCGTAACCGCCGTTCGCCAGAACGCGGGCGGTGAGCCGAGACTATGTTCATGGGCAGCAATTGGCACGACACAATGCGACCCATCTCCCCCCCGACTCCCGAATAATCACTGTTGAGCGCGTTGCCCGCACTCAGGCGAGTTCGGTTACAAGCGGCTCGACTGCTTTGATTGTTGCAACGGCTACAACCGCAACGATCCGAAGTGTCCAGAAGGGCCGCGCGAATTTGCGGATGCCCGGCGGACTGTGGCGCATGTGTCGAGAGAGCCGGGGGTATACTTCCCCGCCGTCCGGAGTGCGTCCCGCCAGCTTTGTTTTCACGCGATTGAGCGTTCGCCACAGTCACTGTTGCATCGCGCCGCGGACGACAAGCTCCTGAGATCGGCGACGTTTTCACGCTTTGGAAACAAGCTCGGAGCTGGCGGTGTATCAATTCAGCAGACTCGAAAACGGCATTCGCATCGTCACGGAAAATCTTCCGTGTTCGCGGAGCGTTTCTTTGGGCGTGCTGGTCGACGCGGGACCGCAGGACGATCCGGTTGGGTTGAGCGGCCTGGCTCACCTCGCCGAACACGCGCTGTTTCAAGGAACAAGCGGCCGCAGCGCGTTTGAGATCGCACGCTTGATGGACGTGGCGGGCGGAGCGATGGGAGCCTTTACGGCTCGCGATTACACATGCTTCTACGCGAACGTGCTGGACGAGTACCTGACCTACGCGACCGAGTTGTTCGGCGACATGCTGCTGAACTCGGTCTTCCCGGACGAGAATATCGAGCGTGAGAAAAAAGCGGTGCTGCGCGAAGTCGGGCTGAACCACGACACGCCGACCGAGCATGTGCACCAGCAGCTCAAACGATTGATCTGGCCGCATCACGCCCTGGGCGGAGCGGTGGCGGGCAACGCTCCCGCAATCGAACGGATCACGAGCGACGACGTGCGAACGTTCGTGCGGCGGCATTACACACCCGACCGCATCATCATCGCGGCGGCAGGCAACGTCGAACACAACGCGCTCGCCGATCAGATTCGGGACGGCTTCTGGCGACTCGATGGTATCCGTCCGTCGCGCCGCCCCACACGCTGCCGGTTTCATTCCGGCGTCGCGCTTCACGAGTCACCTGTGTCTCAGGCTTATTTCGCGATCGGACTGGAAGCTCCAGCGTATTGCGCGGCGGAACGCTATCGGTTGTTCCTGCTCAACACGGTACTCGGTGGCGGTCTGAGTTCGCGGCTGTTCCGCAAGCTGCGCGAAGAGCGCGGATTGGTTTACGGAATCTCGTCAGAGCTCCATGCCTATCGAGACGCCGGCGTGTTGGTCATCGAAGGGAGCACAGCTCCCGAACATCTCACATCGGTGGTCGCACTGACGATCATGGAGTTGCAGCAGCTCGCGACGTTCGGGACGGAGATCGACGAAGAAGAATTGTGGACCGCCAAGATGCAGTTGCGCAGTCAGCAGTTGTTGTCGGCGGAGAATGCTCACTCGCGCATGAGCCGCCTAGCGACGCAAGAGTTGTACTTTGGTCGGCACCTGCCGGAAACGGAAATCCTCGCGGAGATCGAGCAGATCACGGCCGAGGACTTATGGCAAACGTGCCGCCTGCAATTGCTGCCGGCAGCCAATCAATTGGCGCTGTCGGTCGTCGGCCCGGAAGCGACTGAGTGGTATTCCCAGGAGTCTTTGGAGGACTTGTTGGGCGAGTTCTCGCTGTGTGCGGCGTGAAGTGGATTTGAGGTTTTCGTTTTGAGATTTGGTGATGACATGGCTGTTCCTGAGAACGTCAAAAAGATGTGGATCGAGATCCAACGAAAGTACGACTTCCCGGTCAACGCGATCGGTGTGCGAATCAATCAAAAAGATTCCGCCACGCTGAAGGTGTGGAAGGAAGAAGGGATCGATCAGTTTCAGAAGAAATAGAGCGGCAAAGCCGCATTGTGGCACGACGCTCCGCGTCGCGCCGCTCTCTTGCAGAAAGTATTTTTATGCTGACACAAGACAACGATTCTTCAGCGGGTGAATTGGCGTTGCGACGCGGGATGTCTGCGGCACGCGCGGGGTTGCACTCTGTCGCGGCGGCGAGCTTTGAACGCGCGGCCGAATACTTACCCGATGATCCCAGCGTGTGGCTCTGGCTGGCTTGGACGGCGAACTCGCCGGACAACACGCTCCGTTGTCTGGAACGTGTTTTGGAATTGTCACCCGGTCATGCCGCCGCGAGCGCAGGACTGATCTGGGTGCAATCGCTGGCGAATCCAACTCCGGCACCGGTGGTCGTCGTGACTGCTCCGCTGGTTGTCGAGATTCCAGAACCGATCGCCGCTCCGGTGGAGATCGCGGCGGAAGCGCCGATCGTCGAAGTCGAATCCGCACAGGACGTGATTCCCGCGGACGTTTCGCAAGAGGCTAGGGAACCGGAATCGCCACCAACGCCACAGGTCGCCGTCGAAACCGTTTCGGAAACGAACGACGATTGGACGACGGAACCGGCTCAGATAGAACCGGTTCGCCGGCGTTGGAGCGATCTGGTTCATCGCTCAGAATGGCCGACCGAGTCGGTTGAGGAGACACCGGCAGCGTTCGTGCCACCACCGCTACCGACCACTCCGCCCCCCCTGCCGTCTTTTGTCGCGAGGACGCCAGTGGAACCTGAAGTCACCGTGGAAACGCGATTCAACGAGGTGCCCGCCAGTCCTGAATCCGAAACGAGTGCGGATGTCGAAGCGCTGACAACATCGTTCAACCCACCCGCCGAAGTCGCCTCGTCAGATGGCCGGCCGCTGGTGATGGTGGTCGATGACAGCCCGACGGTGCGCAAGCTCGTGTCGCTGACGTTGGAGCGGCGCGGTTATCGAGTCATCTCCGCCTTCGATGGCGTGGCAGCGATCAAGGAACTCGGAGCGTGCCGGCCCGACCTGATTCTGTTGGACATCAACATGCCGAGGCTGGATGGCTATCGGCTCTGCAAGCTCATCAAGAAGCACGAAGCAACGCAGAACATTCCGGTGGTCATGCTCTCCGGCAAGGACGGGATGTTCGACAAGCTCCGCGGCCGGTTAGTCGGCTGCTCGGATTACATCACGAAACCGTTTGAAGCGGATGCACTGACTCACAAGGTCGCGAAGTATCTGGCAACGGTGAGTAGTTCCTTGTGAACCAACCGACGCAAGAAATAAGGATTGCAGAATAAGGATTTTAGGCTCTCCGCCATCCGTGGTGATTTCAGGGCCAGTGAGCCGCAAGGCGCTAGCCGCGGGTTCTTTTTATCGACCCGCGGCTAGCGCCTTGCGGCTCACGAATTCGTTTTCAACACGGATGGCGGAGAGCCGGATTTTAGAATGATGTAAGGAGAACTGCCTCTGAAGTTTTGCCTTCTGCAATCCTTACTCTGCAATCCTTATTTCCTGTTCTCCTAGAGACTGACCTCTCCATTCCGAAAACCGATGAACCCCCAAGAAGCACTGCCTGCCGCGGCTGACAGGCGGCCGTCAGACGACGACCGGCTGGAGAGGCTGTTGGTGCATCTTGTGGGTGGACTTGAGCAGCAGATGGGGAAGCTCGAACGAACCGACCACGTCAAACGTATGATTCGGATGATTGAGACTTCGCTGGAGATGCTCGTCATGATCCTCGACACGGGGATCGGGAGCTTCGATGGAACCTTCTTCGCCGACGAGTTGCCCTCCGTCTGGCGACTGCGCGAACGGAGCAAAGTCGTGCTGGATGTGCTCGATCGCGAATCGTGGACGAGCATGTTCAGTCTCAGTCCCAAAGCGAAAACCGCGACGATCACCATGCACCGCAATCTCGGTAAGAACTTCGCTTCCGCGTTCCGCGACCTGCTCGCGCGGTTCGGCGAAGAGTTTCAGTCACCGCAACTCCGCAACGACTTCCGCGAAAGCTGCAACGCATTGGTGGAAGATTTTCAACAACGCTGGTGATGAACAAAGGCGGAAATCGTAATGGGGAAGGTGGAAATTGAGGTCGCTTCATATTCCCCCTCCGCATTCCGAATTCCGAATTCCGAATGACCCCTGCCACCGTC
The DNA here is from genome assembly GCA_005778115.1 of Planctomyces sp. Classification (GTDB taxonomy): domain Bacteria; phylum Planctomycetota; class Planctomycetia; order Planctomycetales; family Planctomycetaceae; genus SXKJ01. The sequence goes on along the minus strand of SXKJ01000165.1, from coordinate 6,323 downwards.
CTCATCGTTGACGACAGCCCAACCGCTTTGCGATTGATTCGCGAGTCGGTTGAAGCGGGGGGCCACCGCGTGCTCGCCGCGTCCGACGGCGACGAGGCGATTGAAGTCGCGATGCGTGAACGGCCTGACCTAGTTGTGCTCGACATCATCCTGCCGAAGAAGAACGGCTTTCAGGTCTGCCGGCATCTCAAGGCGTTCCCGGAGACGTGCGGGATTAAAGTCGTGTTGCTCAGCAGCAAGAACCACGAAATGGACATCCTGTGGGGCAAACGGCAGGGGGCGGACGGGTATCTGACAAAGCCGTTCGAGTCGGAACAGTTGCTGGCCTGCATCGAATCGGCACTGAAAGCCGAATCGGCTCCATCGCTCGCCGCGCCCGAACCGGCCACTCCGTGAGGTCCGCCGCGGATGTGTTCGTGGGGTAAAGTAGCCTGACTCTCCGAGCCCGCTCGCCTGTGCGTCAATTGTTTCACAAGGTCGGAAAGTCAGGCTACGAACGAGGAGTTCATCGTGACCGATGCCGTTGCAGTTCCCGATGCCCTCAGCCTGCAAAGCTTGCTCGCGCAGATCGACCGTGAGACATCGCATGAGCCGTTGGCCGATCTCCCAAACTCGCCTCAGCAAGAAGCCGCCAGTCCGGCCGTGAAGCATGTGCTCTTCATGCTCAACGAGTCGCAGTACGCCGTGCCGCTGGCCAACGTCTTGGAACTGCAACGACTGCCACACATCACGATACTCCCCAATGTCCCGGACTGGCTGCACGGCGTGACCAATCTGCGCGGCGACGTGCTCTCGGTCGTCGATCTGCGTTCGTTGTTGGGTCTGCCTGTCGCCGAGAGCAATGTTTCGCAACGGCTGATCGTGGTCCGCTCGACTCGCGAAGAGATCTCGACCGGTTGGGTGGTTGATCGCGTCACCGGCATTCGCGGCATCACCGCCGAGGACTTGCAACCATGCTCAACGCTGATGATCGGCCCGGCCGTCAGCTTCTTGAGCGGAGTCGTCGAACGAGACGCGCGGCTAATCGCCGTGCTCGACGTGAACCGCGTCCTCTCGTCGCCAGAGATGCGGCAGTTCGAGCCGACATGGCAAGAAGCGTAGGACGGCGGAGTCGCAATCATTGTGGCACGACGCTCCGCGTCGTGAGTTGCGACGCGGAGCGTCGCACCACACTCTGCTTGCGAATCGCAGCTTGGCTTGCCAACGTATCTCGCCATGTCCGCACTCGATCCGTCCCAATTTGGAAAGCCGCCTGACTTGCCGGCCGTCGGTACCGCGTTCGCGCGGCTGTGTGAAGTCATCGCTCGCCTCCGCTCGCCCACTGGCTGTCCTTGGGATCGTCAGCAAACGCTTGAAACCATCAAGCCGTTCACGCTCGAAGAGACTTACGAACTGCTGGAGGCGATCGACTCGAAAGAGGACACCGCGATTGTTGAGGAGCTTGGCGATCTACTGTTGCAGGTCGTGCTGGATGCTCAGATCGGCCGCGATGAAGAGCGGTTCGGCATCGAACAAGTTCTCGACGTGATTACGAACAAGATGATCGCTCGGCACCCACACGTCTTCGACAACGAGAAGGCGCACACGGCCGAGGAAGTGCTGACGAACTGGGATCGGGCAAAACAACACGAGAAGCAAAGGGACTCGATCTTCGACGGCTTGCCCGCCGCGCTGCCGGCGCTCGCGCGATGTGCTCGTATCGCCGAGAAGGCCGCGCGGGTCGGCTATGACTTTCCGCATCGAGCGATGCTGTTCGACAAACTCCGCGAGGAGATCGACGAACTCGCCGTCGAACTGTTCGCCGACGGTCAAATCCCGCAGATTGCCGCGTCCGTGGACATGGCTCCGGTCCCGGATGAGCCGATTGCCGATGCGGCTCGACGCCTCCGTGTCGAAGAGGAATTTGGAGACGTGTTGCTCGTCGTTGCCAATCTGGCTCGAAGATGGAAGATCAACCCGGAAGAAGCTCTTCGTAAGAGCAACGCCAAGTTTGAGCGGAGAGTGCGTTTCATTGAGGATGCCTTGAAGGCACAAGGCCGCAGCATCCGCGATTCGACACTGAAGGAGATGGAAGAGCTTTATCAAAGAGGAAAGCAGCAGGAGCAAGAAGCTGTTTCCCGGCCCTGAGAAGCCTTTGATCCGTTGCCTAAGAATTCCTTGTAAAGGTGTTGTCGAGACGCTTGCTGGACTCGAAAGCCACCACTACCTTCCCCGCCTTTCTGTCGGTCCCTGGAGGCGTTGTTTTCATGCCACGCCAGGATTCCGAGCCTCCGATGGCAGTCGCTTCGCGGTGGGTCTCCGAGATCACCAACATCGCTTTGCAGTTTTGCCTGCCGGCTGGCGTCGGATATTGGTTGGATGCTCGCTGGAAGACTTCGCCGTGGTTGGTGGTGCTAGGTTCGTGTTTCGGCTTCTTCGTAGCTGGCACGAGTTTTATGCAGTTGATCAAGCGGCTCACTCCACCTCTAAAATCTCCCCCTTCAAGTTCGCCTGAGAAGACAACCGATAACTCTGGTCCTTTCCGAAAATGACGTTGAACTCTGTGACTCAAACTCCGATGCGACGCAGTGGTGTTTTCACCGCTTGTGCTGCTGCGCTGTGGGCCATTCTCGCGGGGCCGGCGTATTGGCTGGCTGGGGGTTTGGGGCTGGAAGGGCTGAGCTACTCGGCGCTGTTGTGCTGGGTTCCTGGCTGCTTGCTGTTCTTTGTGATCCCATTTTTTGAGTTCGCGAATAATAAAGCTTTTGCATTCCTGACGAGCTCTGGTTTGCGAATGTTTGTCGTGCTTGTGGCGACGCTGGTTTTGAAAGAAGTTCGAGCCGACTTGGGGCTGAAAGAGTTCTTGAGTTGGCTCGTGGTGTTTTATTCCGTGACGTTGTTGGTAGAGACGCTGTTGATCGTGAATTCGCCTGAGGCGACTTTGCTCAATTCAGAGTCGAAGCCAGACAGCCATGCAGTGATCCGCTGACGGAGTTCGGCTGAATGTCAGGCGATACGTTCCATCATGTTCGGGACTTTCCTTACTTCGAGGTGCCGGCGCCTTTGACGTCGAGTCACACCTACGACAGCCTGGAAAGCGTGCCTTGGTATGTCACGGAAGCGCTGCATCTGCATGCCCCCAAGCTTGAAGAAGTGAATGCGGCGATGCAGGGGAAGATTCTGATTCCTCAGCCATTTGCCGGAAAAAGCCTCGAGCAACCGGGACTGATTCTTACCAAATTCATGGTGCTGCAGTTGGTCGCGGTGGTGGTTGTGTTTTGGATCGCAACCGGCTTGGCAAAACGAGTCGCTGGCGGCAGGCCAGTAACCGGTCGCTGGTGGAACTTCTGGGAGACGATCGCGATTTACCTGCGAGACAGTGTCGTTCGGCCAACAATTGGCGAGGGGCATCACGGGCACGATAGCCACGAGCATCACGGCCATGATCATGGCCACGCGGCAGCAGCTCATGCTCATCCGGCTGACCAATATCTGCCGTTCATTTGGAGTTGCTTCTTCTATGTGCTGATTTGCAACTTGCTCGGTGCGCTGCCGTGGCTCGGCTCTGCAACAGGCGAGATCAACGTCACTGGTGCTCTGGCCGTCACCGTCTTCGGGACCGTGATTGCCTACGGGTCGAAGGAGTTGGGCTTTGCGGGATTCTGGAAGGCTCTGTGTCCTCACATGGACGTGCCGGGCGCTTTGAAGCCACTGCTGATCCCGATGATCTGGTGCATCGAGCTGCTCGGCCTGTTCATCAAGCACGGCGTGTTGGCAGTGCGACTCTTTGCGAACATCATGGCGGGTCACACGGTCATTGCTGTATTTCTCGGGTTCATTGCGATGCCCGGCATCGTGGATACCGGGCTGTTTTGGATCGTGACTCCTTCCAGCATCTTGGCCCAAGTTGGCGTTGGAATGCTGGAGCTGTTTGTGGCATTCCTTCAGGCGTACATCTTTTCGTTCTTGGCGACCCTGTTTATCAGCACGGCAGTTCATCCGCACTAACCGGCGGTGGTTTGGGAAATCGGTTCATTGGCAACGCGGGGTTGGTCCCCGACAACTCTAGTTTCAGAGGAGACGACAAAGTGACAAAAGCAGTTCAGACCCTGTGTGTGGCCATTGCGGCCGTGGTGGCGATGACGGTTCCGGCAATGGCCGCCGATTCGCCGTTGCTCGCTGGTGGAGCGATCGGTGCGGCGTTGACGATCATCGGTGCCGGCTACGGCATTGGTCGCATCGGCTCGTCCGCCTTGGAGAGCATGGCTCGCCAACCGGAAGTCGCTGGCAACATTCAAACCGCCATGATCATCGCGGCCGCGCTCGTCGAAGGTGCGACGTTCTTCGCGTTGATCGTCTGCATCATCCACGGTGCTCCGCCGGCTGCGAGCAACTAGCTTCGACTGGCTCTCAGCAAATCAGCCGGAGCGCGCTAGCGTCCGGTTCGAGTGCTGAGTGTATGTTGAACCGGGGTTACGGTTGAAGTGTTTGATCTTATTCGTGTCTTTTCGAGGTGCTTCGATGCACAAGCTGATTGGACTGGGTTTGTTGATGATGGGGTTGCTCTTGGGGCAGTCCGATCTCGTCACGCCGGCTTTCGCGTCGGATGCGGCTCATGAAGGTGGGCACGCCGCGCCGGGTGCTCCGCTGGGTTTCAAAGGTGACTTGGCGATATGGTCGCTGGTCACGTTTGTCATCTACATCATCGTCCTGAAGAAGGCCGCTTGGGGCCCGCTCATCCAAGGCTTGGACACACGTGAAGGCCGCATGAAGCAGCAGATTGCTGATGCGGAAGCCGCGCGAGTCAAAGCCGAGGCGATGTTGGCTGAACACGCCAAGAAGCTCGAAAAGGTGCAGGACGATGTCAAAGACATCCTGGCCGAAGCTCGCCGAGATGCAGAACACACGAAGCAAGAGATCGTCGCGACCGCCAACAAAGAAGCCGAGGCGACTCGCAAGCGGGCGATCGAGGACATCGAGCATGCTCGCGACTTGGCGATGAAAGAGTTGTTTGATTTCGTCTCAGCCAACGTGATCGGTGCCACCGAACACGTCCTCGGTCGAGCGTTGTCGGGCGACGACCAGAACCGCCTGGTGCAGGAAGCGCTGAATCAGATGGGATCGAAGACTTAGTTCGTAGGTCAGCCTTTCCAGGCTGACTCGCGTTGAAGACTACCGACATTCAATTCAAAAGTGTTTTTGGAAGGCATTCGTCTTCGGACGTCAGTTGCCATTCGGGTCAGCCTAGAAAGGCTGACCTACGAGGGTGTCATGGCCGAGTCGCTTCAAACCAAGATTTCAAGCGTGATGGAAGACCCGAGTGCGATGCAGATCGCGCGGGTTTATGCCAAATCGTTTCTTGAGGCGGCGAAGAGCACGGTCGGCGTTGAGGCGGCTCTGGAAGAGGGGCAGTCTTTCGTCGATGACGTGCTGGCGAAGAATGCGGACTTCGAGCGGTTGTTGGTTTCGCCGACGATCAATCGTGGGGACAAGCTCAAGCTGATTGAGCGGGTCGTCGCGGGGCGTGGCTCGGAGTTCATCACGAGTTTTTTGAAGGTGTTGGCTCGGCACGATCGGCTCGATCTGTTGCCGAACATTTTGCGGGCGGCGCGGATTCAGAGTGAGCGGTCGAGTGGTCGCAAGCGAGTCTCGGTCAAGACGGCGATGCCGCTGTCGGAGGAGTCTCGGAAGGCGATCGGCGACAAGCTGCGAGCGGCGTTTGCGTTTGAACCGATTCTTGAAGCGGAGACTGACCCGTCGTTGATCGGCGGCATGGTCATCCGCGTGGACGATACCGTTTATGACAGTTCGCTGCGGACTCGGCTGAAACAGCTCAGAGCCCGCTTGCGCGAGAGGAGCCTCCATGAAATTCAAACCGGACGAAATCGCTTCAGTCATCCAGAAGGAGATTGAGGACTTTCGCGGCCAGATCGAAACGGCCGAAGTCGGTCGCGTGCTCGAAGTGGGTGACGGCATCGCTCGGTGTTACGGCCTGTCGTCGGCCATGTCCGGCGAAATGGTCGAGTTCCCCGGCGGAATTCGCGGGCAGGTCTTCAACCTGGAAGAAAACTCCGTCGGCATCATCGTCCTCGGCGACGCTCTGAAGATCGCTGAAGGGGACGAGGTCCGCACGACCGGTGCGTTGCTGTCGGTGCCCGTCGGCGATGCGCTCGTCGGCCGAGTCGTCGATCCGCTGGGCAACCCGCTGGACGGCAAAGGCCCGATCCTCGCGACCGCCACGCGGCCACTGGAATACACGTCTCCGGGCATTGCTGGACGTCAGCCGGTCAAGCAGCCGTTGCAGACCGGGATCAAGGCCGTCGACTCGATGACCCCGATCGGAC
>SXKJ01000164.1 GCA_005778115.1 Planctomyces sp. | reverse complement strand
TGATACGCAGGATGGTGGGTCTCGATGACTCGACCCACCCTACAGATGACATCACACACACGCCGCTTCCGGCACATCGACCGGGCGGCCATTCACGAATTGCTCGACCACAAGCTGGGCCGACAGGATGCCGACCAGCGCCATGTTGTCTTTCGTTCCGATCGCCGCTCCGGTGCGAGCCTTCTCCACCAGCTTGCTGACCGAGTCGGGATCAAACAGCCCGGCGTTCGCGATCGCGCTCGGCGAGAGCAGCGCATCGACGTACTCGAAGCGTGCCATGCCTGAGTCAGAGTCAAAGAAACTCTGAGCGTCGGGGGCTCGATACGGTTGCTTGGATCGCTGGCGGATGGAGTCCGGCACGAGATGACGAGTCGCGTTCTTCAGGATGTGCTTCTCGTCGAGTCCGGCCATCTTCAATCGCGGTGGCAGCTTGGCGGCGAACTCGACCACGCGGTGATCGAGGAACGGGAAGCGTCCCTCGATGCTGTTGGCCATCGTCATCCGGTCCCCTTGCGAAGAGAGGATGTAGCCCGGCATCAACCCGCGCGCCTCCAGATACTGCGACCGCGAGAAGTCGTCCCATTCGGCGAACGCCATCGGCAGATTGCCTTCGGCACCCGTGAGTGGATCGTGCTCGAACGTCGCGGCCAGCACCTCCGGCGTGAAGAATGCTTTCAATTTGCTGGTCAGTTCAAACCGAGGCAGGTGCGAGAAGAACGGATGACCGACCGTCTGTGGTTTCACTCCGAAGAACGCTCGCAAGTACGCGGGCGGCTGCGATTGGATGTTTTTCATGTACGGGTACAGCCGCTTGAGCAACATCGGCCGCACGCGCGAATCCGGCTGCCGCGACCAGAAGCGACGCAGCTTCGCCTCTTTGAAGATGTCATAACCGCCGAACGCTTCGTCTGCCCCTTCGCCGGTCAGCACGACCTTGATGCCTGTCTCGCGGACCAGTTTCGACAACAGAAACATCGGAGCCGGTGCTGTTCGCAGGATCGGCGTCTCGGTGTGTCGGATGACTTGTGGGAAGATTCGGCCGATGTCGTCGTGCGAGCAGCGAACCGTGTGATGCTCGGTGCCGAGCCGTTGCACGACCTCTTGTTGAAAGACGCTCTCGTCGAATTCCGGATTCTCGAACTCGACCGAGAACGTGCAGAGCTTTTCGCGATTCAACTCTTTCGCCAGTGCCGCCGTGATCGACGAATCGAGTCCACCGGAGAGATAGGCTCCCACCGGCACGTCACTGCGGAGCCGCAGCTTCGTGGCTTCCGTCAGCAGGTTGAGCAATTGCTCTTCCAGGTCTCGCGCCGGGATGTTGTCGAGCGTCTCGGAGAAATCGAGATCCCAGTATTGTGTGACCGTCAGCTTGCCATCCTGCACCGTCAGCGAGTGTCCCGGCGGCAGCAGATTGATCCCGGCAAAAATCGTTCGCGGCGGCTGAGCCGACCAGAACGTGCAGAGTTGATCGAGGCCACCGGATCAATCGTCTTGCGCACCCCCGGATGAGCGAAGATCGCTTTCACCTCGGAGCCAAACAAAAATGTTTTGCCCGTGACCGTATAAAACAAAGGACGCTTACCAAGCCGATCGCGCGACAGGAACAGCTTCTTGCTTCGAGCATCCCAAATCGCAAAGGCCCATTATCCGTTGAAGTGCTGCACGCAGTCTTCGCCCCATTGAGCGTAAGCTTGCAGCAGCACCTCGGTGTCTGATGTGGTGTCGAACCGTCGGCCGAGAGCGATCAACTCCTGCCGCAGTTCGAGGTAGTTGAAGATTTCGCCATTGAAGGTGACGACCAACTCGCGGTCGTTTTCCGACAAAACCATCGGCTGCACGCCACCGCTGAGGTCGATGATGCTCAACCGAGTATGCCCAAGCGCGACCGCTCCGCGCAGCTCAATGCCGTTCGCATCCGGGCCGCGATGGTCGAGCGTCGAAACCATCGCCTCGAGTCGCTCACGCTGCACCGGTTCCCCGTCAAACCGCCGAATTCCCGCGATGCCGCACATGCTGGTGGCCCTAAAACCGTCTGATAGAAATCCGAACCGATTCGTCGTTCGATGTTGCCGTCCGACGTTCCGGATTTGTGCCAGAAACCTAGACCATGCCAGTGCCGAGTCAATTTGCCCGCGAGAAACCTTTTACAAAGTCGTCGTTCGTCCCTCAGGTCAGTCAGGGATGTTGCGTTTTGGCATCATGGAACGCCATCAGCGGATTCGCCGGGGCAAATGCCGCGAAATCGCAATGTGCGTCGGCCACGCCTGTCCCTGGACATCGGCGTTCGCGGAATCGCCGTTGGGAAGCGGACCGGCGGCTACTTGGAATTCTCAAACGACAGTGCGAATCAAATTCGGCCGCTGAGGGACTCGTCGCCTTTTAGGCTACGTCGCGTCCGGGATGTCGTCGCCGTTGTACTGCTCATAGAACAAGCGGCCGATTTCCTCGCTGAGACGCGAGAGGTATTGCTGCTTGAACGTCGCGTAGGGAACTTCGGTGGAAGCTCGCGGGGCGATGGTCGGGAAGCGTGACGTGATTTCCTTCGTGTAGATCTTCTCCCCTTCGCCATCCTCGTCGATCTCAAATACGCTGACGACCCCTTCGGCATGGCCGCGGTAGAGATTGTGGCTGTTCTCTTCCCACAGATTGAAACTTTCGAGGTCGATGTAGACGACGTACTTCACGCCGAGAGCTTTGCCGATCTCGGAAGGCTCGTCCCAGTTGTCGGCGTTCTCATCCAGCCAGGCGCGGACTCGATCCGGATTGACGACCTTCACTTTGTGCTGAACCAGGCGGAAGGTCAGGTACTTGGCCAGTTCGTGGTCGATGGCGGAGAAATCGTATTTGACCTCCAACGGCGCGTAGCAGACGACCGCCACGGAGGCGTCCTTCGCCGTCATAGACTTCTTAGTCATGATGTCGAAGTCCGGCTCGATCGACGGTGGGCCGCCCAGCAGGTAGCCCCAGAAGATCAGTGGCTTGATGCAGCCGGTCAGTGCGAGCGGCAAGAGCAGCAACAGCGCACAAATTCGGACGCGAACCGACGTGAGCATTTTGGGCTTCGTCATTCGACATTCTTTCGTCATTCGGGTTTGGTCATGTGTCATATCGACCGTCACATTTCGTCGCCCAGGCGGAAGTCGTAGAAGCGGCTGCCGAGCCGGTCGCTCAGGTTGTCGACGAAACGCTTCTGAAACATCTTGGGCGAGAGCGTATCCACCGGCACGGGACCATGCGGCGGGTAGTTATTGCGGAAGTTACCGCCGAAGACTTGCAGAGCTTCTTTCGAGCCGGCGACCTCTTGAACCTCAAACACCTGCATCTGTCCGGCTGCCGTTCCATGAAACAGATTCGGGCTATTGGGGTCGTGCAAACTGAAAGTGTCGATGTCGATGACCGCGATGTAGTGAGTGTCGAACTCTCTCGCCAGTTCCGAGGGACGATCGAACCGCCCGCCGTTTTGATCGATCCATTTGGCGACCAGATCCGGGTCGACGACCTGCACGCCATGCAGCTTCAGCCGCCGCGAAATCGTGTCGATCAAGTCCACATCGAGAGAAGGCATATCCCCCTCAATCGCTTGCGGCGTCCGCACCACAACCAGCAATTTCTTCTCGACTTTTGTCAGGTCAACGCCGGTTCGAGCGTGAAACTCAGAAGCCTGTTTGGGATCTCCGAAGATCGCGCGGCCCGCCATGACTCCCAACGAACAGCCGGCCAGGCTGCTGATGATCGCCAACAAAGCGATCGTCGCGCCAGCGCGGCAACGAACCGACATCCATTTCGGATCGACGGGACAATTCATGGTCGAGGGGATCAGATGGCGAAGGGAGGAGACGGCTCATTCGGAAGCGAATGGACCGCGAAAGGCAGGCAGGATCAGCGAGGGGAACTGAGAAGAGGGCGGGTTGATAGCCCGTCTGGCCAAGTGCAGCAAGAGGAAGTCGCGGCTACGTGGGCTCATACACGCCGCTGCAAACCTCAACGGCTGGCCCGGTCATATAGACCTCGCCGGACTCGGCCCATTCGAGGTGCAGGTCGCCACCACGCAGGTGAGCCGTCACTTTGCGTTCGGTCAGCCCGGCGATCACTCCCGCGACCGCTGACGCACAGGCCCCCGTTCCACAGGCCCACGTCTCACCAGAGCCCCGCTCCCAAACGCGCATGTTGAATTCCGAGGGGGAGATCACTTGGATGAACTCGGCGTTGACCCGGCGCGGGAACGCCGAGTGATGCTCGACCAGCGGGCCGATGCGCAGCACCCAGTCGTCGGTGATCTCATCCACAAACGTTACGCAATGCGGATTGCCCATCGAGACGCAGGTGACTTCAAACGTCTGGCCCCCCGCCGTCAGCTTCTGGCGGATCGGCGGATCGCCTGGCAGCGTCGTGGGGATGTCCTCGCTCTTGAGGATCGGCGGCCCCATGTTGACGCGGACTTGCCGAACTCGGCCCCCGTCCACATCGCATTGCAGAGTTAGCACGCCTCTGCCCGTCTCGATCCGCAGCGTTTCGCGGCGAGCGATACCGTGATCGAACAGATATTTCGCCACGCAGCGGACGGCATTGCCGCACATCTCTGCCTCGCTGCCGTCCGCGTTGAACATCCTCATCCGCGCGTCGGCCATTTCCGACGGACAGATCAAAACCAGGCCGTCGCCGCCGACGCCGAAGTGCCGATCGCTGATCTCAATCGCCAGCTTCGCAACGTCCGCCGGAAACTTCTCTTCAAAGCAGTTGACGTAAACGTAGTCGTTGCCGGCACCGTGCATCTTGGTGAATCGCATGATCGCCACTTCGTCCTTTCATCTCATTTCGAAGCAGGTGAGCCGGAGGGCGTTAGCCCCCGGGCGATCAACTATTGTGTCCGGGGGCTGACGCCCTCCAGTTCGCCTGCGGTCGTAAATCTAAGTCAATTCGCTGACGATTCTCGCGCTCGTCGGTAGCACGCGGATGCGAGCCCCAGCGATCGTCGTGATCGTGGGGTCTTCACCGATGCCGAGGTTGTGGTACAGCGTGGCGAGCACATCTTGGTAATGAATCGGGCGATCGATCGCTGAGTCACCCAACTTGTCGGTCGCACCGAGCACTCGGCCGACGCGCATGCCGCCGCCAGCGAGAATCGCGCTGTTGACCCGCGCCCAATGGTCGCGGCCGGCGTCTTTGTTGATCTTCGGAGTCCGGCCGAACTCACCGATCACGCAGACCGTCACGTCACGATCCAGGCCGCGAGCGTAAATGTCCTCGATCAACGCCGAGATGCCGGTGTCGAACAGCGGCAGGTGCTGTTTGAGGTGTTTGAAGTTCTGCCCGTGCGTGTCCCAAAAGCCGTAAGCCACCGTGACACAGCGGACGCCCGCTTCGACTAATCGCCGGGCCTGCAACAGTTGATCGTTCCACATCGGAGCGCCATCGCCGAGATGTTTCGCGGAGCCTTTGCCGTATCGCTCACGCACGGCGGGAGCTTCCTTCTCAACGTCGAGCGCATCGACCAGCCGGCTCGATGTGAGCACGTCGAATGCTTTCTGATAGCTCGAATCCATACCGGCCAGCGACGTGCTTTCGATGTCGCGTTTGATGCCGTCGATTGACGCCAGCAGATCGCGTCGAGTTCCGAAACGCGACGCATCGACGAACCGCAGTTTCATGCTGTCGAGATCTTCGCCATCCGCACGCACTCCGCGAAACGACGGGCCGAGCATTCCGGGCGACGGGCTGTTGTAGGGCCGATGCTGCATCGTCGGGAACAAGTCCACGAACGCCGGAGTGATCGCATCCCGTGGCCCCAGGATGTTCGAGACCGCCGAGCCGAAGTTCGGCCAGCCTTCACGCTGAGCCGTATTCATCGTTCGACCGGTCAGGCTTTGAAAGCTGCTGTGCTCATCGACCTGCCCGACCACGCTGCGAATGATCGCCAACTTGTCCGTGCAGTTCGCCAGCTTCGGCAGCAATTCACTGAGTTGAATCCCCGGCACTTTCGAGTCGATCGGTTTGAATTCACCCCGAATCTCGTCCGGCGCATCGGGCTTCAAATCCACTGTGTCCTGATGCGCAATTCCTCCGGACAAATAGACCACGATGACAGACTTGTTCGAGGCTGCGGCCGATCCGGATTGTTCCGCTCGCAAAAGGTTTGGCAGCGTCAAACCGCCGAAGGCCAGTGAGCCGATCTGCAAGAAGTTGCGGCGCGACACGCCGTCACAGTAGCGAGCGTTTTGAGCGGAACTCGTGAAATAGCGGAGCATGGATCACCTCATCTTGCGGGAGACCTTGCCTCCCAAACATCGACAAAATAACGCCTTGAACCGCAGGAGCGAAAGCCATTGTCGAATGTTGACGGAGAGTTTTGGGAAGTGCCCGTCGAATGGGAGAGTCACACGTTCTCGATTACAAAGCGGCCATGAACCATTCTCCTACGAACTTCAGCCAACGTCGCCGCTGGGCGGCCGATCAAGCCATCAGCTTTCTCATGCAGCAAGGGGTTGAGCACCCGCACGTCTTGTCGCTGGGGGCCGGACTAGTCGATGCGGCATCGCTGCCCGTGACCGAAGCGATCGAGGCCGCGCGCGAAATTCTCGCCCAAGAGGTACGCGGACAGTCCACGTTGCAGTACGGCACGACGCAGGGTGAGTTGCGACTGCGACAACATCTGGCCGACTATCAGACCCGGCTCGAACAGACATCGACACCGGCAGCACATCGCACTGCCGTCGCCGACGACATTGTCTGCACGACCGGTTCCCAGCAATTGCTCGCTCTGCTGGCCGATGCGCTGTTTGATCCTGGCGACATCTGTCTCGTCGCCGCGCCAACCTATTTTGTGTTTCTGGGAGTGCTCGAAGGAGTCGGAGCACGCACGATCGCGCTGCCTTCCGATGAGCACGGGATGCGAATGGATGCTCTCGAAGCCGAGTTGCATCGGCTCGACGCCACCGGCGAGTTGTCTCGTGTGAAGCTGATCTACGTCGTCAGCGAATTCGAGAACCCGACTGGCATCAGTCTCTCGCTGGAACGCCGCGCCCAGTTGGTCGAGATCGCCAAGTGCTGGTCAACGCGGCGCGGCGAAAGGATCTATGTGCTTGAAGACGCCGCCTATCGTGAGTTGCATTACGGTGCGCCAGTTGATGCCGTACCGCGACTGTCAGGGAGCGGCCTGGTATCGCACGCCGTGCAGCCGCTCCCTGACAGTCGCGGTACGGATTTCCTTTTGCCCAGCGTCTGGTCGTTCGACACGGCTGGTGACACGGTCATTCATGCGGGGACGTTTTCCAAGAGTTTCTCTCCGGGTTTGCGAGTCGGTTTCGGCCTGATGCCTCGCGAGCTGCGTGACGCGGTCAACGACTTGAAAGGGAATCAAGACTTCGGCTCGGCCAACTTCAATCAGCATCTGCTGGCGGAGTTGCTCGGCTCCGGCCGCTTTGCGATCCACGCCGAGCAAGTTCGCGCGGCGTATCGAATCAAGCGTGACACGATGCTGGCTGCGGCTGATGAGTTCTTCGCCGATCTGTCGGGCGTCTCGTGGGTTCATCCTCACGGCGGCTTGTACGTCTGGATGACGTTACCGCCGCACATCGCCACCGGGTTTGATTCACCACTGTTCCGCCACGCGGTCGATGTCGAGCAAGTGATGTACGTCCCCGGCGAACTCTGCTTCGGTGGCCCGCGCGAACAGCGGCAATGCAACCACATGCGGCTCAGCTTCGGAGTGCAATCCCCCGAAGGTCTCCGCGAAGGAACGCGGCGGCTGAGCCAAGCGGTGCGCAAGGTTCTTTGAAGCTCTTTCAATCCTCCAGAGTCTGTGAGATCGCAGTACCGCGACCGTTAGGGAGCGGCCTGTTGCGATATCACGGGCCGCTCCCTACCGGTCGCGGTACGGTATCGAGCACTCAACGCCGCAGGTCCGCGTCTGACAGGTGATACAAGTCGATCGACGCGCCGATGCGATACTTAGGCTCAAAGAATCGGAAGTACGAAAAGTCTTCGCCGGGATAGACCGCCCGAATGCCGCCGTGGCCGTCGCGAGTCCAATGCGGGCGGCCCATCACGAAGTTGACGCTGACCGCGTGCCAGCCCGGTCGCGGTTGCTTGGTCGGCGGATTCTCGTAACGCAGGCCGAGCGATTCCGGCGGAAGCGTGCCGAAGTACGCGAGGCTCAGCGGTTCGACTTCGGGATGCTCGGCGAGGAATCGCTTGAGTTCGTGCAGGTCTTGCCCCCAGTCGAGATTCGAGTCGAGCAGGTGAAAGCGTCCCTCGTGGATGCCTCCAGAAAACTCGTTGAAGTACGCCAAGTACTGCGGATGCGATCGGCCGAGCACCGGAAAGACCGACAGCAAGAGTCCCGTCGCGAGCATTCGTTGGCGAGTCTTTGGCCAAGACCAATCGGACGCGACCTCGCTGGCAAACAGCAGCAGCAGCGGGATCGCCGGCAGGATGTATCGAATGCCGAGCTGCATCCCGGACGAACTGGCCACGACAAGCACCAACACGGCAGGTGTCAGCAACCACGCCCGCCGCCGCCAATCGGCTGAGTTTCGAGACCAGACACAGCGGATCGTCGCCCACAGTAAGAGGACTTGGCTCCAGTGCGGCCACTTGTAGAGCAGGGCCATCAGGTAGTAGCTCGCGAAGCCTTTCGTGTTCAATTCGCCGTCGAGGTACACCGCGTGGTCCGATTCCATCGCCGTCTTCTGGCGGTCGATGCCAGTGACGTAATCGCGAGGCAGCGGCACAGGGAGCGCGGCGAGCGGTCCCAATCGTTGCTGCCACGCGCGAGCCGACTGGCTTCCGAACGCGAACTCTTTGAGCGGCGTCCCGATGCCTCGAAACAAGTATGCCGTGTTGAGGCACAACCAGGCCGCCAGCAATAGGACTCCCCAGCGTTTCAGCAGGTCGCGACGAGCCAACGGCTCAACCGATTCGTTCCGCCAGCGTTCGACACACCACAAGCCGACGATCAACGGCACGAGCAGCACGTTCGTGAATTTCGCCGCTTGAGCCAGCCCCAACAACACGCCCGTCACCACACCGTTTTGCATCGTCGGCCTTTGGGCGAATCGCCACGCGGCGAAAAGCGTCGCGATCCAAAACGTCGCGCCTCCGGCATCGGTCGTCACGAGCGACCCGTGCGCGAGCGCCGTCGGATCGCACGCCCACAGATACGTCACTAAGCACGCGGCCCAAGGCCCGTGCCATTCCCACGCCCAACGCGCAAGCAACACGCTGGCGGCAATCGTCAACAAGATGATTGGCAGCCGAGCGATCACGACATACCGGTCAATGTTGGAATTGTTCGCCGCCAAAAAATCGTCGCCGAAGCGATTCAAGTCCGTGGTCGGCTCCGTGCGCGGCGACTCGGCCGAGGTGAACAGCAACGGCCACGTCGCCCACATGCGGAGCAGCGGCGGGTTGCTCGGTTCGAAATCGAAGCGACCGGTTTTCCAATTCAGCAGGCCGACCGGGATGTGCCAGTATTCGTCATGCGTCAGCGTCAGTTGAGCGGCCGTCAGCGTCATCACGATTGCTTGGACGGCGAGCATCAATGTGATTGCGATGATGACCCGACCATGCGTGCCACCAAATCTCTGGCGAGCCGGGGGCGTCAGCCCCCCGGTCATTCGTGAGTCTGGCGACTGTTCACTTACCGGGGGGCTGACGCCCCCCGCTCGCCTGTTCGTCTTGGTCATCGAAATCGCTCACTTCTCGCGTTCACAACGAGTACGTCACGAAGGGATTCTCACACGGATTGCCGAGCGTGACGTGCAAGCGACGTTGCTCAGGTTCGGCAATGATCGCGGCGACGGTCTTGCCGGATGGGCCGAGCATCGGTCCCTGTGGCGCCTTGTGTGAGTGGCGGCAGATGCTGACCGGGTGGCCGTCGTGGTCGGCGAGGAAGCGTTGCACGTCGGCCAGTTCAATGGCCCCGAACTTCTCGTCGATCAACGTCCGCATCCGATCGAGCCGCGGAAACGAATCCGACAGGCTGAGCTGGAAGTTGGCATCGCATGCGAACTCAGAACAGAGGTAATGATTCGAGTGAACGAGGAACCGATCCTGCAACTCCGGCACGAACGGCCCATCGCTGGTCAGTTCGACATCGAGGATCGCTCCGCTGCCATCGGCCAACATGTAGTTGCCGTTCGAGCAGACCGGAAACTCACGCATCAATTGCAGCACGCCGCGCAAGGACGTTTGTTCGAGGATCAATCGCTTGAGCGGATAGTGCGACAGCGCAAACTTCCAAGCCGGGCCGCCGCCGAGTGCATTCGCGAAGTGAGACACGCCATGCTCGTTGATCCCGTGATAGCCGAGCATTCCGCCGAACGTCCACATCAGCACGGCCGGCTTGTTGGTCGGTCGCAGCTTCAGCACATAGCCAAAGCGTTCCAGTTCCGGCGGATTGTCGCTGGTCTGCCCGACAAAGGTTTTCTGCGTGGCTGTGCCGCGCGATCCGATGGCAAACGTCGTGCAGGCTCCGTCCGCGATTTGAGCTAACTCGCCGCGCATCTGAGCGACCAGCGCGTCAGGCACGGTGAGCTTTGCCCCCTCCGCGAGTCCCGCCGCTTCCGTCAACAAGTCGGGACAGACCTTCTCGAACAGCGGTTGAAAGCGGAGCGCACGTTGCCGCAGTTGTTCCCGCGAGAGTTGCAGCGACTCCGCTAGGAAATCCAAATAGCCTCGGATTTGTTCGGCCGCTTGCTCGCCGTGTTGCTGGCCGAGTTCGCGAGGTTCGCCCTGTGCTTCAAAGAATGGATATTGCTGAGTCATTTTGGTTCCTGAGTGAAGAGGCGGAGTATAGAGTCCGCCGTGAATGTTTTCTCCGGCCGATGGCCGTCCGCCGAAAGCCGCCCCGCCGCGGCGGGGCGATCGGCATTCGGCCGGACTTCTGTTCGAGGAGCTTTCGATGTTTCGTTCTTGGCAAAGACGGTTCGTGTTGTTGTCGGCCGGAGTCGCATTGCTGATTGTTTTCACGGAACCCGCACGAGCTTGGAACGATGCCGGCCACATGGTGGTCGCTCGGATCGCCTGGCTGCGGTTGACCGAGTCACAACGGGAAGCGGTCTTCGCTCGGATGAAGGCTCATCCGCATTTTGAGACCTCGCTCATTTCCAATCGTCCCGAGCACGCGACCGAAGCCGAGTGGGCTTTTCTGCGAGCCTCCACTTGGTCCGATTACATCCGGCCGCCGAAGACGATGTCGAAAGAGAAGGTGGCCGAACACGCGAAGTACAAGTTTCATCGAGGTGTTTGGCACTACGTCAATTTTCCGTACCACTCCGGCCAGAAGGAGTCAGCATTGCCGCGCGAGGCGCTGCCCAACGAGACGAACATCATCCCGCAGATTGAACAGAGCCTGGACGTGCTGCGCGGCAAGACGAAAAACGATCCCGGAGCGGTCCCCGGGTTGTCGGCCGAAGCCAATGCCGCTGTGCGATACTGCTGGCTGTTCCATCTAGTCGGCGACTTGCACCAGCCGATGCACTCGGTCGCGCTCGTCGATCCGAAGTTGTTTCCCGAAGGGGATCACGGAGACCAAGGGGGCAACCTGCTGGCGATCCGCCGTTCCGAATCCGACAAGCCGATGCGTCTGCATGCCTGCTGGGACGGCATGTTGAGTTCCGATTCTCGATTCGATTCCGTCTGCAAATTGGCCGACGAGCTGACTCACGATCCGTCGCTCGCGCCGGAGAAGTTTCCGGAATTGAAGGAGCATTCCCAGGTCCGTGACTGGGCGGCCGAGAGCTATCTGCTGGCGAAGACTCACATCTATCGCGATGGCCAATTCCCACACGTCCGCTATGAGGACGTTGACTCTCGCAAGGTCTCTGCCGAGCAGGTTCCGGCACTGACCGAGCAACAATCCGCGCAGTCCCATCAGATCGCCCGCCGCCGAGTCACGCTCGCGGGATACCGTCTGGCCGAAGCCTTGAAAACGATCGTCGGACGATGACGTGGCAGATTGATTCGGCCTGATATTCCCTCGAATCTGAACGGGCCGGCTGCCATACGTTGCCAGTGTGCCGCCTTCGAAAAACGTGAGGTGCCGTGATGATTCGGATTGCCTGTTCGCATCCCGACTGCGGAAAAACATTTCGCGTTGCCGAGAGCGTCGCGGGGCGAAGTGTCACCTGCAAAAGTTGCGGCCGTGATTTCGTTGCTCACCCAGTGGCGCAGGAAACAGTCGCGCCGCAAGCGAGAGACACGTCGGCGGACATGTCCACTCCGGCCGCGTGGGTGAAGGATGCTGCTCTCTTAAAGCGCATCGGCCGATTTGAAGTCCGGAAGAAACTCGGCCAAGGTGGATTTGGAACCGTGTACCGCGCGTTCGACCCACAGTTGGAGCGAGAAGTCGCCGTCAAGGTGCCCAAGACCGAGTTGCTGGCGTCCCCCCCAAAAGTGTGGAGCGGTTTCTCCGAGAGGCGAAGGCGGCCGCTCGGCTGAACCATCCGCACATCGTCCCGGTGTACGACGCCGGTCGCGATGGCAAGCTGAACTACATCGCGTCGGCTTTCATCGACGGCCAGCCGCTCGCCGCCATGATCGAGCAGCTTGCGGGTGACTTTCGTCGGATTGCCACGCTGATCCGGCAGCTTGCCGAAGCCTTGGACTATGCGCATTCGCAAGGGGTCATCCATCGCGACGTGAAGCCGGACAACGTGATGATCGACTCCGCCGGTCAGCCGCACTTGATGGATTTTGGCTTGGCTCGCATTGGAGACGCGGCCCAGAAGCTGACTCACGACGGGACGGTTATGGGGACGCCGGCCTACATGTCTCCCGAACAGGCGTGTGACGACCCCAGTGCCGTGACCCACGCCAGCGACCAATACAGCTTGGGTGTCGTGCTCTACGAACTCCTGACCGGCGACACGCCGTTTAGTGGGCCACCGGCGATCATCATTTTCAATGTTTTGAACCAACCGATTCCGGCCCCGCGTTCACTGCGTGCCGATCTGCCGTCCGACTTGGAAACGATCTGCCTGAAAGCGACGGCGAAGGAACCGGAACGCCGCTACGGCTCTTGCCGAGAGTTTGCCGAAGACTTGCGGCGGTGGCTCGTCGGCGAACCGATTACCGCCCGCCGAGTCAGTCAGACCGAACGACTGCTCCGCTGGTGCCGACGAAATCCCGTCGTGGCAACTCTGATCGCGACGGTCGTGCTTTTGTCGCTGACAGGGACAACGGTCACAGCCATCCTCTGGGGCCAAGCCGCCACTGCGGCAAACCAAGCGAAGCAAGCGAACAATGATTTGCAGAAACGGCAGAGTGAACTCGTCGAGGCGACAGAACACGCTGAGAAATCTGCTACCGATGCCAAACAAGCTGCGGAAAGTGAGCGACGTGCGAAAGAAGACATTCGGCACAAAGCCTACGCGTCTGAGATCAACCGAGCGCAACACACGGTGGAGATTGGTGACGTCGCGTATGCTCGAAGAATCCTGGAAGGACTAGTGCCAAGCGATGGCGAAGATGATCTGCGTGGCTTTGAATGGCATTACCTCTGGCGCTGCTGTCATCTCGCGAAACCATTGAGCACTTCTGCCACCAAGGAAGCGGTACGGGCGGTGGCATTCTCTCCCGATGGCAAATGGCTTGCCGCGTCCGAAGGACGCCGCATTCACCTTTGGAATGTGGAGACTCAAGCTCACACGCGCACTTTGGAAGGGCATCAGTTCCAGGTGATGACATTGGCCTGGAATCCGAGTGGAACGACGCTCGTCTCGGGGTCAGTGAATCCCAAGGAAATTCCAGGCGAACTATTGATCTGGGATACAACAAAATGGACGCCACAGCCTTTGGAATCCAATGGCGATGATGTCATGCAAGCCGTCTTTTCTCCAGATGGAACTCGTCTGTTCGTCGCGATGGTGGCTGCAGATAGTGGCTTTGGATCACCTTCAGCACGGTATTTTGGGTTCAAGGGGACTCTTGGGGGCTGGTGATATAGCGGCTCATCCAGCGAGTGTGAACTTGGCGTGGTGGAGCGTGAGGAGTCGGAGTTTGAAGTGGTCGTAGCGGCGATATCCGTAGGCTCGACGCTGGAGCAGGCCGATCTTGTTGTTGGTGCCTTCCAGCGGACCGGTGGAGATCGGGTGGTCGTACCAGTTCAGTAAGCCGACGCGGTGGCCGCGAAGCGTGTGGCTCATGGTGCGGAGGACTTTGATCCCGGTGGCTTCGGCGCGGGAGCACCAGCCGTCGAGAAACTTGGCGGCGGTGGCCTTGGAACTCTGCTGCCAGAACTGACGCAGTTCGTCCTTGAGGTAGTACGCCTGAGCCAGCGGTTCATTCAGTTTCAGTGCTGCGGTCAGGCGTGAGCGTTCATCGCCGCGCGGGGTCTGCTTCAAGTTCTCCGGGTTCTTCCGCAAGAGCCAGCGGACCCCCTTGAGCACGTCGCGTTGCTGCACGTCTTTGAGTTCGCGATACATCTCGCGGCGCAGCGTGCTGAGCTTCTCGTTCATCAACTTCACGACGTGAAAGCGATCGAACACCAGTTGTGTGGGCCAGAGATGTTTCATCACCGCCGCGATGTAACCACCCGCCATGTCGGTGGCCACCGCTTTGATCGTGACTCGGGCCCGTTTCAGCCGCGAAAAGAAGGGCGTCAACGCTTTCTGGCCGCGGCCTTTGGAGACCGACACGATCGCGCCGCTGTCGAGGTCGTACACCAGCGTGAGAAAGCGGTGCAACTTGCCGACATGCACCTCGTCAATCGCCAGCCGCTGCAAGCCGCGAAGGTCCGGCCGGCCAAGCCGCTTCAGTCGCCGCTGATCAATCTCGGCGACGGTGTCCCACGACAGCCCACACGTTTCGACCACGTCTTGAATCGTCACTCGCGACAGACAGCGGCAGACATGCGACTCGAAATTCTTCGTGTACCGCTTCTGCCCGCGAGCAAACTTCGGCTGATGCCAGGTCTTCGCTCCGCAGTTCAGGCAGCGGACGCGCGGGGACTGCATCACAATCCAGACGGGCTTCGCGGCGAACGGCGTGTCCTTCCAGCTCCGCAGCTTGCGTTCGTGAACATGCACCCGGCGGCTGCGACACGCTCGGCAACACAACGACTCACGCGGCGGTTCGACCAACACCTCGATCTCTCCACCACGAGACTCCCACACATCCACCACCCAGTAGCCCGACAAGCCCATCGCTCGATAAAACACTTCTGCGGACATGCTGCTCTCTCCTTTCGGGGTTCGGTAAACACACACAACCCGATTGGAAACCAGCATGTCCGCTTAATTCAAACATCAG
>SXKJ01000163.1 GCA_005778115.1 Planctomyces sp. | reverse complement strand
CGACTTCCTGCGGCACGCGGTCTCGAACGTCCGCAACCCCGACCGCAAAGAGGGCGAGGGGCTGATCCCGATGAAGGATTTCCGCAAGGAGCTCAAGGATCGGATGTCCGAGATCGACATCGACAGCGAGTTCGCTCGGCGCTACCTCAACGATGGCTTCAGTGGCGGCGAGAAAAAGCGAATGGAGATTTTGCAGTTGTCGCTGCTGCGTCCGCGATTCGCGATCCTCGACGAAACCGACAGCGGCCTTGACAGCGACGCCGTTCGAGCAGTCAGCGAAGGGATCAACAAACTCCACGGCCCGCACATGGGCGTGCTGATCATCACGCACCACGAACGCCTGCTCGAATTCAACAAGCCGAGCTTCACGCATGTGATGCTCGCGGGAAAGATCGTCGAAACCGGCGATGCCTCACTCGCTCACGACCTGCACGCCAACGGCTACGCCGCGGTGCGGGAACGTCATCCGGCCGAAGCGGCAGAAGAGCAAGCAGTCACCGTTAAGGCATAACTTTGGAATGCGGTGCTGAAACACCAAACTCCAGAAAGCGAAAATTAATCATGAGCACGGACCTAGCAGTTCAAGAACTTGAAGATCAAGACATTGGCGTTGGCGATTACCAATTCGGGTTCCACGATCCCACGGACAAGTACGTCTTTAAGAGCCGCCGAGGTCTGGATCGTGAGATCGTTTATCAGATCTCCGAGATGAAGAAGGAGCCGAAGTGGATGCGGGACTTCCGCATCAATTCGCTAGAGACGTTCTTCCAAAAGCCGATGCCGCATTGGGGGGGCGACTTGGAAGAGATCGACTTCCAAAACATCTTCTACTACATGAAGGCGGCGGCCAATCTGGAGAAGAGTTGGGAGGATGTGCCCGACGACATTCGCAAGACCTACGACCGGCTGGGCATTCCGGAGGCCGAAAAGAAATATCTCGCCGGCGTGAAGGCTCAGTACGAGTCGGAAGTCATCTACGGCAGCTTGCAGGAAGACCTCGCCAAGCAAGGCGTGATCTTCACCGACACGGACTCGGCGTTGCGCGATCATCCGGACCTCTTCAAGGAATACTTCGGCAAGATCATCCCGCCGAACGATAATAAGTTCGCGGCGCTCAATTCGGCCGTGTGGTCGGGTGGCTCGTTCATTTACGTCCCGCCGGGAGTGAAGATCGACTTCCCGTTGCAGGCGTACTTCCGCATCAACTCCGAGAACATGGGACAGTTCGAGCGGACGCTGATCATCGTCGATGAAGGAGCGTCGGCGCATTACGTCGAAGGCTGCACCGCGCCGACTTACAGCAGCGATAGCCTGCACTCGGCGGTCGTCGAGATCGTCGTCAAACGAGGCGGCCGGTTCCGCTACACGACGATCCAAAATTGGTCGAACAACGTCTTCAACCTCGTCACCAAGCGAGCGATGGCCTACGGCGATTCGCTGATGGAATGGGTGGACGGCAATCTCGGCTCGAAGCTGACGATGAAGTACCCCGCCATCTATTTGATGGAACCGGGTGCTCGCGGCGAGACACTGTCGATCGCGTTTGCCAACAATGGTCAGCATCAAGACGCCGGAGCCAAGATGGTCCACTGTGCTCCGAACACGTCGAGCCGCGTCGTCTCGAAAAGCATCTCGAAGGGCGGCGGCCGAGCCAGCTATCGCGGCTTGGTCAAAGTCGAAAAGGGAGCGACCAACTGCAAATCCAACGTCGTCTGCGACGCCTTGATCCTCGACAGCAAAAGCCGCAGTGACACTTACCCATACATCGAAGCCGAAGACGATCAGATCGCTCTCGAACACGAAGCCAGCGTCTCGAAGATCGGCGAAGAGCAGCTCTTCTACCTGATGAGCCGCGGAATGACCGAAGCGGAAGCCTCAGCCATGATCGTGACTGGCTTCATCGAGCCGCTCGTCAAAGAGTTACCAATGGAATACGCCGTGGAAATGAACCGTCTGATCGAACTGCAAATGGAAGGCAGCGTGGGCTGAGTCGGCCATGTACGTCAGCGCCGAGATCATCCGCCAAGTCGAACAGCGATACGGCATTCCGGTTGAGATCGACCGGCAATACGAGATGACTCCCGAACAGCTCGACATCGTGCGTTTGGGACAAAAGCAAGGACGCTGCCACGACGTGACGCTCGTAATCGTGGATGACGAGCGAAACATCGTGGTGATTCGTAAGCCGAGCTATCCGCTCGGTGCGTATCGCACGCCGTCGGGAGGCGTCGAAGTGGGCGAATCGTTTGACGGCGGAGCGATCCGAGAAGCGAAGGAAGAAACCGGTTTAGACATCGTTTTGGAGAAATATCTGATCCGAGCCAATGTCCAATTCCGCTGCGGCTCGGAAGTGATCGACTGGACGACTCACGTCCTGAAAAGTCGCTCGGCTGGCGGAACGTTGCAGCCAATCGACACGAAAGAAATCGTCGAGGCTCGTATAGCGACGATTGCAGAAATCACCGGCCCGATCCACGAGGCGTTAATCGCCACTGGCTCGCCCGGATTGAGATACCGAGCGGAGTTGGATGGACTGTCCATTGAGTTGTTGACGAACGAGAGACCATGACCGCAACACTGACTGACATTGTGACTGGCTTTAGCCGCACCGCCTTTGAAGCCTTCCTTGAATCGCGCGATGAACCCGATTGGATCGTGGATGCGCGGCGCAAGGCGTATGAGCAGTATCAAGATCATCTCGCCGTGCCGCTGGACCCGGAGGAATGGAAGCGGGTTGAGACACGCACGTTTCGTCCGGATCAGTTTCATGTCCGCTCGGAGCCCTCTGAATCGGCGACATTCGGATCGTTGATGCAGGACCGAGGAGAGTTCGCCGGAACGGTGACCCACGTTGACGGGCATGCGACGCGAACGACTCTCGATCAGAAATACTCCAAGCAAGGAGTGCTGTTCGGTGACGTGAGTACGCTGGTGGCGGAACATCGCGAGAAGTTCGAGCCGTATTTCGGCAAGCGCGGCGTGCAGGCCCGGCGGGATCGCTTCGCGAGTTGGCACGCGGCGTTTTGGACCGGCGGGACCGTACTGTTCGTGCCGCGAGGCGTGTCGATCAACGAACCGCTCAACAGTTTGATCGGACTGAGCGCGGCCGGGGCGGCGGACTTCAGTCACACGCTAGTTATCTTGGAAGATGGAGCGAGTGCGACGCTGCTTGAAGAAACGTCTTCGGCGGCGGTCGATGCAGCGGGACTTCACGTCGGCGCAGTCGAGTTGATCCTGGGCCGCGAGGCGAGACTGCGGTACGTCCAATTGCAGAACTGGAACGACAAGACGTGGCACTTCGCGCATCAAGCGGGGCGAGTCGAATCGAACGGCATGTTGCAGTGGACGGTCGGAGGACTCGGAGCCAAGCTGGCTCACATTCATCAGGATGTGCATCTCGATGGCCGTGGGGCTGAGGCCGAGGTCAACGGCGTGACGTTTGCGACGAATCGCCAAGTCCTGTCGTACTACACCCAGCAATGGCATAACGCGCCGGATACTCGCAGTGATCTGCTCTACAAAGACGTGATCCGCGACCGTGCTCGCGTCGTTTGGCGAGGCATGATCAAGGTCGCGCCGGAAGCTCTGAAGACGGACGGCTATCAACGCAACGACGCGCTCATGTTGTCGGACGCTTGCCGAGTCGATGCGATCCCCGGATTGGAAATCGAAGCCGACGACGTGCGGTGTACTCACGGCGCGACGGCTGGCCGAGTGGATCGTGAGCAGGTTTTCTACTGCATGGCGCGTGGCCTGTCCGAGTTCGAGGCGATGCACGTGATCGTGCAGGGTTTTTTGCAAATTGTTTCTGACCGAATTCCGGTGGAGTTGGTTCGTGAGACGCTGAATCAGGCGGTCGAGCGAAAGCTGGGCATCGGCTAGTTGTGACGCACGTGATTCACGTGCGAGGATTGATCACCGACGTCATTACAATGAAGAGGAGACGCACGCGGGCCGCGTGCGCCACAGGCTATGTTTGAACGAGTTGCTTCGGTTACTGAAATTCCGCCGCATGGGCGGAAGTCGATTGTTGTGGATGACGTGCCGGCGTTGTTGGTGCGTGTCGGCAACGACTTCTTTGCTATTGAGGATGTTTGTTCGCACGACGGTCAACCGTTGACGGATGGGCCTGTTGCCGATGGTGCGATCACCTGCCCGCGTCACGGGGCCAAGTTTGATTTGAAGTCTGGTCAGGCATTGTGCATGCCGGCGACGCGAGCGATTCCAACCTTTGCGGTGCAGGTCCGCGATGGAGAGATCTTTGTTGGACCGGCTGGCTCCGAGTTGCCTGTGATGCCCAGCGTCACGGCCCCAGCTCAAGTTGTCGAGCCAACCAACATCCCGGTTGTCTCGGTCACTGCGGCAAGCGGCGATCAAGTGCCGACGCCTGCACCGGGGGCCGACGACGATATTCGGCTGATCGACGCGCTCAAGCAGGTCATCGACCCCGAGTTGATGGTCAACATTGTGGACTTGGGGCTTGTCTATTCGGTCAATCGAGACGACCGAAAGATCTATGTTGAGATGACACTCACTAGTCCCGCTTGTCCGGCTGGGCCGCAGATCGTGCAGCAATCGAAGATGGCGCTGGAACGGCTGCGCGATGTTGATGAAGCGGAGATCAAGCTGGTGATGACGCCGCCTTGGACGCCGGATCGTATGACGGACGAGGCGAAGGACATGCTCGGCATTTTCTAAGCTCGTAGTGACCCCATTTATGGGGTCGAGACCGCCCCGATAAATCGGGGCACTACGAGCGATTGTACGCAGTAGTGCTAGATCGCTCCGACGTGGCCGGCTTCGAAGAGTCTCGCGTCGACTTGGCGGCGGCGGCGTTCGATCGCGGGAGTCAGCACTCGCGTGTGGGGGATCGTGCAGACGTATTCGCAGATTTCCCAGACGTCGTCTTCGGTCGTCGTCCAACCGAGATGATCGAAGCGATGGAGATTGACGGGGCGTGAAAAAGTCCGCAGCGTCTTTTCGCCAGCCTCATTGAAGTAGTGCTCGTAGTACGACATGACTAGTTCGCGGAGCGTGCGATACACGGGTTCGCGGAATCGCAGTCCAGCGTAGTTCGATTTCGCGATCGCTCCCCAACGGCCATGCTCACGAAAGACAGCGAGGAAATGGTCGTCGTCTCGTACGGCTTCCAAGTCAACGATGAGCGGCGGAACTCCGTTGACGTCCAGCGCGGCGGCCGCGAACAAAGCTCCTTCGGCACAGTGAGCCAAGCGATCTCGCATCACTCGGCGCGGCGAGCGGCAGGCCGTCTCGTGGTGGTAGCGGACTTCGTTGTCCAGAAACGCTTGGATCTTGGCGGGGCGGTCCAAACTCTTCAGCAAACGGAGTTCGTCCGGTGAAAAGCGTTCCTCCATCAGCTTCTCCTTTCCAGAGACAGGCATCTCGGAAACTTGTGATGGCGACCCCTATCAACTGTGGCTATTCACGGGGTCGAACTGTCCGGATAAGCGAGTGACCGCTTCCGCCGGATTCATGTTCATCAGCACTCGGCCGCCAGTGCCCCAACGGCCGCGTTGAAAATGGAAGACGGCGGCGGCATCGCGGACGGTGTCTACGGCGGCCAAGCCCTCCATGTCGCTGCCGGCGATCGCTTCGAACCGAATGTGGATGCCGACGAAGGCGGTCAGCAAGCCGGTGTCGCAAGCGCGAGCGAATGTCACCTCGCTCTGCCAATCCCCGTCGAGCCATTTCAGGCCGCGCGGCTTACCGGACATCCGCGCAAGGTCAAAAAACTTGGCCTCTAATTGCTCGCGTTGCATACGGAACAACCGCAGAGCGTGGTCCGTTTCTGATTGGCGTCGAGCGGTTCGCCAGGGACCGAGCACTCGGCGTGCGAGCCAAACTCCCACGCCGAGGAGAACGACAACTGCAAGCGCGAGAAGAGCGATCTGTAAGGAAGACATGTCCGGCTCCTGAGCTAACTATCTGCGGCCGCATGGTAGGCGCACGCGATCACGCTTCCAAGGGGGAGGATGGCCGCTCGTTGGAGTCAAACACACGTTCCTCGGACGGCAACAGGACATGAAAAATCGAGCCACGCGGCTGAGCGGCTTCGTGCCACAATTGGCCTCCGTGACCTTCGATGATCGTTTTGCAGAGTGACAACCCTAAACCGAGTCCTTCAGGTTTAGTGGTCTCGAAGGCTTTGAAAAGTTTCGGCAGCCTTTCTTCGGAAACTCCACAACCGCAGTCCATCACGGAAAGACGTAACCACCCGGCACGCTGATTGCGCAACTCCACTTGCAATTTTCGGTCGGCGGCTGGAATTCCTTCCATCGCTTCCAGCCCATTGCGGATCAAGTCGATCAAGACCTGCGTGATTTCCGCGCGGTCGGCAAAGGCGTTGGGGCGAGGATTATCAATGGCGAGTTGAATCGAGACATCGGCCCAGCGTCGATCGAACCGCGCGATCCGCGACGCATCGACCAGGAGCGGCTCCAGGTCGATCCAGCGACGGTCCATTTCATGGCGGCGGGCAAAGCCGATCATCTCGCTAATCGTGTGATCGGCGTCGCCGGCTTCCTCAATGATCATGACCAACGTTTCGCGAAGTTCCTCGTGAAAGGTTGGTTGGCCGTGATTCAGATCATTAATGAGAGCTTGTGCCAAGTTACCGACGTTGCCTATTGGATGCTTGACCCGGTGTGCGATTCCAGCCGCCAATTCTCCGAGCATGCGCAGCCGCCCCGCGTGAAATAGTTGCGAATTGAGTTGTCTCAACTCCGCTTCGGATTTCCGGCGTTCGGTGACATCGACCGCACTGGCTAACCAGGCGGATTGCCCTTCCAGCGCAATCGAGGCCACGGTCAGATCGATCCAGCGTTCATCGCCGGACTTCGTGAGCAGTGAGACTTCGCGCCGCCAACTCGGACGCTGATTGCGTACACAAACCTCGACGGAGCGCCGCGCTTCCGTTTGAAACTCGGCACGAATCAACCGCAGCAGATCGGAACTTAATAAATCGGTGACGCTGTAGCCGCTGAGTTTGGCGAAGGCGGGATTCACATACACCGCTTGCTCTCCGCGTTGGATCGCCACCAGTGCCGGGATCGTTTCGGCGAGCGAGCGGAACTTGGCCTCGCTTTCCCGCAACTGTTGCTCAGCACGCCTCCGGGCCGTGACGTCGCGAGCAATCATCAGGTACGCGACTTCGCCGAAGTAATCGACCACGGAATAAGTCACCGCGACGTCGATGACTGTGCCATCGGCGCGGAGATACTGAGCATCAAATTCGCTGGTCTTGGGACTGAAGACCGACACGACCGAGCTGCACATCGAAAGCGTCGGGATACCGAGTTCAAAATCCGCACGGCACATCCGCGCGAGTTGCTCGCGCGAGTGCCCCAATAATTCCGGAAGTCGGTCGTTGAATTCTCGCAACGTTTCCTGGCTGCCCGCCACGACAAAGACCGCATCCGGCGAGTTCTCAAAGAGAATGCGATAGCGCACCTCGGCAGTGCTGTCGGCTGCGGCATTTGGAGCGGGAACGCCTTGCTTTGCCCAGGGCGTGAGCTTTCGCAGTGACTCAACCAGTCGTGACAAGATCGTTGTCGTCCGGGCACCAATAGGAGACGGCACGACGCTGGGAGGTTGATCGGCGCGACGGTTCATGACGATGTGAATCTCTAGAATTAAGCCAATGGTGCCAGCGGGTCGGATCATAGCCGGGTTCGTTCACCGCAGGGCAGTCAACGTTGCTGGCCTCAGGCGAGCGAGTGTTTTTGCAGCTCAAATAGGCGGCCCGCTTCGTGTCTTCGCGTCCCAAGCATTGATACTCTTTCCGCCCAACTCAGCCTCATCTCTTGTGGAGCAGTATCATGCGACTGACTTGGCTTGGCGTGTTCGTAACCGCCGTGGCTTTCTTTGCCCTTCATTCGACCCGTGCTGATGGCCCGGCGGACAATCAGTCCGAAAAGGTGCGACCGGTGCCCCCCGCTGGCATCGAGGTGCCGGAAGAGGAACGCGACGATCTCGAAGACGGATTAAAAAGGCTTAAGGCCGCGATCGACGAGCTTGCGCAGAAGAAAGATGCTCGCACGCAGGAACTGCTGCCGGACGTGATGATCTATCACAAAGGCGTCAACGACGCGTTGACGTATCGCGAGTTCTTCAAACCGCAGGAGATCAACACGGCGAAATCACTGCTCAACGACGGGCTGGCTCGCGCGGAGCAATTAAAGCGGGGGGAGGCTCCGTGGACGACTGCGACGGGGATGATTCCGCGTGGATACATCTCCAAGATCGACGGCAGCGTGCAGCCGTATGGACTGGTCGTGCCGGAATCGTTTACTTCGACTGGCCCGCATCGCTGGCGATTAGATTTGTGGTTTCACGGTCGAGGCGAAGTGCTCAGCGAGGTCAATTTCCTGGAGGACCGACGCAAGAACAAAGGACAGTTCACGCCGGCAGACACGATCGTGCTGCACCCCTATGGCCGCTACTGCAACGCGAACAAGCTGGCGGGAGAGATCGACTCGCTGGAAGCGATTGAGTCGGTCAAGCGGCGCTATCGGATCGACGATGATCGTATTGCGGTGCGCGGGTTCTCGATGGGAGGAGCTGCTTGCTGGCAGTTCGCCGTGCATTACACCGATCGCTGGGCTGCTGCCGCTCCGGGGGCCGGTTTCTCCGAGACTCCCGACTTCTTGAAAGTCTTCCAAAACGAATCGCTCGAACCGACGTGGTACGAGCAGAAGCTGTGGCACATGTATGACTGCACGGACTGGGCGGCGAATCTCGCGCAGCTTCCGACCGTCGCTTACAGCGGAGACAAGGATCGACAGAAGCAAGCGGCCGACGTGATAGCCACGGCGCTCAAGGCCGAAGGGATTGAGCTCACGCATCTCATCGGACCTGACACCGCTCACTCCTATCACCCGGTGACGAAGCTCGAAGTGGACCGCCGCATGGACAGCATCATGGCGCTGGGCCGCAATCCGCTGCCGCTCGATGTCCGATTTGCGACCTTCACGCTCCGCTACAACCGCATGAATTGGGTGACCGTCGATCAACTCGGCGAGCATTGGGAGCGAGCGACCGTGCGAGGGACGATCCAGGCGAATCCCTTGCAGGCCGCCATCCTGCTGAACGTTGGGAATGTCGAGGCACTCACACTGTCAATTCCCGCGGGACATGTCCCATTCAATACCGACCTTGCTGTGAAAGTGCATGTCATCGACGAGAACAATGATCAGACCATTGACGTCCCCAAGGCGGGTTCGGATCGATCGTGGACCGTCTCCCTGAAGAAAGACGCGGAGGCATGGACTCTGGGGGCTCGTGCCAGTGACGAACTTCGCAAACGACACGGCTTGCAAGGGCCGATCGACGATGCGTTCCTCGACTCGTTTATCTTCGTCCGGCCAACTGGGAAGTCATCGCACGAAGCCATTGAGAAATGGACGCAGTCAGAGCTCAGCCACGCCATCGTTCATTGGCGACAGCAGTTTCGCGGACAAGCTCGCGTGAAAGACGACACGGCGATCACTGATGCCGACATCGCCAACAGTAATCTGGTGTTGTGGGGCGATCCGACGAGCAACGCGATTCTGAAGAAGATCGCCGATCGGCTGCCGATCCGTTGGCGCGAGTCTGAAGTCGTGGTTGGCGACCGCAAGTTCTCGGCCGAGCATCACGCGGCAATCGCCATCTATCCGAACCCGCTCAATGCGAATCGGTACGTCGTGCTCAACAGCAGCTTCACGTTTCGCGAGTACGACTACCTCAACAACGCGCGACAAGTGCCGAAGCTCCCCGATTGGGCGATCGTCGATGTCCGCACGCCACCGAACAGCCGCTATCCCGGCAAAATCGTTGATGCCGACTTCTTCGACGAACACTGGGAACTCAAGCCGGCTCGTGCGGAATAAGAAGGTGTGAGCCGCAAGACGCTAGCCGCGGGTTGTCTTCATCGACCCGCGGCTAGCGTCTTGCGGCTCACGTCTGCCGGCCGATAGACGAAAGCCGTTATCACAACCCCCGGAGGTTCTATGAGACTCGCTCTAGTTCTCGTTCTCTGTTTCACATCATCAGCACTTGCCGAGGACAAAGTTCTCAACTGGGTCAAAGTCACCGACAAGGCTGGCTGGCAGCCAAGAGACTCACAGGGCGAACTTGTCTTCAAAGACCAGTTGTGGATTTTCGGCGGCTGGTTCGATTCGTATCACGCTCCGCCGCGCGACGTGTGGAGTTCGGCGGATGGCAAGACCTGGAAGAAGGTGACGGAGGATGCTCCGTGGAAGCACAGCGACTTGCCGATGACGCTGGCGTTTCAAGACAAGATGTGGTTCATGGGAGGCTGGTACAACGGCCGCTTACCGGGCCATTCGGCCAGCAATGAAGTCTGGTGGTCCACCGACGGAGCAAAGTGGGAACAAGCGGCCGCGAAAGCCGGTTGGACTCCGCGCATCGCGGCGGCGATGGTCGAGTTCAAAGGCCGCATGTGGATGCTCGGCGGGACCGAGAACTATTACTTTGGTGACGACAGCAGCTTGAAGAACGACGTTTGGTCCTCGGCCGACGGCAAAGAGTGGAAGCAACAGACGGCCAATGCCGGCTGGTCACCGCGGGCCTATCACCAGGCGGCAGTGCTCAACGGCAAGATGTACGTCTTCGGCGGCGGCAACTACGTCCCGAAATATCACGGAGTCAACGACGTCTGGTGCTCAGAAGATGGCGAGCATTGGACGCAGCTCACCGAGCACGCAGCGTGGTCGCCTCGTTTGTGGTTCTCGTCGGTCGTGTATCGAGATCACATCTGGGTGCTTGGCGGATGGTCGAACAATCCCTCCAAGAATTGGGGCGATGTCTGGTATTCCAAGGACGGCAAGGATTGGACGCAGCTGAAGTCCGACGTGGTCTGGAAAGAGCGGCACGAGCACTCAGCATACGTCTTCCAAGACAAGCTCTGGCTCGCCGGCGGCCACGCGCAGCCGCTCAGCAGCGAGGTTTGGTCGCTGGAAGTGCCGAAAACATTTGGCAAAGAGTAAAGATCACGTCGTTGTTAGCGAATAACGAATTTATGAGCCGCGAGGCGCTAGCCGCGGGTCGATCAAGGCAAACCGCGGCTAGCGCCGTGCGGCTCACTCGACCAACAATCCACAGGAACCATGCCATGAGCTTGTCGGACGAAATCGAACGTCTCCAGCACCTGCATGAATCTGGCGCACTGTCGGACGAAGAGTTTGCTCAAGCCAAGGCGAACTTATTGAACAACAAACCGGGCTTTCCCGATTTCCAAGTTCCAGGCGGTGCGGCGAAGTGGTGGGTCGTGGGGTTGCACCTGTCGCAGTTCGCGGGGTACTTGGCTCCTTTGGCTGGCTTTGTGGTGCCGATCGTAATTTGGCAAGTCACGAAGGAGAGCTATCCCGAAATCGACGAGCACGGCCGCACGGTCGCGAACTGGATCATCAGCCATCTGCTTTACATCCTGGTCAGCGCGCTGTTGGCAATCGTCGGAGTTGGTATTCCCTTGCTGATCGTGCTGGCGATTCTGGGGATCGTCTTCCCGCTCATCGGAGCCGTCAGGGCTGCGGAGGGAACCTGCTGGAAGTATCCACTGACGATCGAGTTTCTCGCTCCCAACAATTAACAGGATGAACCGCGCTCGTAGTGACCCCATTTATGGGGTCGAGCGAGGTTCGACCCCATCAATGGGGTCACTACGAGCGCAGATCACCGGCCACGGGCTTGTGGCTGCCAGTTGTCGAGCCTCCGCTTGAGTGGGGACAAACAGCCGCAGGTCATCGCGACTGGCCTCGGACAAGTCGATGTCGTGAGGGACTCGCCATTCTGCTTCGTGGGACCAGTCGATGGTCTTGGCTCCGCCGCGCGAGCGAGTGGTCTTCAATTGAAAGAACGGTTGCTCGGAAGGCGAGAGTCTCTCCCACTGCGCATCATCGCCGTAGAGTACCGGCTTGGCTCCTCGTGCTTGCAGCCACTCGCGGCGAATGCACAAGCCATAAGCCTCGCAGTCCCAGCGTCCGCGATGAGCGCGAAAGGTGCGCTGCTGAGTCACATCTGACAGCGACTTCGCAGAGAAGCTGACAACGGGCACATCGCCGCGAATCCCTGCAGCCGAAGGAAGCAGTCTCCGCTGTTGCACAATCCTCGACAACGCGGCGAAGGCGGAATGGCTGACGGCCTCTCGCGACATCAAGAGGTCGTCGATGAAGTCCCCTTCCGACTGATCTGGCCAAGGCCCATCGCGTCGCCGAGTCCAATGCACCAAGTATTCACCGTCGGGCCACGGAAGTTCGGTGTGGCCGATGCAGCTTGCGTCGCTCATGACATTCTCAGTTGATTGACCGACGCTGGCAGCGTCGGCCACGAACAGCCACCAGCCGACCGCTCCCAGCGATTGCAATTCGCTAGCAACTTCGCCTGGAACCAACTCGTCGCCCAGAGCCAACCACACCGACGCGATCGGCCACGCCGAATCGCTCAGTCGTGCTCGCAGCAGTCGATGCAAATTTCCATTCGGCCGCACCTGCAACGCGAAGACGTGATCCGCCGCTGCGACCAGCACACGATCGCTCAGCGGCAGATCGGCGAATGGTCTGCCATTGGCGGTTTGTCCGTCCGCATTCGACGAGCATTCGGGGAGCCGAGCGGCGTCAGCCCTCAGACATTGTTCGGCCGACGAGTCCTTCCGGGGGCTAACGCCCTCCGGCTCGCCAATGTGGTTGAGGATGGGAGACACGAACACGTCCGAATCATTGGAGAGCTGTGCGGCCTCGGATTTCGATTCACTGTTTCGCTGAAGCTGACGTCGCAGACGTGTCAGCCAATCGACGAGCGAGCGTCGCTCGTCGAGATGCACTCGCAGTCGCCGCAGTCCGAACAGAATCGCGGCGCGTTCCAAAAACCGATCCACCGTCGTGCTCGGAGCGGTCAGCAACACATCCCGCGCGGTATCAAGCTTCGCGGTCGCCGACCGCAGCACCGCAAACCAATCCGCCCGCTCGTCGATCGCACGTCTCAAGCGTGAGCTGACCCACGCGACCTTGCGACCGTCCGGTACACCGCGCGGCCACCAGAGCAATCGCGGACCAAGCCATGATTCGACTCGCTCAGCCGGTCCTCCCGGCCAGCCTAGCGTCATCTGTGCGCCCCGCTGGCAGGACCGAGCCAAAAGCTGAGCGTGTTTGGTAGACGCGATCTCCATTAGCCACGGCAAAATATCGCTACCAACGTCCGGCCACGTTAGAGACTCCGCCGCGACGTTTCGGTCCAGCCATCCGGAAGCAACGAATGCCTTGCCAAGTTCGACCATGCGTGTCCCCATGATTCTGTGTTTCATGATTCTGTCATTTTGACTTGGCAAAATCATGGGTCACAAAATCATGAAGGCCGTTAGGCGATCGGTACGCCGACACCGTGCTTGGTTGGTGCGGCTTGGTACTCTTCGAGCGCTTTGGGGAGCAGTGCTTTGAGTGCGGCGGCTCGGCTGGCATCGGAGGGGTGAGTGGATGCGAATTCCGGGGGAGCGTCGCCGCTCTTGGCGGAGGCGAAGCGTTCCCAGAACTTCGGAGCCTCACTGGGGTCATAACCGGCTTGGGACATGATATGGATGCCCATTTCATCGGCTTCGGATTCGTGCTTGCGGCTGTAGGGGAGGACGAAGCCGTATTTGGCTCCGGCGTTGTAGGCGGTCATAAAGACTTCCTCCTTGTCGGCGGCTTTCTTTTTGACGACCGCTTGCAGGATCTTTCCGGCTCCTTCGACTTGCAGTTGTTGGCTCATCCGTTCGCCGCCGTGACGAGCGAGTGCGTGTGAGATTTCATGGGACATCACGACTGCGACTCCCGCTTCGTTCTGGCAGACAGGCAGGATGCCTTCGTAGAACGCGACCTTGCCCCCCGGCAAGCAGAAGGCGTTCTGCGTTTGATCGGCGATGACGACGAACTCCCAATCGAAGTTCGTGCCGAGGTTCTGCTGCTTCGCGGCTGCGGCCAAGCGTTGGCCGACTCGATCGACGACCTCTTTGTACTTGGCGTTGGTCGAGATCTTGTTTTTCGTTTTGACCTCTTCGTAGGCGGCGACACCCATTTGGACTTCTTGTGATTCCGGGACCAGCAGCAATTGGCGGCGCTGTGTGATCGGCGTCGTGCGGCAGCCGAAGCAGGAGCACAGCCCAATCCCGGCGGGGATGGTCCAGTTCAGAAATTCGCGGCGGTCGAGTTGGCGATTGGTCATGTTCACGTCCTTGTGATTAGTAGCAGGCACACTCCGTGTGCTGTTTGATGTGTTTGAGTGATGGTTCTGTTTTCGTTTTTGGCGGACGGCACACGGAGTGTGCCTGCTACTACTTTTGGCCAGCAGCCGGTTGCACGGGCTTCGGCGCAGGTTTCTTCTTTTTTCCAAACAGGCTGCCCAAGCCCTCGATCGTTTGTTCGACATCGCTGGCCTGGCGGATTCCGGGTGATGGTTCGTTGTCCGGTTGCAGGCCGAACTTCGGGAGTTTCACGTCCGGCTTGGGCAGGACTTTGTCGACGCCCGGCAGCTCGAGCGGCTTCTTCAAGTCAATCGGCTTGTTGAGATCAATCGGCAGTCCCCCCAGCCCTTTGATATCGAGCTTGCCGGGGAGTTTGACTCCAAACGACTGAGCGAGCTCCTGCACCTCCCCTTTGTTGAGGTTCAGTTGGCCGGTGAGCTTCTGGAGTTGTTCCTCGTACAACAAAGTCAGCTTCTCCGAACGCTTCGCCGCTTCTTGCTCAAAGCGGACGAGCACTTCGCGGCGACCGGCTTCGAGTTGCCGAGCGAACGCCGTGTTGACCCCTGCTGAAAGCTCGTGGCCGAGGTTCGATCGCAGTTTGAACTGCGGTTTGAGTGCCGTCCCCGAAAGCACCATCTGCGCGTCGACCTTTTGAATGTCGTTCACGACATTTTGGATGACCGCGAGCACTCGCTCGTCATTTTTGAATCGCTTCGTGCCGAGCTTGGCGGTGATCCCTTCGAGGGCTTGCTGATAGTCGATCTGCCCCGACAGTTCGTCGCCGACCAGCTTGAGGTTCGCGACGCAATTCGAGCTGCGGCTGGTCATCGCCAGTTGGATCGACTCTGGCTTGCCGAAGTCCCGTTCTTCAGGGCGCGGCTCTTTGTAGGACAGCCGCAGTTGATGTACTGGGACGTCTTTCGTGTAGTCGAGCTTCGCGTTGAGCTGCACGCTCAATAGGTCAAGCTTTCCAGCCTGAGCTGATGCGAGTTGGATTCCATTGGCACTCGGAGTCGTTGGGGTGTTCGAGTCAGTCTGGAAAGGCTGACCTACGGCTTCGAGCTGGACGATGATCGGCTTGCCGTGGATCTTCGGGTTGCTGGTGATGCCGGAGATCGCGCCTTTGAACGCCAGATGTTCGCCGCTGAAGTCTCCCTCGCCATCAACGTTGAGCAGTCGGATCAGCAGTAGCGGCAGTTCGACTTTGCGAGGGAACAGAATCGTCTCGCCACGGAATCGTTCCGGCTTCGGCTCGTCGGTCGCGAGCTGGATGCGTTCGCGAATGAACTTGGCCCAGCCGATCGCGGTCTCCAGTCGATTCGTCAGCTCCGGGCCGAGCAACAACTCTGTGACTTCGTTGGGATCGAGGTGCAGCAGATCGGCTTTCTCTTTGATCTTGCCGATGTCGTTTGATTTGGCTTGGTCTAGCGCCTGCAGATCTTCTTGTGCCTGCTTCATCGTGCGGGCGACTTGTTGCCTGGTCTGCTCCAGTTCTTTCAAGAGTTGTTCAACGTCTTGAGCCGCCCGGCCATAGCGTTCAATCTTTTCGAGTTCGTTGCCCCCTTTGACCTTCACCGATTTGCGCAGCTCGTCAATCCTCTGCTTGAGCGCCTTGAGTTCCTCTTCATAGCGGCCGAATTCCTGCGGCCAGCGTTCTTCGAGTTCCTGGCCAAGCCGCACGGTCTCGAATTGATTCGGATCGAAGTCGAGCTTGGCTCGGTCGACTAACCCTGCCAGCCAGTCTTTGCCTCGGACGAGTAACTCTTGTTTGATGTTCTCCAGCAATTTGCTGTTCGAGTCCTCATTCAAATCCGGCTCGTCGCCGGGGAGCAAACCTGAATCAGCTCGTTTGGTCCCCCACTGCAAACCGCTGACGCTCGCCTCTTCGACGATGTAGGAGCGCTTCAGCAGGGGCTGCAATTCGAGCTTCGCGCGGAGATCGTTGAACTCAACGAGATTCGTCCCCGGATGTTTGCGATCGGCGACAGCCACATTTGTCGCTTTGATCGCGGGAGCGAAGAAGGTTGTTTCGAGTTGCGTAATCTCGACCTTCGCGCGAGCGGCTCGCTGTCCCGTGTAGACCATGCCGCGACGCAGTAACGGATCAAAACCATAATTAAAGAACGCCCAGACGAGCCCAATCAAAATCGCTCGCGGCAGCAGGTAAGACCAACGCATGAGTTCTTCCTTGAAGTAGGTCAGCCTTTCCAGGCTGACTTTTGGCGGCTCCGTTGCCGTGGAGAGTTCGGGTCAGGCTGGAAGGCCTGACCTACGCCAGCTTGCCAGTCAACTCACCGCCCCACAGCAGCGAGACCAAGCGGAAGCGTTGTGCCCAAGTCACCAATTGCGGCGTCAGCACTCCGAAGATCGGCTTGCTGAGGAAGTACAACGGGATAAACGCGGCGGCTCCCATCGAGAAGCTGCCGAGCACGACCGTGTTATTGAAGTCGGTCCACGGCAGCAGCATTGTGTCGTACATCGGTTCCCAGAGCGGACGGAGTGCGTCGCTCTTCAGCAAGAACTCGCCAATGCGATGCGAAATCGGATCGAGCAGCACGCCAACCCACGACGTTGCGAAGACGGTCGCTAAGCCGACACCGAGGTTTACTCGCAGCGAGCACATCAGCATCATCAGCCCGATGGC
Source organism: Planctomyces sp. (assembly GCA_005778115.1). Classification (GTDB taxonomy): domain Bacteria; phylum Planctomycetota; class Planctomycetia; order Planctomycetales; family Planctomycetaceae; genus SXKJ01. Next base: position 559 of record SXKJ01000163.1, on the reverse strand, counting down.
CAGCAGGTTTCCCTTCGGAACGAGCCCCACCAGCACTCCGAATGCGAGTCCCAGCGCCATTTGGCTCGGAGTGGCATCCACGACCAGGGCTTTGAAAAACAGCCGAAACGGCCTGAGCATGAACATGCACAGTCTCCGAAAGGTAGGTTGTGTGAGTGGAATTCATCTCTCGCCAGGACGGCGAAAGGGGCTAATCACGGGAGAAGGGAACGAGTGAAGATCAGGACGATCCTCAGGAAGGGACCAGACGGTATCGAAGAATCGGCTGACGAGGCAACGGGAGTTGAGCCGAGTTTGGAGGCGGGATGTCGCTGTCAACTTGGCGTCTCGCCAAACTAACCCGACGCGTCAGCGAGGGTGGACGCTTCACAGGACTACGAATTCAGTGCATGTTAGAGCGTTCGCCCTCGCTGACGCTTCGAGGCTGTGAGTTTTTGAATTGTAGGGTGGGACCAGCGACGTACTCGTCGCGCCGGCCCACCAATTTCGCTTGGAACATGATTGGTGGGCCGGCGCTGAGAGTACTCAGCTTGTCCCGCCCTACAAAAAATCACAGCCT
>SXKJ01000162.1 GCA_005778115.1 Planctomyces sp. | reverse complement strand
TTGCCGCTGAGCGTCGTTGAAGTACGCCGGGACCGTGATGACCGCCTTGTTGACCTTGTGGCCGAGGTAGCTCTCGGCCGCCTCTTTCAGTTTGCGCAGCACGAGGGCCGAAATCTCCGGCGGCGTATGTTGCTTGCCGTTGCCGGTCTCCACCTTCACGTAGTCGTTCGTGCCGCCGATGATCTTGTACGGGACCAGCTTCTCCTCCGAGGCGACTTCGTTGTGCCGGCGACCCATGAAGCGCTTGATCGAGTAGATCGTGTTCTTCGGGTTCGTCACCGCCTGTCGGCGAGCCGGGTCGCCGACCAGCGTCTCACCCTTGTCGGTGAAGGCAACGATGCTCGGCGTCAAACGGTTGCCTTCCAAGTTGGCGAGCACTTTGACCTCGCCACCTTCCATGATCGAGACCACGGAGTTCGTGGTTCCCAGGTCGATTCCAATGATTTTTTCAGCGACGGCCATGACTAGGCTCCTCAGTCGATTGAGAGTGATTTGAGATTGGGTGAGAGCAATCCGCGTTGTTCAACGTCGAGCAGCGGAAGGCAAAGTCTGTGCCAGCATGTCGTCGGCTTCTGCTGGCGTGACAACTTGCGGCATGGCAAGGGATTGTGCTCGTGCTGCTGATCACGTCTGACAAGCGGTTTGCCAGAATGGCACCGAATCGCACACCCACGTTGGCCCTCGACATTGTCAAACTGACAGCCACGTCATTGAAGGCCGCGCGATACCGAAACCCTTGGCTGCTTGACACCTTAGAAGGCCCGGAATACAAGCCTAAATCCTCACGGCGGAGCCGATTTCGACCCCTTCCCGGCACTGCGACCGCGAAAGGAACTCATGGCCAAGAAACCACTTCCGAAAAAAGCTCGCAAGTCGGCGACCATCCCGGCGAAGCACACCAAGCCGAATCGGAAGTCCTCCGCCGCCCTTGAGAGCGAACTGAAACGCTTGGATCGCGAAATCCTCACGCTGATCAACAAGCGAACGGCAGCAACCTCCGAGTGGATTCTCGCTCAACCCGACTTAAAGCGAGCCTTGTTTGCACCGTTGGCTGACGACGCACTCTTTGCAGCGCTGGAGTCATCAAACCGCGGCCCACTTCCGATTACGGCCATTCGTGGCATCTTCCGGCAAATGTTGAGTGCCGCGCGCCAGGACGTGAAGACGACTCGGGTCGCGTATCTCGGTCCAGCTTACAGCTACACGCACATTGCCGCTCTGGAACGATTTGGGGAGTCGGCCGATTTGGTGCCGGTCAGTACGATTGCGGCGGTCTTTGAAGAAGTGAATCGCGGCCAGGCCGACTACGGCATCGTCCCCATCGAAAACAGCACCGACGGTCGGATTGTGGACACGCTCGACATGTTCACGCGGCTGCCGTTGCGGATTTGCGGCGAGGTCCAGATCGCGATTCATCACAACCTTTTGTCCCGGTGCCCTCGTAGCGAGATCACCGAGATTTACAGCAAGCCTCAGGCTTTGTCGCAGTGTCGCGAGTGGCTGAATAAGAATATGCCACAGGCCCGACTGTTGGAGGTCACCAGTACTTCGACGGCAGCTCAATTGGCTCGCGATAAGCCCGGAGCAGGTGCGGTTGCCAGCATGAGAGCGGCCGTCGAATACGACCTCAATGTGGCGGCTGAGTCGATTCAGGACAACAAGAACAATGTGACTCGGTTCGCAATCATTGGTGATGACGACACGAAGCCGACCGGCCGGGACCGCACCGCATTGCTGTTGCAAATCCCACATAAACCGGGAGCACTGGCCGATGCGTTGTCCTCGTTCAAGCGCAATAAGATCAACCTGACCTGGATCGAATCATTCCCGCTGCGTGGGCCAGAGTCAGGTTATTTGTTTTTCCTCGATTTCGAGGGGCACTCACACGACCCTCGAATTAAGCGGACGTTGTCCGACATTGAGCGGCTCGCGGTACGGATGGAAGTGCTCGGCTCGTATCCACGAAGCGAACCGCTGAGTTGAGTCTCTCGGCGGCATGGTGAGCATCCATCGCTTCGATCAGTTCACCGCTGGCCATTTTGGGGCGAGTGATTTCCTCAGCGCGGAGTTTGCCGACTCGGATTAAGTTTCTGCGCCGTTTCCACGGCCGCAGGACTCGGTTACTCGACGAACCGCTTCACGATGCGGCGACGATTGAACGAGTGCTCGGCCGGACGCCGTTGGCGGGATTCTTTGCTCAAGGCGAACTCGGCCCGGTGGGCGAGACAAACTGCATCCACGGTTTCACCGCCAGCATCGCGAGCTTTGTATGAGACCTGATTTTCCCTCAGCGCGATTGGTCCGATCAGCCCCATCGGACGCTTGAATACTGCCAAAGCAACCGTCGCTCGTGAGTTATGAGGTTTGGATGAGTCATCATTGGCTGGGGCGCTTTCGGTGATGTTCCGAAGGCCGGTTTTCGAGATTGCGGATTCTCTGGGTCTTACCTGCTTGCATTTTTTGTCCAGAGGTCGTACACACCTGACCTCATCGTTAGTCGTCTCGCGCATTTCTCTTTCGTGTGGACATCCGATGAACGCCGCAACGCCGCAATTCCCAAACTATGGGATTGTTGCTTGCTGTTCGCTCTCTTCACTGTTCCGTCCGTTGCAGGATGTGCCGACACCGCTGCGCATTCCAATTCCGATCTGAGTCCTGTTGATGTCGACTTAGCTCGGCATAAAGATCTCGGAAAGTTGCAGGTCGGAGACGAACTCAAGCATTTGTTTACTATTCGAAACACGACCTCCAAACCATTCAAGCTATTGTCAATCCAAAAAGCGTGCGGCTGCGAAACCGCGAGCCTTGTTGAAGGGGCGTTGGTGCCTGTCGGCAAAGATTTGGCTTTCCAATATTCGATTCCAGTCTTTGGTGCTGGAGAACGCGCCGGGCGTTTGGTGATCTGCACCGATTCTGATGATGAGGCATTTAAACAAATTGAGTTTACCCTCCGCGCGGAGGTTCCTCGTACGCTCTGGGCGACTCCGCCTCACCTTCTCTTTGATTCAAACAGCGAGGATGCTTCGTCTCCAAAAGAGTTTCGTGTCGAATCAGTTGTGCCCGGACTTCTCGAACGATTTCGGGAGGTCGCAACTAGCCGTGATTTGGTTAGCGTCGAGTTGACGCATCGAACGAATGAGGTTCTTGTTTTCGCGGCGACACTTAGGGGCGACGCGCCGCTTGGCGAGCTTCACGACTACGTAAGTCTGGCATTTGACGATCGCACCTATCCTCAACTGAACATTTAGGTGCGGGGAAACAAACAAGGACCATTTACGGCCCTTCCCCGGCTCCTAATCCTCACGCCATTTCTGGGGAATGAGCCTCAAACGCGCCGCGTTCGCATTCAATCTGGTACTCAGCGACACTTTCGGATTCGTCAGATTACTTGCCCGACAAATATTGTCGTCGATCGCTTTTCGGATGATGCGCATGAGTCCTTCGATCTAACGATTCATCTTTCACGGCCGACTCATACGCTTGGATCGGATGTCATCACTTGTCATACCGAGCCACCGGGAGATGTGTCACTTTCGGTTCAATATATAAGTGCAATAGCTCAATAATAAACGCTCGACTGCCTTAGATCATACATAACGCAAGGAGACAGTAATGATTGCTCAGTTAATTAGACGTTGTGGCCGCTGCGTCTGTTTCCTGTTGACCATTCATATCACGTCTCTCCCATTTCCCACGCCTAGAGCACTGGCGCAATCGGCGCAAGAGATCCTCGACAGTAATCCTTCACGGCCCGGAGAGAAGTGAGGGAGCTGATTGGTTGGCGAAGAGTGCTTGGACGGCGGTGGTGAGGAACTGGAAGACGTTGCGGGATTGTTGGCGACAGGTTTCGATCACCGTCAGCAATGTTTCCACGAA
>SXKJ01000161.1 GCA_005778115.1 Planctomyces sp. | reverse complement strand
CGATGAGGCCGCTTGATCCGAGCTTGAGCGGCCGACACTTCATTTTGTGAGTTGGATTCATTCATGTCAGAACTTATAGCGCCCAAAAAACTTTCTTGAAGTTCGGCTTCTAAAAAATCACAGCCTCTTCGGGTTAGTTTGCGGGGGAGTCGCGGTTGCCGATATCGTTTGTTCGACCATGACTCAACCGACAGACAAACCCGAACTCCCCGGCACCGGCATCCGCGTCCTGATTGTGGACGACGACGAAGCCCACGCGCAGGCCGTTGGCGAAAGCCTCGAACGGGTCGGCTACGAATGCACCGTCGCTGGTTCCGGCGAAAGCGGACTGAAGCTGATCGAGAAAGAAAACTTCGATGTTGTCGTCACCGACCTGCGGATGGGGGAGATCGACGGGCTGACGTTGTTGCGACGCACGAAAGAAGAACTCCCCGACGCGGAAGTCATCCTGCTGACCGGTCACGCTTCGGTGCAGTCAGCGCTCGCGGCAGGACAGGCGGGGGCGTCGATGTATCTCACGAAACCGCTCGATATCGGCGAACTGCGTGCATCGGTCGAGAAAGCTTCGACTCGTGTGCGGCTCATTCGACAGAACACGGAACTGGCGCGGCGGCTCAATGAGAAATTCGGCTTCGAGGGAGTCATCGGCAACAGCCCGTCGATGCGGAAGGTGATCGACCAGCTCAAGCACGTCTCTAACATGAACACGACCGTGCTGATCCTCGGCGAGAGCGGCACCGGCAAAGAACTGGTCGCTCGCGCGTTGCACCAGAACAGCGACCGCAAGAACAAGCCGTTCGTCCCGGTGAATATCTCGGCGTTGCCGGAGAGCATTCTCGAAAGCGAACTGTTCGGCCACGAAGCCGGCTCTTTCACCGGCGCGATGAGCAAGCGGATCGGCAAATTCGAGTACGCCAACGGCGGCACGCTGGTCCTCGACGAGGTGGGCGAGATGCCGGTCGATACGCAGATCAAACTGCTGCGAGTGCTCGAAAACCGCCGGATCACGCGCGTCGGCAGCAACGACGAGGTCGACGTCAACGTGCGACTCGTCGCCGCGACGAACGCCGACCTCAAAGAGTCCGTCGCCAGCGGAAAGTTTCGCGAAGACCTTTATTTCCGCCTGAACGTCGTCCGCATCACTCTGCCGCCGCTGCGCGAACGAGTCGCCGACATCCCGCTGCTCATCGACCACTTCCGCAAGTTGCTTTCGGACAATCACGGCCGCGAAGTCCCGAACCTCTCGCGAGCCGCTCGCCACGCGCTGGTCACGTATGACTGGCCGGGCAACATTCGGCAACTGCGTAACGTCATCGAAAGCATGTTGGTCAGCGACATTGACGGCCTGCTGGATCTCGATGACCTCCCCGAAGAAATCCGCCCCGCCCCCGGCTCAATCCCCGAAGCGGAACTCGGAGAAATGACCTTTGGAGCCGACCAGCTTATCGGCAAGAAGCTCGATGAAGTCGAGAAGTACTACATGCAACGCGCCCTGGAAGTGACCAAAGGCAACCGCGAAGAAGCCGCCACGCTGCTGGGCATCGGCGAACGGACGCTGTACCGCAAGATCAAGGAATACCAGTTGAAGGAATAGCTCACGAGGCACGAGATAATACGGGCCCACCGATCTGCCATTTCGCTCCGTCACGAAGCACTCGGCGATACAGCGTGTCACGTTCGACCGGTTCGCGACCGGCTTCGCGGATGAGGTGGTGGAGTTGGGTGACGGTCAGGCCCTCGGGAGTCTTCGCTCCGGCGTCGTGGTAGATCAGTTCGTGGACCACGGTGCCGTCGAGATCGTCGGCTCCGAAGTTGAGCGCGATTTGGGCGGTCTTCTCGCCCAGCATGATCCAGTAGGCCTTGATGTGATCAAAGTTGTCGAGCATCAGGCGTGAGATCGCCATCACCTTCAGGTCCATCATGCCGCTCGGCTTTTGAATGTGGTCGAGCTTCGTGTTCTCCGGATGGAACGCCAGCGGGATAAAGGTTTGGAAGCCGTGCGTCTCGTCTTGCAGTTCGCGCAGTTTGCAGAGGTGGTCGATGCGGTGCTCGGCCTGTTCGACGTGGCCGTAGAGCATCGTGGCGTTGGAGCGAAGGCCGAGTTCATGGGCCGTGCGGTGGATTTCGAGCCAGTTGTTGCCGTCTGCTTTGTGCTCGCAGATTTGGGCGCGGACGTCGGGATGGAAGATCTCCGCACCGCCGCCGGGCATGCTGCCGAGGCCCGCGTCGATCAACTGCTGCAAGACCCAGCGATACGGTTGCTTGGTGATGTGACCGAACCAGTTGATTTCGACTCCGGTCCACGCCTTGATGTGGATCTCCGGGTAGGTTTCGTGGATGACTCGGACGACGTTGACGTACCAGTCGAAATCCTTCTGGTGATGCAGGCCGCCGACGACGTGGATCTCGGTCGCACCGGCGGCTTTCGCTTCGAGCGTGCGATCGCGAATCATGTCGTCGGTGAACGTGTAGCCGCGTTCGGCTTTCAGGTCGGACCGAAACGCGCAGAAGACGCAGCGATAGACGCAGACGTTCGTCGGGTTCAGATGGATGTTGGTGTTGTAGAACGCGAGGTTTCCGTTCTTCCGCTCGCGGACGATGTTCGCCAAACGGCCGAGTGTCAGGACATCGACTTGCTGGTCGAGGAAGACTCCGTCATCGAAGGTCAAGCGTTCGCCGGCTTCGACTTTGTCGGTGATTTGGCGGAGGCGAGTGTTGGAAGTCGGTGCGATCATTGGGGAGGAGATTTCAAAGGAACATTGTGATTGAAATGCAATTCATTCAGTGCAAAGTGACGAGTGCAGAGTGCAAAGTGAAGAGTGCCAGACGATCGCCGCCATTTTTCACTTTGCACTCGCCACTCGGCACTTTGCGCTACATTTTTATCCGTAGGATCAGCCGAATCTTAACGTGCCGCTAGGATCGTTTGGTCAAGTAGCGCTTCTCGACTTTCGCCGCGATGGTGCCGATGCCGTAGTAGCCGATCGACAAGCGGGCGACGTGAGTCAGCAGGTCGTAAGCCTGCCAGCGGTTCCAGCCGTAATCTTCTTCCATCCAGAGGATCAGCCGGGCGAACGCTTCGGCGGCGGAGCGTTCCATCGGATTGCCGCTGACGACGGCCATGATCTCGGTCGGTGATTCAATACGTGGCGACAGCAGCTTCTTACCCTTCACCAGTTTGACGGTGATGGTTGATTCGGCGGGCATTTCGAGTCCGGTGGCGGATAGCTCGCCGTGGCCCATCGCGGCGTGAGCGTCGCCGAGGTAGAGGTATCCGCCGGGTACAAACACCGGCAGGTAGATCGTGTTGCCGGGGCAGACTTCGATGATGTCCATGTTTCCGCCGTGCGGTCCGGCGGGCAGAGTCGTCGGCGAGCCCCAATCGGGGGCGGTGCCGATACAGCCGAGCATCGGGGCATACGGGATCGTGATCTCGTCGCTGAAGTGAATCACGCCGTCTCGGATCGGCATGATGTGAGCCTGATGTGGGCAGTCGTTTCCCAGCCACTCGCAGAGTTGCTTGGGGTTGCCGGTGTAGGTCGAGCATTGGCCGATGCTCGGCTTGATCTCGTGGATCGTCACGGCCAGCGAGTCGCCCGGTTCGGCCCCTTCAATACAGATCGGGCCCGTCAGCGGATTACTGTAGGGGACGGTCGTCCGATCGCGGCGATCTCCCGGCTTGCGGAGCTGGCCGGACAGGGCGTCTTCGGATTCGACAACGATGGTCTCGCCGGACTGAATGTGCAGACGCGGGTCGCGATAGCGGCTGAACTCGTAGGAAAACGGCTGACCGGTGAGGCGTTGCATGGTGGGACCACCTTGTTGGCGGGGAACAAAAGCCGGGGGACGTTATGAGTTGTCTAGGCGAACTTCAACCGCGCAGTTGGCAGACCTTGCGGGGACGTTGCCGAAGAGCAACGACGATTCTTGTCTTCGCGTTGATCAAGCGGATTGCGTTGGAATCGAACGCAAATAGACTGCCCGGAAATGACCCTCCAGCCCCTGAGCTTGCCTCAGGGGTTCCCGCGCTTCTGCACTACGTTTACCTCCGAGCGACCCCTATGCCTTTCACCCGTCGAGCTGTTGATCCCCGCCACCTGATGGCGATGCAGCACGCCAGCCAGCGTGAGCAGGCCGAAGCGATCGGAGGCGGACTGGAGAAGGCGCGAGCAATCCTCGACGGGACTCGGTCCGCGACCTGGATCTTTACCGGCGACACGGTCGTGCAGGGAGCTGGCCAGACCGGTGCCGGCCGGACATTCTCGGAACACTTCGGCGATCATCTGCGAAACAAACTGCGGCGACTGCTGGATGTGGTCGTCAACACGGGCGTGCCGAACTCGCGGGCCGAGAACTTTTTGAAGACGCTCGATTGGCGAGTGACACGATTCGCGCCGGAGGTGGTCTTCCTGATGCTCGGTTCGGCGGACGCCGCGGGTGGTTCGGCGGGACGGGTTCGATTTCGCGAACTGCTGAATGAGATCATCGACGCTCTGGCAGAGACGAAGACGGCGTTGATTCTGCAAACGCCCCCGACCGCTCGGCCGGATCGCAAAGCGGACTCAAAGAGCTTGTCGATGTATGCCGGAATCGTCCGCGAAGTCGCGGCCGAGCGGAGCATCGCGCTGATCGACCATTGGTCGCTCTTCGAGGAACGACTGGCTCAGTCCGGCTCCGAACCCGACTGGTGGTCAGCGGGTGGGCAACTCCCGAACGTGCGTGGGCATGTGGAACTCGCGCGGCAGGTCGTTGAGGCATTGGCCCATCAGCCGTGACCCGTTCAATGACCTTGCTGGATTCGAGTTTGGATACAGGGAAGAAGTCGCTTGAAGTCACCCTGAACACGGAGAGCTCTCGTTTGGATGCATCCATTTTTCTGTTCCACCAACACACCGTTTACAGAAAGATGTAGGACAGAAAGATGGCCGCACGCCATCGCATCCGTGTGCGAAGCACCCGCTGTCAAATTCGGCCAGAACTCGACATAACAGTGACAACATCCCGATCTCCAGGATCCTCACCATGTTTCAGGTCTCCAAACACATCGACTTCTGCTACGGACACCGGCTGCTGAATTACGCCGGTAAGTGCCGCAACCTGCATGGGCACAACGGCACGGCCGTCATTGTTCTGGCGGGCGAAGAGCTGGATTCGCGCGGGATGCTGATGGACTTCTCTGACATCAAGAAAGTCGTCCGGACTTGGATCGACGAGCAGCTCGATCACCGCATGATTCTGCATGAGAACGACCCGGCCCTGCCCTATCTGAAACAGCTCGGCGAGCCGTTGTTCATCATGCCGGTGAATCCGACGGCCGAGAACATCGCCAAGACGATCTTTGAGTTCACGAAATCGCAGGGCTTTCCGGTCGTCGAGGTCTCGCTGTGGGAGACGCCGAACGCGTTCGCGACGTACCGTGATTGATCGCAAAGCAAATTGGCGAGCGGGGCGGCGTCAGCCCCCCGGTCTTGCAGCGAACACACCGGGG
>SXKJ01000160.1 GCA_005778115.1 Planctomyces sp. | reverse complement strand
GACCAGGAATCGAGACCAACGACGGCAACAATCCCGTTGCCAAAATCCAACACGAACTGGACCAAAAAACCCCGCAGCAAAAAACCGCTGCCGGGAAAAATGATCCGAATCGACTTTCAGAAAAAACTCACAGCCTCGAAGGAACGCCAAACGCATCCGGACTTGCCCTCCGATGCCGTTCTGAAAGTCCGCCTGCACGAGATCCGCATTCATGACACGCTGACGCTGTTCCTGGTGACGAGCCTGCCACATCAGGCGGAAGTCCTGTCGGAACTGTATCGGCACCGCGGCGACGTCGAGGTCGATATCCGCAACCTCAAAGTGGTGCTGAACACCGAACGCATCCAGGCCAGAAGCGTCGAGATGTTCAACAAAGAATTACTGACCTCGCTGGTGGCCTACAACCTGGTGACGCAATTCCGCCGACAAGCCGCCACGCTCATTGCCCAGCCCCCACGCCGCATGAGCTTCAAAAGCAATTGGACCACATTCAATATTGTTCTCTGGTCCTCGCAAGCCAAGGACTCCTCTGGCTGGCGCGCCAAATAACGTCAAGCTTTGCTGATTGGCACGCAAGACAAACTCCCGAATCGTCCCGGCCGTTCGTTCGAACGAGAAACCTACGCCCGACGACCAAAATCCACCCAATTCAAAAAACGAAAACCCAAAACGCCCGAACCCAAACCAGACTCTTAAAGTAAGTGCCATTGGGCTGACGCCGCCCCGCTCGCCAGGCTCAAAACTTTCGCTGGGGTGCTTGATTCGTAAACTCACATCAATTCAAAACAGCTGCTCAAACGTTGCTGAAAGCACCACGAGACCAGCATGGCTACGCCACCGAAGTCGGAACTGCCCGTTGCTCGGTCCGACTCGGATCGGATCGCCGATCTCAGGTTGCGCTTTGAACAAAACTGGGACGCGGGGCAAATCGACATCTTCTCGGCCGAGCTTGCTAGTTGGTCGCCCGAATCACGCCGGCGAGCGCTCGCTGAACTGGTGGAGATCGACCTCGATCGCCGTTGGCAGTCGGGGCAAAACACCGAGATCGAACAATACCTCAGGCGGTTTCCGGACCTCGGCACGACCGAAACCGTTTCCTCGTTGTTGCTCTTCGTGGAATGGGAAGCTCGTCGGCAGTTTGGTGAGCCGCCTCGGTTCGGGGATTTCGCGAGACGATTCCCCAAGCAAGCGCCGGAACTGCAACAGCTCATCCGCCAGGTGGAAGCCCAGGAGCCCGTACAGCGCAAAGTCGCCAAACGAGATACTTCCAAGGTCATCAGTTTGGGTTCCGCCACCACGCCCGGCGTCGAGCGAGGGGTGGTTCGTCCGCCGGACGGGAAGGAGTCGTCGAAAGACCGAGGGGCTGACGCCGGCCCGCTCGCCGGTTCTTTGTCAGATGCTCCGCGCAAGGAACTGCCGAAGGTCTTCGGCCGTTACCGCATCCTGCGAGAACTCGGCGACGGAGGCATGGGGACAGTTTATCTCGCTTTGGATACGCAACTGGATCGCGAAGTCGCGCTCAAGGTGCCGCATGTCAGCGCGGCGAATGACTCCGATGAACTCGAACGCTTTGATCGTGAAGCCAAGACCGCTGCGAAGCTCTCGCATGCCTACATCTGTTAGGTCTTCGACGTTGGCGAGATCGACGGCCGCCGCTACCTGACGATGGAATACATCGACGGTAAACCGCTCACCAAGCTGGTGGGCTCGAAAGGTCTCAAAGATTTGGCGGTGGTGCAGTTGGTTCGCCAAGTCGCGCAGGCCGTCGGGACCGCCCACAAGCAGGGGATCATTCATCGCGATCTCAAACCTGCGAACATCATGGTGACGACCGACGGCAAACCGAAGGTCACTGACTTTGGACTCGCTCGCAAGATCGGCGTGCGCGATCAGCGGCTGACAAAAAACGGCATGATCATCGGCACGCCCGCGTACATGTCGCTGGAACAACTCCACGGGAACTTGGACGACATTGGCCCTCACAGTGACGTCTACAGCTTGGGAGTGATCTTCTACGAACTGCTGACGGCACATCTCCCGTTCGACGTGGCACCGGATGCACCCGTAACGGCGCTCTTCGCCAAGATCCTCACGACGCCACCTGATCCACCGACGATGCATCGCCGCGATCTCGATCCTGTTTTGGAAGCGATCGTCCTCAAGGCCATCGCGAAACATCACGCGGATCGCTACCCGACCATGACCGAGTTCGCCACGACGCTCGCCGACTACAGTGCCTCCAAAAAAGCCGAATTCAGACGATCCGGCGACATCAGTGCCCCGCCCAATCCGAACACGCCACCCGAACGCAAAACCGACCTCACGCCTACCAAGGTGCCAACACCTCCCGCTCCCAAAGACGAATCGCCGAGCACCACTTCCGGGTTCCCGGACTTCGCCGATGAGCCCACCTTCGTCACAAAGGCCGCTCCCGTCCCCAAGCAGAAGCAAGGCAAGAAACTCGCACTGTCACTGGCGGTGGTCGGCTTCGGAGCGTTGTTACTGCTGGCCGTCCCGCTCTGGTTCCGCCACGGCGATGCACTGGTCAGGATTGAGCTTCATTCCAAGGACGTGCAGGTCGCGTTCGACGATGAGACCATCGAACTCAAAGAGGGCGATCACGAATACAAGCTCATACCCGGCGATCACACGCTGCATATCAAGTCCGGCGACGTCGAGTTTGACACCGAGAAATTTACGCTGAAGAAAGGGAACAACCCGGCGGTCGCGGTCGAGATCTTGGACGACGAGATTGTGGCCAAGCAGGGAGGGAAGGAAGTCGGTCGATGGAGTCGACCTGACTGAAACGATGCGAACGGTGTCGCATTGTGCCTTCTTGTTAGCACGACGCGCAAGCGAGTGATCTGTGTGCGTGCCACTCGTTTACGCGTCGTGCTAAATGCCGACCATGAGTAATCCAGGCGATTTCTCGCCAGAGGTTTTCTTTCATGCGAATCACGCTGACCATCACGGCCGGACCACATGTGGGGCGCGAGTTTTCGTTTGAGGAGCATCAGAACTTCATCGTCGGAAGATCGAAGAAGGCGCAGTTTCGATTGCCGAAGGATGATGTGTATTTCTCACGCAATCATTTTCTGATCGAGGTCAATCCGCCGCTGTGCCGGTTGCTGGATATGGGTAGCCGCAATGGCACGTTCGTCAACTCGGAGAGAGTCGAGTCGGTCGAACTCAAAGATGACGACGAAATCTGTGGCGGGCTGACTGTGTTGAAAGTCTCGATCTCCGAGGACGCGACGATCGACGATGGTCAATACTCTTCGAGTATCGAACGAGGGAACCCCCCGAACTCACTCGCGCCGGGATCGGCAACACAGACGCTCGACGAAGCGGCGTTCGGAGAGTCCCCCTCCGAAATCCTGCCGAGCCAATTCTCAGTTGGAGTCTGGCCACGTACCCCCATTCTTTCGCTAGACGCTGTCGGCGGGCAGCCAGGAACCGCGCCCGAGTTTGTCACCGCACTGGTGGGGCGACTCAGTCCGTATGACATCGAGCGGTTGTTACCGGCGAATTATCAAGACTTCATCCAACAACGTCCGCAGCCGTTGGCTGTCTATCTGATCGTGGATGAACTTGGTCGCGGATCGAAGGGGGCCGTGTATCGCGCCATTTGCCAGGCCAACCAATCGGTCGTGGCCATCAAAACGATTTCACCAACGAACCGCGGCACGCAGCGGGACTATTTGAAGTTTCTGCGAGAGGCGAGCATTCTGAAGTCGCTCGACCATCCGCACATCGTCCGCTGCCGAGATGTCGGCGAATCGAAGGGCGTGGTGTACTTCGCGATGGACTATGTCCCTGGACTCGATGCCGCGCGGTTGCTGGACGAAGCGAGGTCGCCGATGCCGATTTCGCGAGCCGTGCGACTGACCGTGCAAATGCTCAAGGGCTTGGAAGAGGCTCACGCGCGCGGGTTCGTGCATCGCGACATCAAGCCGTCGAACTTGCTGGTGGAGCAACTTCCCAACGGCGTGGAGTTCGCGCGGCTGTCCGATTTCGGATTGGCTCGCACCTTCCAAGCGTCACGACTGAGTGGCCTGACCATGACGGGAGCCATCGGCGGCACGACGCCATTCATGGCCCCCGAACAGATCACGAGCTTTCGTGATTCCAAGCCGGCGGTCGATCAGTATTCGTCCGCCGCGTCGCTCTATCATCTCCTGACTCGGCAGAACATCTACGAGTTCCCCAAGTCGCTGTCCGAGCAAATCCTGATGATCTTGCAAGAGGCACCAATCCCGATCACTCAGCGTCGTTCAGACATCCCCGCGGACTTGGCGGATGCGATTCATCGCGGACTCTCCCGCGAGCCCGAAGATCGCTTCCCGTCCGTCCGCGAGTTTCGGCTCGCGCTGCAACCATTCGATGGCTCGTGATCGTGATGGATCTGGCGTGCCACACGCCGTTGCTCGCCCCGTTTCTCTTCGTTCGACGGGGGGCCTACAATTCCGCCGTGCCGTCGTTCGCCGTTTCGTATCTCCTACATCGAGGCCACCGCCATGATCATCGCTCTTCGACGACTCGCCATTCTTGGTTTGGTGTCGGTCTTCACGCTCGCTCTAACGACAGCCACGCAAGCCGACGATGCGATGTTCCGCTGGGCTGATGGGCCGCAAGCGGGAACAACCGACCTGTTGCTCGGAGACAAGCCGGTCGTGCGCTACATGGCGCTGCCATACGACAAATCCACGAAAGAAAGCGAGCACGACACGTACAAGGTCTATCACCACGTCTTCTCGCCGGATGGAAAAACCATCCTGACAAAAGGGCCCGGCGGGCAATTCACGCATCATCGCGGGCTCTACTGCGCTTGGAACAAAACCAGCTACGAAGGCAAGACCAGCGACTTCTGGCACTGCACGAACGGAAACTCGCAACGGCATGTGAAGTTCCTCGAAAAGTCTGGCGACGCGCAGCACGGAGCCGCGACCGTCGAGATTCATTGGGCCGATGCGGAAGCGAAACCGGTCATCGTCGAGACTCGTTCGATTGATGTGCGACGCGCTCCGGCCGGGACGACTGGCTGGCAAATCGATTGGCGTACCAGCCTCGCCAGTCAGCGCGGTGAGATCAAATTGGAAGGGGATCGACAACACGCGGGCTTCCAATATCGTGCCGCTCAAATCGTCTCCGAACAAAAGTCCGCCCGTTACATTCGACCGACTGGTTTTCCTGAGAAACCCGAAGCGGTCGAGGTCGGCGACTCAGGCGATCCCCCCGCGCACAGCAATTTGCCGTGGTGCGCGATGACCTATCCGATCGAAGGCCAACAAGTCACCGTCTGCTATTTCGAAGATCCGTCACTGCCGAAGCCCTCCCTCTTCTCCGAACGCCCCTACGGTCGCTTCGGAGCGTTCTTCAAGACGACGTTATCGGCCGACAAGCCGCTTCGTATGCGCTACCGCATCGTCATCACCACCGGCGAGCCACCCGCTCGCGACACGATTCAGAAATGGTTCGACACGTTCGCGGTCGAACTGAAGCAGCCCTGAACGACTCACGATCATCTGCCCGCTTTCGATTCCCACTTCTTGATCAAGGAACCCTCGCGATGAATCTCCTCCGAAGTCTCGCCTTGAGTGTCTGCTGTCTCTGTGGTTTTTCGACGTTGATCTGTGCTGCGGATGCTCCCACCGGCAAGCAGCGCGTCTACTTCGGCACCTACACCGGCAAATCCAGCAAGGGGATCTATCGCAGCGAACTCGATCTCGCGACCGGCAAACTGTCTCCGCCGGTGCTCGCGGGAGAGGTCACGAATCCTTCGTTTCTGGCGATCGCACCGAATCAGAAATTCTTGTACGCGGTCGGCGAACTCAGCGACGTCAACGGCAAGAAAGGGGGAGCCGTCAATGCCTTCTCCATCGACACTGCAACTGGCGATCTGAAACTGCTCAACCAACAATCGTCGGTCGGTGGAGGGCCGTGCCACATTTCCGTGGATCGATCCGGCAAGACGGCACTCGTTGCGAACTACGGCGGCGGAAGCACGGCGGTCCTTCCGATCCTCGCGGACGGCAAGCTCGGCGAGGCTTCCAGCTTTGTGCAACACAAAGGGCACGATCCCGTCAAAGACAAACCGCTCACTCCGCATGCGCATTCGATCAACGTTGATGCCGGAAACCGCTTCGCCTTCGTATCGGACCTCGGACTCGACAAGGTACTGGTCTACAAGCTCGATCCGGAGAAAGGGACGATCACCGCGAATGATCCGCCGGCCGCCAGCGTCGAGAAGGGCTCTGGGCCGCGACACTTCGCCTTTCATCCCAGCGGCAATTACGCCTACGTCATCAACGAGAGTTTGCTGACTGTCACCGCGTTTCAATACGACGCCGACAAAGGAGTGCTCACGCCCCAGCAAACGATCTCGACGTTGCCGGAAGGGGTTACCGACCGCAAAGGAATGTCGACGGCCGAAGTCCAAGTTCATCCCAGCGGCAAGTTTTTGTATGGCTCGAATCGCGGGCACCACAGCATCGCGATCTTTTCCATCGACCCCGCGACTGGAAAGTTGACGGCCGTTGGACATCAGGGCCAGGGAATCAAGACACCGCGCAACTTCGGTATCGATCCGACCGGCCATTTTTTGCTCGCCGCCAATCAAGACACCGACAACGTGATCGTCTTCCGCATCAACCAGACGACGGGCCAACTGGAGCCGACCGACGTCAGTGTTTCCGTCGGCAAACCGGTGTGCGTGAAGTTCCAGCCGCTCACGAAATGATCGCGTCTTGGTCCGACAGACCAATCTGAGGAGAGTTGATGTCCGAACAGAACAAACGCCGACTCCCGCACTTTCTGTTCGGGGCCACGCCGAGCCTGTGGCGCAGACTGCGACAACGCTACGGAAACGTGGACTCGCAGTTTCGATCGCGTGCCGCGCTGATGCAGTTCGGCATGTGGTCGCTGACTCCGGAGCGGTGCTGGGAATCGTGGCGCTTTCGTCGAGCCATCGAGCAGACTGAATTGCACCCCGCGCCGGTGTTCATCCTCGGGTATTGGCAGTCGGGCCATTCGCTGATGCACTACTTCATGGCGAACGATCCCCAGTTCGCCACGACGAACCTGCTGCACTGCGCCCTGCCCTCTTGCTGGGTGACGATCGAACCGCTGGCAAGCTGGTTCTTGAAACGTCGCGGTAGCAAAACCCGCTACGTCGATTCCTTGCCGCTCTCCACTGACAGTCCTCAAGGGGATGAATTGGCGATGGCCAACCTCACGGACCTGTCGATCTATCACGGCTACTCGTTTCCCGGCTCCTACGAGGCCCTTTTTCGTCGCAGCGTGTTGTTTGAAAATCTCTCCGCCGAGGAAGTGCTCGAGTGGAAGCAGTGCTATCGCCGGCTCCTTCAAAAGGTCGCCTGGCACACCGGCCTCCCGCGCTTGCTGTCACGCAACGCCGCGAATACCGGGCGAGTGCGACAACTGCTGGAACTGTTTCCCAATGCAAAGTTCATCCACCTGCATCGCAATCCTTATCGCGTCTTTGCAGCCCAGGAACCCAAGTGGGAATCGCTGTGCGGACAGTGGGCCTTGCAAACTCCGAACATCAACCAATTGGTGACGGATACCGTTCGGCTTTACCCCGTGCTGATGAAAAAGTTCTTTGCCGATCGCGAGTCGATCCCGGCTAGCCAATTGGCTGATGTTCGTTACGAGGAGTTGCTCGCGAACCCAGTCAGCACGTTGCGCCGAGTCTATGCGGAACTGGGACTGCCGGGTTTTGAACATCTTGAGGCGCGTTTGACGGCCCCGGGAGGAACACAGCTCGGCCAACTAGCGGGGCATGACGTGACGCTCGCGCCAGAGCAGCAAGAGTTGGTACGACGCGAATGGGGCTTTGCCTTCGACGCCTTGGGCTATTCGCTCGATCCAACGCAAACGATGGAACAAGGGGGAATGTTCGGCGACGATTAGGCCACAGCCGGTCGCTGAAGAGGTTTTTGGCTGAGCGATTTGACGAATCAGCTCTCTGTTTCGAGAATCCCGCCCCACTATTACGGGCCGCCTGTCAGGAAGTCAGAGAATTGAATGAGTAGTTCCCCATCGCAATCTCGCCGCCTCAAACTGATTCACCCTTTGGCCGGCTGCACGATCCCTGTTTGGCTGAAGCTTTTGAAATCCTATGGCGGAGTCGATTCCATCGGTTGGACGCAGGCCGCAAGCGCCTTGCTGATTACGACTCTGGGGACACCGCTGCGGATGTATGAACGGCTGCGATTCGGCCGCGCGATCGCGGCTCAGAAGTTGGACCCGCCGCCTGTCTTCATCATCGGACACTGGCGCAGCGGCACGACCAACATGCACAACCATTTGTTGCGCGACCCGCAATTCGGTCATTTGAGCTTTCTACATTGCCAGGCTCCGTGGGCGTTTTTAAGCACGGAGTCGCTGGCAAATCGGCTCTTCGCAAAGCTGGTGCCGGCGACTCGCCCGATGGATAACGTCGAGCTCGGACTCAACGAGCCGATGTCCGAAGACTTCGCATTGGGAGCGATGACCGACATCACCCACTATCACAGCTACTACTTCCCTCGTCACGGAGACGAGATTTTTCGCCGTACGATTTTGTTCGAGGGTTTGTCCGAAGCGGAAATCGAACGCTGGCAGCAGACATATCGCTATCTGCTTCAGAAAGTCGCGGTGGCCCATAATGGGAAGCAATTGCTTCTGAAGAACCCCGCACACTCCGGCCGTTTGCCGACGATCCTGAAGATGTTTCCGAATGCTCGGTTCATCCACGTCTATCGCAATCCGTATGTCGTGATTGCCTCGACGCTAAAACTCATGGATCGCTTCCTTCATCTGCTTGCGTTGCAGCGGCACGATTGGGATGCGGTGCGAGAGGCGTGCTTGGTTCGCTATCAACTGTTGATGGAGCGTCTCCTACGAGACAAAGAACTGATTCCGCCCAATCAACTGTTTGAAGTTAGCCATGAAGAAATGACGTCTCGGCCGCTCGATGTTCTTGAGCGAGCCTATTCACATTTGAGTTTGCCGGGGTTTGACACTGCTCAGCCGCGTTTGAAGTCTTATGTGGAATCGCTCGCAAACTACGAGACGAACCGCTACGGCTTCGACGACGCGACGATCAACCACTGGGCCCCGTTCTTGAAAGTGGCCCTCGACCGCTGGGGTTACGAGCCTCCGGGCGACCGTCCCGCAAATAGTGTTGCGAATCCGGCGGCCTGAAATATAGGCCGCATCGCGGGGATTGGGGCAACGGTCCCGGCCGGTGCCCTCGCGCCTGGTTATCGGAATTTCACTTCGCCACCGACCGTCAATCCCTGCCAGACCATGCTTCGGAAGCTGGGATCCACCACAATTGCGGGGGGGGGGGTTGAGCCATTGTCGTTATAGAAGATGTTGTCCGCTGGCCGCGAAATGCCACTCGCGACCATCACTTGATAGCTGACAAACACGGAGAAATTGTCCCGCAGATGGATCTTCCCGTAGACCGAGAAGTCTCCAACCGGAGCGAAACGATTTCCGTTGGCTGACGTGATGACCGTGGGGTCGCCGGGACTGCGGAGGCGATCTGTGCGAACAGACGCTTCATACTGATTCACTCCGAACGCCACCTTTGGCTCGAAGCCGAGCGTAAACCACTGATCGACCCACTCAAACCTCATGCCGAGTTGCGGGGCGTAGATTCGATTGGTGGCATCCGAATTGATGTCGCTAACCAGCGGGACCGCCAGCAAACCTTGTTGGTCGAATGTGCCGCGTTGTAAAAGGTGCTCTTGGAAGTCGATGTACCGAAATCCGACCAGCGGACGCGTGACGAACCCTGTTTCATAGGGAGAATTGGCAATCCAATTCGCTTCCGCTCCCATCAGTCGAGTGCTCTGAGACACTTCAAATGAGCTGTCGTAGAGGAACAAGTTGTTGCTTGGCTGTCCGTTGAGCAACGTACTGGTTGCATATTGAACTTGAAGTTCCGGTGCGAGCGGATCGGGCGGAAGGACTGCGAGGAATTGGCCATTGGTCGAACTTGAAAACGCAAAGTAATTGGCTTCCAAGGTGCCTGCGCTCGTGGGCAAACCAAACGTCCCGCGAATCCCTTGGAGGTTGGGAAATCGCAGAGCGGAGGTCGTGGGAATCTGAACTATGGCAGGCCGTCCTGCGATCGTGGCTTGGAACGGCTGCGACGGATCGACGATTCCAGCGACGGGGGAACCCAGCAACGAATTGCCTGGTCCTTCAAACCTCCAGTCCATGTATTCGAGCCGAATCCAGGTGGACTTTGCTGCCGCGGTCAGGAAGCGATCGACCGGAGTGTCTTCGTAAGCAAGGCCTCGGTCCCCCGAGATCTGTTCGGTGATCAATCCGTCTGGACCGGCACCAAATTGACCGTCCGCCGGGACGCGTGCGCTGGCGTAATTGTCGTAGGCTGGCACGCCCCAGGCCGGCCATGAATTCGAGGCGTCGTACGGCGCGGGGGCATAAATCCGCGGCGGTGCGATCGTGCCGGGAGGCTGGGCCTGCGACGTCGTTGACGCCAACAAGCTCCAAACACCAAGCACGCAGACTGCGAGGCGGCTGCGCATAGTCCTTGTCCTGCCTGAGCGATCCGATCTCGAACGTCCGGCGACGAAGCCGGAGCCACCCCCATGACGACATGGGGGATGTACTTGAGGTATCGGACGTGACGATCAGCGAACTTGGGGAAAATCTCCCAGTCGTATCGAGAAGGACTGGGTGCTCGACGCCATGAGCGGAGCGCGGTGGCAGATTCTGCCAGTGAAAAGAAAAAGACCCTCAATGGAGACTGGCCAATGACTTGGAAATGTGACGTGCTGAACGCTGAGTACAGAGTGGGTCAGACCGTAATCAGAGAAACCGTCAAAATCCTTGGTCGAATTTGGCCAGCATTGACCATTGAGGGTCTCGGCTGGGTCTGTTGATGCGAAGAACAAATAGCATCGAACGTGCCAGAATGGCGATGATTGTGAGCGCCGAAGCTAGAAACTCGTAACTCCAATGAAAATCGAGAATTGGGTGCTCGGCGCGTTGTGAGTCTGGGGGCGTCATTTTACAAGTTCGGCGCTCAAATCTCCGTTTTCAGCGCCGAGAAGAACCACAAATGAATCCTCGTCAGTGGTCGGATAAAGTTCTGGTGGCCATCTCCAGCAGTGTCGTCCTGCTTTATTGCGTAGTCGTCCTGGCTTATGTCGCGACGTTTCCTGATCTGCGCCTTCGCGTTCTGTTGTCGGATGATTCGGATGCTCGATTCCCGTCAGGAATTGTCATCCGTGACCTGCCAGGGATTCGTTGCAGTGGTCCGCAGCCGGTTGTTGGCGACGTGCTCCGTCGCATCGGCGATCAGCCAATTCACTCGTTCAACGATTTTTCCCGCAGCCTGCGTCGCCTTCGGCGTGCTCAGATTCCTCCCGGAGGATTACTGAATTCCGGAGACGATCCCGCCCTCGTTCGTGAACCGCTTCCCAGCCTTGTGGAGTTGGAAACGGGCGAACGCCTGATCGCAGTGGCGTTTCTTCACGACGGCGTGCCGCAGACGAGTTGGGTCTTCGTGCAATCGTTGCCTCTGGACGAGATGTTGCTGACGCTGATCTGGTTCTTGCTGCAACTGGGGATCACGGCGGTGGGAGCCTTGGCGGTCTGGCATCGCCCATTCGATCGGCCGGCACGCCTGTTCTTTGCGATGTGCGTGGTGACGATGGGGGCGTTTGTTGGTGGGTTTCATTGGTGGATCGTTGCGAGTTCGCTCCCCTTGAATCTGCCATTCGTGGGCTGTGCTTTGTTCGTGCCGGTCGTTTCGCTGCACTTCTTCTTAACCTACCCGCGTCGAACTTGGCCGTTGACGCGGTTTCCGCGCACGGCCTTGGCGGCGCTGTATGTGGTTCCCTCGATCACCTTCATTTGGTTGATCGGCATGCTGGGCTATGCGCATTGGCTGTCCCAAAGTGGTTTGGCTGATGCGACCGAGTTGATTTTGAAATCACTGGTGACTCTTCGCGACGGCATCTACGCCTATTTGACGTTCGCGGCCGGATGCTTCCTGGTGATGCTCACGGCGCTGGCCCAGGGTTATCTGCGGACGGCCAATCCCATCGAACGCAATCAATTGAAGTGGATGTTTTGGGGGGGCGTGTTCGCTGTTCCGCCGGTCGGATACACGCTGCACTTGGCCTTGTTCGACCAAGTGGAGTTCGCATTGGGCCGCGCAAGATTCTCGATGTTCTTGGCGAGCCTGTCGTTCATGTTGGCTTATGCGGTCGCGATTCTGCGGTTCAAGCTGATGCTGATTGACCAGATCGTCAGCAAGGGAATGCGCTACTACGCGGTCAGCTTGGGGCTGACCGGAGCGTTTGCCGGATTGATCTCCTTGGGCGGTTTGGCGGCGAACTTCTGGAACGCTGGCGGACCGGCGTTTCCTGGATGGCAGCAGGTCATCATCTTAGGAGCGGTTCTGGCCGTCGCCGTCACGATGCTGTTATGGAGTCGGGATCGGCTACAGCAATTGATCGATCGGCGTTTTTACCGGGAGAAGTATCAGCTCGATCGAGCCTTGCAGCAGATGAATCGAGCGGTGGAACGTGTCGTCGATCGAAAGACGCTGGCGCACCGGATGATTGGATCCTGTCGCGAGGTGCTGCGAGCCGAGCGGATCGCCGTCTATCTTCGAGACGGAGAGCAACGGACGTTTCAGTTGATTGCGGTCGAGGGCGCTGCCGATTTCCCCGCTCAGTTTGTGGCCGACGACGAATTAATGCAGACGTTGCAGTCTGAGTCGGCGGTCGCCCGGTCAATGAAATCGTTGCTCAGCGGGCTGTCGTCCACACAGCAGGCATTGCGAAGTCTGCGTGCTGAGTTGTTGTACGCATTCAACAGCGACAACGACTTGGTGGGGGTCGTCGCGCTCGGTCCCAAACAGAATGGGACGACCTATACGGCGGAAGACCTGACGTTTCTCAACGCACTCGGACAGATCACGAGCGTCGCTCTGCACAGCGTGAAGGCGCATCAGGATCTCTCGCGGGTCAACGAAGAGATGCAAAAGAAGGTCGAGAAGATCGACGAGCAGCGGCGCGTGATCGCGATGCTTCAACAGGAGATTCGGACGACGCAATCCGGCGGCATTTCAAAGCCGGAGCCGGCTGCCGAGGACTTCGAGCGAGGGCACATCATCGGCAGCAGTCCGGCGATTCAACGAGTGCTCGACACAGTTCGCAAAGTGGCTCAGAGCGAGTCTTCGGTGTTGGTGACCGGGCCTAGCGGCACCGGAAAGGAACTGCTCGCGCACGCCATCCACTCCAACAGTTCGCGGCGAGCCGGGCCGATGGTCGGTGTGCATTGCGCGGCATTGTCCCCCAGCTTGCTGGAGAGCGAACTCTTCGGGCACGTCAAAGGGGCCTTCACCGGAGCACACAAGGACCGCGTGGGGCGATTCGAGTCGGCGAACGGGGGCACGTTGTTTTTGGACGAAATCGGCGACATCTCGTTAGAGACGCAGATCAAGTTGTTGAGAGTTTTACAGACTCGCCAATTCGAGCAAGTCGGTGGCACGCGCACGGTGCAGGTGGATGTGCGGCTAATCGCGGCGACGCACCAAGACCTGAAGCGACTGATCGCCGAGGGGAAGTTTCGCGAGGATTTGTTCTATCGGCTGAATGTCATCAGCATCGCGCTGCCCACTCTGGTGGAGCGGAAGGAAGACATTCACGAACTCTCGCTGCATTTCTTGAGTCGGTCCTCGCAGCGGCTCAGCAAGCCGATCAAACAGATCGACGACGACGCGCTCAGCGCCCTGAAGCGATATTCCTGGCCGGGCAATATTCGCGAATTGGAGAACGTCCTGGAACGTGCGGTCGTATTGGCGGAAGGGGAGAGCATTGTTTTGCACGACCTGCCGCGCGAGGTTCTGGAAGGAGGAATTCATCCCGCGAAGCCAATGTCTCCCAGATCATTCACAGCACCCAAACCGCGCGGCGGAAGTCCCCGTGAGCGGATTTCAGAACCGGTCACTGTCGAGGCAACAGCGTTGGAGCGCGGGCCGCTCGATGAATTTGCCGAACGCGAAGCGATTGAAGACGCACTGCGAGCGGCCAGCGGGAACAAAGCGGAGGCGGCTCGCGCGCTGGGCATTCCCCGGAGTACGCTCTTCAGCAAGCTGCGCAAGTACCGCATCAATAAACCGCGTTAGTCAAAACTGAGTTTCGTGAAGGAGAGACGCTGCGATGACACGACGATCCATCCTCCCATCCGTTTGGGCGACTTTGATCATTGCGTTGATCTCGGCCGTGACGAGTGCCGCCGATTGGGGATCGTTGAAGGGCCGCTTTGTGCTCAATGGTCCGCTGCCGGAGCAGCCGAAGTTGCAGATCAGTAAAGATGTCGAGTTCTGCGGCAAGTATGAGCCGCGTTCTGAGAAACTGATGGTCCATCGCGAAGACCGTGGGATCGCGAATGTCGTGGTCTGGCTCGACATCAAGCCGGGCGAGAAAGTCGCGATTCATCCGTCTTACGACGAAGCCGCCACCGCGCAGATCAAGCTGGCAAACAAGGGCTGTCGATTCGACCCACACATCTGCGTGCTGCGAACCGGTCAGACGTTGCTGATCGACAACCCGGACCAAGTCGATCACAACACAGCGGCGGGGCTGGATAAGAACGATCCCTTCAATGCATTGACCCCCGCTGGAAAATCCTCCGAGCGGCCGCGCTTCAAACAAGCCGAGCGATTGCCGGCGCAGGTGCAGTGCTCAATTCATCCGTGGATGACCGGCTGGCTGGTGGTGAAAGATCATCCGTATGTGGCGGTCACCGACGAGCACGGCCGCTTTGAGTTGAAAAATCTTCCAACCGGCGAGCACACCTTTGTCGTGTGGCACGAGCAACCCGGCTACGTCCAAGAGGTGACTCGCGGCGCCCAGTCAGAATCGTGGAAGCGCGGCAAGATCACGATCCGAGTCTCGGCAGGCGAGACCGATTTCGGCGAAGTGCGTCTCACGGCGGACGCTTTGAAATAATCGCCCAGCGTCTGCGGTGAGTTGTCTCTTGATTCACGGATTCTTAGCGTGACGTAGGATGGGCACTCCTGCCCGTCCCTGCGGTTCCTTCGTTGTCTCGCAAAAAGGCGGACGGGCAGGAGTGCCCATCCTACGCCATCATGCAAGTTCGTTGTCCGCACTGCCACAATCCGATCGACGTCGTCAACGACGACCCGTCTGGCGACGTGTCGTGTCCGTCGTGCGGTAGTTGTTTCAATCTGGCGAAGGACGGGCAGACCCTGACTACCGATGGCCCACCCGCCAAGATGCTCGGCCATTTCCAGTTGCTGAACTGCCTGGGCCAAGGAGCCTTCGGCACCGTTTGGAAAGCTCGCGACACAAAACTCGATCGCATCGTGGCGATCAAGATTCCAAGAAAAGAAAACCTCACCGAAGCTGACGCCGAAAAGTTTCTGCGCGAAGCGCGAGCCGCCGCGCAGGTGCGGCATCCAAACATCGTCTCAGTCCACGAAGTCGGCCGTGAGGACGGCCGCATCTATATCGCCAGCGACTTCATCGACGGAGCCAGCCTCGACGATTGGATTCAAGTTCACCCGCTGACCGTTCGAGAATCGGTCGAGTTGTGTGCAACGATCGCCGAAGCCCTGCATCACGCCCACGAAGCCGGCGTCGTCCATCGCGACCTCAAGCCCCAAAACATTCTGGTTCAGAGTAGGTTGGGACTCCGTCCCGACCCAATTCCCAACGACAGCGCGAATCCCAGCACCAAGTCAGGTCGGGACGGAGTCCCAACCTACGATCCTCACGCCTCCACCCTCACTCCTTTCATAACTGACTTCGGCCTCGCCAAACGCGACGCGGGCGAAATCACGATGACGATCGAGGGCGCAATCCTCGGCACTCCGGCGTACATGCCTCCGGAGCAAGCTCGCGGCGAGGCGCATCACGCCGACCGCCGCAGCGACGTGTACTCGCTGGGCGTGATTCTGTTCCGCCTGCTGACCGGCGAACTGCCGTTCCGCGGCCAGCGTCAAATGCTGATCGTGCAAATTCTGAACGAAGAGCCGCCCGCCTTGCGAAAGCTGGACGCGCGCCTGCCCCGCGATGTCGAGACGATCTGCCTGAAGTGCCTGGAGAAAGACCCCGCCCGACGCTACCAGTCCGCCGCCGCCCTCGCCGCCGACCTCCGCCGCTGGCTCACCGGCCATCCCATCCAAGCCCGCCCGGTCAGTCGCACGGAACGAGCCTGGCGCTGGTGTCACCGCAACCCAGCCGTCGCGTCATTGAGCGCGGCGGTTGTCATCGTACTGCTCGCCGGCATTTCTATCTCTTCGTTATTCGCAATCAATGCCAACACACACGCCGCAGCCGCAGTGGTCAATGCAACACGGGCACGGCGTGAGAAGGATCGCGCTGATGACAACGCGGTAGAATTGAGTCATCAGCTTTATGTGGCTCAGATGAATCTTGCGAGGCGGGAATGGGAACTCGGTGAAATCAACTCTGTGCTTGAACGGCTTGAGCAAAGTAGCCCGCAGCACACGGGGGCCGAGGATTATCGCGGCTTCGAGTGGAGTTACTGGCATCGGCTCTGTCATTCTCACATGCTCGAATTGAAAGGGCACAGAAGCCAGGTCACGCGCGTGGCGTTTAGCGCGGACGGGAAACGGCTGGCGACGGCGAGCTTGGATGAGATGGTGAAGGTGTGGGACACCACGAGCGGTCAGGAAACGCTTACGTTGAAAGTGCAGGGGAGCAGTGTCTGGAGCGTGGCGTTTAGCCCGGACGGGAAATGGCTGGCAGCGACAAGCTATGATCGGACGGTGAAGCTGTGGGACGCCACGAGCGGTCAAGAGACGCTCACGTTGAAAGGGCACTCCGACATTGTCGATGACGTGGCGTTTAGCGCGGACGGAAAATGGCTGGCGTCCGCCAGCTTCGATGGGACGGTAAAGTTGTGGGATGCCACGAGCGGCAAGGAGATGGTCACATTGAAAGGGCACACCGGCCGGGTCGAGAGTGTGGCATTTAGCGCGGACGGGAAGTGGCTGGCGTCGGCCAGCGAGGATCAGACGGTGAAGTTGTGGGACGCCACGAGCGGTCAAGAGACGCTCACATTGAAAGGGCACATCGGCGGCGTGACGAGCGTCGCTTTTAGCACGGATGGGAAACGGTTGGCGTCGGGCAGTTGGGATCAGACGGTGAAGGTATGGGACGCCATGAGTGGTGAGGAGACGCTCACGTTGAAAGAGTATGGCGGCAGGGTCAATAGCGTGGCGTTTAGCGCGGACGGGAAGCGGCTCGCATCGACAAGTTGGGAGACGGTGAAGGTGTGGGACGCTGTGAGCGGTCAGGAAGATCTGACGATGAAACGATTCACCGGTTTCATCCACCGTGTGGCATTTAGCCGAGATGGAAAACAGTTGGCTGCCGCAACGAATAATAATGTGAAAATCTGGGATCTCGTGGTGAATGCGTCGGACATGACGAGCGATCAGAAACCTCTTACGTTGAAAGGCCACCGCGGCCCAGTTTGGTGCGCCAATTTCAGTGAGAACGGAACACATTTGGCATCAGCCAGCGAAGATCAAACGGTGAAGGTGTGGGACGTCACGAACGGTCAGGAGACGCTCACGTTGAATGGGCACACGCGCCGGGTCTTGAGCGTGGTGTATAGCGCGGACGGAAAACGGCTGGCATCGGCGAGCGCAGATCAGGCGGTGAAGGTGTGGGACTCCACGACTGGTCGGGAGACGCTCGCGTTGAAAGGGCACTCGGGCGCGGTCATGAGTGTGATGTTTAGCTCGGACGGAAAATGGCTGGCATCCGCAAGCGAGGATCAGACGGTGAAGGTGTGGGACGCCACGAGCGGTCGAGAGACGCTCACACTAAAAGGACACACCAACCAAGTCGGGAGTGTGGTGTTTAGCGCGGATGGAAAACGGCTGGCGTCGGCAAGCGCAGATCAGATGGTGAAGATTTGGGACGTCACGAGCGGTCAGGAGATGCTCACGTTGAAAGGGCACAACAGCGCGGTCACGAGCGTGGCGTTTA
The DNA here is from genome assembly GCA_005778115.1 of Planctomyces sp. Classification (GTDB taxonomy): domain Bacteria; phylum Planctomycetota; class Planctomycetia; order Planctomycetales; family Planctomycetaceae; genus SXKJ01. The sequence goes on along the minus strand of SXKJ01000160.1, from coordinate 17,321 downwards.
GCGCGGATGGAAAACGGCTCGCGTCGGCCAGCGACGATCAGGCGGTGAAAGTGTGGGACGCCACGAGCGGTCAGGAGATGCTTACGTTGAAAGGGCACAACAGTGTTGTCACGAGTGTCGTGTTTAGCGCAGACGGGAAACGGTTGGTGTCGGCAAGTGGCGATGGGACGGTGAAGGTGTGGGACGCCACGAGTGGTCAGGAGACGCTCACATTGAAAGAGCACACCGGCGCGGTCGGGAGCGTGGCGATTAGCGCGGACGGGAAACGGCTAGCGTCTGCGAGCAGGGATCAGACGGTCAAGGTGTGGGACGCTCGTTCGTGGACTCCGGCGTTGCGAGCGGAGCGTGAGGCACTGAGTCTGATTCACTTCCTGCGCGACCAGGGCCAACCGCAGTCCGAATGGCTCGCCGCCCTCTCGGCGGACCAGACCCTCAGCGAACCCGTCCGCCAACGCGCCCTGCAATTCGCCCGCGAATGGAAGCCGTAGGTTGGGACTCCGTCCCGACTACCTGGGCGTGATTGAACCAAGTTTGCCACGCGACAACAGGGGTTGCGTGTGGCATTGCGGCGACGATGCCGTAGAATTGCCGTCGAATTCTCAATTGATCGCCGGAGTCATCAACCAAAATGCAAACCATTGAAGCCATTGTGGAGCGTGGTCATATTCGGACAGCCGTCCCGCTGGACGTGTCGAACAACACCCGGTGTCTGGTGACAATCCTCGACGAGGATTTGCGATCCGTTCGAGCGACCGCGCGGGCCAGTCTCGCACCGCGCCACCAGCGGCGGCTGAGTGGGTTGCTGAAAGCCAACAAAGTGCGTTCGCTCACCGTGGCAGAGGAACGAGAACTCGACCAACTGCTGGTCGATGTGCATGAATTGACGGCTCGCAAAGCGGAGGCCGCGCGCATTCTCGATCAACTGACCAAGAAGCGCTAAGTTGTGGCCAAACGCTCTCAAATCTCATTGCGACGGCAAGTGGAACGCGACGCAAGAAAGCGGTGTGGCTACTGCCTGGTTCCGCAAGAGTTCTTGCCGGTGACGTTGGAGCTGGAACACATCCAACCGCGTGCGTTGGGTGGCTCGACCAGCCGCTAAAATCTTTGGCTGAGTTGCCCGACAAGCAATCGGTACAAACGCGACCTCGCTTCGGCGATCGACCCGGAAACGGGTAAAGCCGTGCCGCTGTTCAATCCTCGCGTTGATGTTTGGAAGCACCATTTCGCATGGTCCAGCGACGGTTTGCGCATCGTCGGTCGCACTGCCATTGGTCGAGCGACCGTGGCAACTCTGCAAATGAACCACGAACTCTGGTTCCCGTGTCGACGGTTGTGGGTCTTGCGAGGGATTTGGCCTCCAGGTTTGTGACAAACTCGCGCAAGCGGTCTCAATTTGATCGTCGGCAAGGTCAATGGGCTGGACGATTCGAACTCCGTGAAGCCGGAGCACTCCCAACGCCAGAGTTGGGAGCGGAGCGCGAGGCACTGAGGCTGACTCACGTACTGAGAGACCGGCCACAACAAGCCCTCCATGCCGGATGTCTCACTTCTTCTCGGCCAAGTCCTTGATGCGGATGTTGCGGAAGACGACGGCGTCGCCGTGGCCGGCGAAGCCAAAGTGGCCTTTTGTGCGGTTCATGCCTTCGTGCGGCTTGCCTCCCATGAACTCCTTCACTTCTTTGAGATCGCAATCGAGGATCACCGTGCCGTTCAGGACCACCTTGATGGTTGAGCCTTTGACGGTGACTTCCTGGACGTTCCATTCGCCGTTCGGTTTTTGGAAACCGCGTTTAGCGGCGACCATTCCATAAGCGGAGCCGTGGACCTGTCGCGGATCGAGCTTGCCTTTGACCTTGTCGTAGTTGTCGTCGAGCACTTGCAGTTCGCACATGCCGACGTAGGCCGTGTCTCCTTGGCCAGGGTATCGAATCGCTAAGCCGTTGTTGCCGCCTGATGGGACTTTGAATTCCAGGCGTACGATGAAGTCGCTGTATTCGGCCTTGGTGAAGATCGTGCCTCCCTTGCCTGCTTTGCACGAGACGGTTCCTTCCGTGACCTCGTAGTTATCGACGGGGCCGGCCCAGCCCTCAAAATCTTTGCCGTTGAAGAGGCTGACGAAGCCCTCTTGCTTCTCTTTGTCGGACAGTTCCTCCGCCGACACACCACGCAGCGACACCACGCAGGCGAAAGACAACAGCAAACTCATTCCGAACCAAGCGAGCCAGCGACGCATGACAACTCTCCTCAAAATGGTGAAGCCATTCTCTGCCAAACCGACGCAGGCGAGCAGTCTCGTCAGCCAACGTCACGGGCGGCCAAGATATCCCCTTGGCGGAGCGTCGCAAGCCTGCCAGTTGTGCGGTCGGCTGAAGAGGACTACGCATGAGCGCTCGTAGTCGCTGAATTCGTGAGAATTCTGAGGTTGTCGCAAACTGAATTCTTACGAATTCAGCTACAACGCGCGCAGTAAACTACGAACCGCGGCGTCCAAACCAAGAGATGCCGACGGCTTGCCGGGCAGGGCCGGTCAATTGCTGCTCTTCGGAGGGAGCGGGCACGATGACTGGCGGCGTTTGGCTGGTCAGCTTGGGCCGGAACATGACGGCCAACAGCAGAGGCAGATACCACAGCACATAGGCTCCTCCTTGCTGCGGATACCAGAGCTGCGTGGCGACGATGATGGCGGTCGAATGTCCTAAGAGATGTTCGAGGTTCTTTTCACGCGGCAGGAACGTCAGCGTCAGCAGCATCACGAAGAACGTGACGATGACCGGAATGCGATACGCGCCGTCGTGATTGCTCCAAAAGCCGAGCGTCTCGCGATCGAGCGTCAGGCTGCTCCAGTCGATCGACCCGCGAATCTGTTGCGTGAAGGAATGCGAATCGGCCGAGGTGAGTAACAAACTTCCCGCCAGCACTGCGGCAACCACTCCCAGGGCCAGCATGAACCGGACGGCTCCCTGCTTGCCGTAGAACACGACCCACAGCGGCAACAGAAACAGCGGGAACAGCAGAGTTCCGCATGCCAGCCCCAGCAGTCCGCCGGAGACAAGCGGATTGCGATAGCTCACCAACGCCCACACGATCAGCGCGGCGGGCAGGACGTGATTCACTTTGCCGACGTCCATCGACGTGCAAGGCAACAACAGGTAAAGGGTCGCCATCGCCAAGCCAGAGTTCGCGTCTCCGAACAGCCGCTTGCCGAGCATCCACAATCCCGCCACGACTGCGAAGTGAGCGAGCACAGCGGTTGCTCGTGCGGCGATCTGCTCGACGGCCCAGCGGTTGTCCGGTTTGGGAGAAACGCCTGAGACGACTAAGTCCGACGCCCGCACAACAGGAGCCGCCACCAAACGCGCGGTGGGGCCGGCTTGAGATTCCTCGGTCGCTGGTTGCTCCAACGTCGTGTCCTGTCGTTTGAGCATTTCATCCGCGCGGCGCACAGTCTCGACCGTTTCTTGGGGAGGCGATGCGGTCAAGGCGCTGCTGACCAAGAAGACGAACGTGGAGACCGCCAGGAAGGCCATCCCCGCGGGGTTCAGGTTTTGCTCCAGTAACGGCCGCCGCTTCCAAAAACTGTCGCTAAACAATCGCACGAGCAGACAGCCCGTGACCACGAACAGCCAGCCGAAACCAAAGGAGTAACCGCGCTGCACCAGCAGCAATCCGGGCGCGATCGACAACAGCAGCGCGAGATCCAAGTTCCGTAACGAGAAGACTCGGTTGAACCGGAAAAAAACCGCGAGGATCAGCAGCAGCGACAGGTAAAACCAGGTCGCGTCGTTGACCGAATATCCACGAAGAATGACACCCATAAGCGATGCCGGCGGAGTTGGCTGGCTGACCCACCACATTGGCCGAGGATCGGCCGACGGGGTTTCTCAGCCACAAATCAAGCTCGACGCCAGGGAACTCCTGCTGAAGGAAATCGCACGAGCCATCCACTGCTCGAATCGCGATGAGATTAATCCAACACGGCTCCACACCGTGCTTCCATCGCCGCACTCAAGAAAGAAGGAACGGGTTCACAGGCTGGAGGCACAGCCCACGGCTTCGACGGAGAACGCCTAAGCGGGCAACAGAATACGCCGCCAAACGTAGTCTTCCAATGAAAAAATCGCTGTGTGACGGTTTTCGGCCGATTGGCCGGTCGGCTCGCAAAACGGCTTTCGGCACCGTCAATGCGACCGTGATCCCTACAACCCGAGCTGATCCGTGCTGAGGCACTGGCCGTTCCGAGTGCGTGCGACAACTCTTTCTGATTTGTTTTCAGCGACCACCGACCGACTCTGAGCAACAAGCCGCCTGCGAGTTTCTTTCCGACATGCCGACCTCGGACCGCTGGACGACCGTCGTTCAGTCACTGCTCCTGGCGAACGAGTTCGCGTTCGTCGATTGAGTTACGCGATGAAATCGTGCCACTCGAATCCCTCTGGCAAGCGCGGCAGGCCAGAGAACTCTAAGTGCAAGATGCGGCGATGCAACGTCGTCCCTTCGCGTGACGAAATGCTGCGATGAGCCAGCATCGGTCGCATCGCCAGGACGTCGCCGCGCGAGCCGAGAATGGTTCGCGCGGTTTCGTAACTTGCGACCGGCTCTTTGCCGAGCCGATGTGAACCGGGCACGACCAGTAACGGACCGTTCTCTTCAGTCATGTCGTCGAGATGGATTCGCAGCGTGAGCATCGCTTCGAGCACCTCGCGGCTGGCTTCAACATGCGGCACACCGGCTTTCAGCGTCGGCTTGCTGAAGACGATGCTCTCGCCGGAATGCGGCTTTACTGCGATCGTCAAATCCTTATGCCACGGCAACGCCCATGTTCGCTCCGGAGGTTTGTCGAAGAACAACACTCGCACCAAGCCGAACTCCGGGCCGAGCACATCGCGCAGCAGTTCGAGCAGCGGCGATCGGCGCCAAATTGTTTTCGCCGGCTCAAACAGCCGCAACAAATTACGACCTGCATACACGGTCCCGGCTTTGTCGCGGATCGGACCTTCGGCTTCTGCGACTCGATGCAGGACGCGATCCAATCCGGAGTTCAACTCTTCAACTTCCGACGACGAGAAGACGCCGGGGATGATGGCGAAACCATCTTCGAGGACTTCGTCCTGCCATTCGCTGGTCATCGACGAACCCTCAATTGCGGACCGACTACGCCCCGAACTTGTCGAGCCGTCCGGCGTGGGCCAGTGCGAAGCCCATCAGGTATTTCGCGGGGAATTGGCCGAGTCCACCTTTCAGGCATTCGCGTTCGCCGAACTTGTCGCAGAGGTCTGGGCGGCAGCGTTCCTCGGCGGCGAGCAGGACCGGGACTGGGTGCCAACTGTGCGATTTCATTTTGCTCGGCGTGCTGTGGTCGCCGGTGACGATCAGGACGTCGGGCTTCAGCGCGGTGATACGCGGGATCGCGGCGTCGAGCTCTTCGATGCGGCGGACTTTTTCGTTGAAGTTGCCGTCCTCGCCAGTGGAGTCGGTGTACTTGAAGTGGACGAAGAAGAAATCGAAGTCCTTCCACGCCTGTTCGAGCCGTGACATTTGATCGGACAGCGTTTGGCCGGCGTCGAGCACGTTCATGCTGACCAGTCGGGCGAGGCCGCGGTACATCGGGTAGACGGCGATCGCTCCAGGCTTCAGGCCGTACATTTCTTCAAACGTCGGGATTGGCGGCTTCTTGTCGATGCCGCGCAGTGTCAGCAGATTGGCTTTCGGCTCGTCCTTCAAAACCTCACGAGCTTGCCGGATGAATTCTTTGAGCAGCTCGGCCGTGCGTTGCGAACCCGCGCTGCGAGCGGTCGGTTCGAGCGGCGCGACACCGGTCTTCTGCGGATCGGTGTCCTCGACGTCACCACCGAGTCCGTCGGCACGCAGCACGATGACAAGCCGATACTCCTTGACGTGCCGGACGAAGACTTCGATGCCGGGAACCTTGATGGACTTGGCGAGTTTCGCGACGACTCGCTCACCCTCTTCCGTGGGGATGCGGCCAGCTCGGCGATCGGTGATCAGACCTTTGGCGTCGATCGTGCAGAAGTTGCCTCGAATGGCGACATCGTTCGGGCCTAGCTCGAAATCAATTCCGAGCGCTTCCAACACGCCGCGGCCGATTTGGTATTCGAGCGGGTCGTAACCGAACAGGCCGAGATGTCCCGGCCCGCTTCCCGGAGTGATGCCCGGCAGAACGGGAGTGCTTGAGCCGAGCGTTCCGCGCTTCGCGAGAGCGTCGAGATTCGGCGTCTTCGCGGTTTCGAGTTCCGTTAGTCCGTCCGGTGTCAGTGGCAGTCCGCCGAGTCCGTCGGCGACGAGGAGCACAATCTTCGAGCCGTTGTTCGTGTTGAGTTTGCGAGTCAGGTCTTGCAGGTCGGGCATGGTGGTCATTTTGCGTTATTGGTGAGGTGAAAAACAGAGTTCGAGAAGAACGGTAAGTGCCAGCAATCCGGCAGACAAGTAAGCGAGTCGGCGATTCACTTCTCCGTTCGCTGTGCCCAAACCAAATGACGGACCAAGCCCATTCCACAACCAGAATCCGGTTGGAATCGTCACGACTCCGAAGAGCCAAAGAGTCCAACCCGGGCTGCCGTGGCCAAGCAGGTCACCCGCGTCACCGATTCGCTCAATCGAGCCAACTGAGATGTAGGCTCCGTTGGCAACCAGACAGAAACCCGCAAAGAACTTCGCAAACGGCCTCAATCCCTCGTTCACTCTTCTGCGGAGCGAAAGCAGCACCAATGGCAACAGCGCTCCAAGAACTGGTCCCGCCCAAATCACAACCAATGGATTCTGGTTGTTGGCGACATCGGTTCGCGAGATCGCCAGCGGATGCAGCACTACTTTTTCGACAATTGTTCCGATGCAGACGGCTCCAACGACGTGCCCCGCCTCGTGGACGACCATCATTGCCAACCACGAGAAGGCAAGAAATGTGACGATCAGCAATACTTAATGTGCTCGTCGCATGAGACCTGATGTGAGCGAGTTCGTAGTTCCGCCTTCAGGCGGTAGCATTTCTGATCCACGAACTGGATTCTCTCTGATTCCGCCTGAAGGCGGTACTACGAACTGATGGAGCGAATTTTGCAGACGATGATCGAGGTGATGGGCTGGTTGCTGTTCGCGATCTGGGTTGTGGTGTCAGGGATGCCGACGGTTTGGATGCTTGGCCGGTCGTTGAAGCGGCAATCCGATCGGCTGCCTGATCCCGCGATGTGGCCGCGAGTGTCGGTTGTCGTGCCGGCTCGCGATGAGGGGCACAAGATCGAGGCGGGGCTCAAGTCGTTGCTCGCGTCGGACTATCCCGATTTCGAGATCATCGCGATCGACGACCGTTCGCGTGATGAGACCGGCCCGATCATGGATCGGTTGGCGGGGAAACGCTTGCTAGACATCCACATCACCGACTTGCCGGAAGGCTGGCTGGGGAAGAATCACGCATTGCAGGTGGGGGCTCAGCAGTCGACGGGCGAGTGGTTACTCTTTTCGGATGGGGATGTCGTTCACGATCCGCAGACGTTGCGGCGAGCGGTGCGATTCGCGGTCGCTCACGGGGTAGATCATCTGCCGTTGTTTCCTGATATCGAAGCGGGGGGGATACTCGAAGCTGCGTTCGTGGCGTGCTTCGGGCTGATCTTCGCGGCGGGGACTCAGCCGTATTTGATTCCGACTCGGTGGCCGCGAGCGTACTGCGGGGTCGGGGCGTACAACCTCGTCCGCCGGTCGGCGTTGGAGCGGGCGGGTGGGTTCGAGCCGATCAAGCTCGACATCTTGGACGACGTGAAGCTCGGAAAAATGCTGAAGCGGTCAGGGGCACGATGCTGCATTCTGCGAGCGGGAGACGGCCTTAGCATCCGATGGCAATCCGGAGCCTGGGCCTGCGTCACTGGTTTGGAGAAGAATGCGTTCGCGTCCGCCAATTTCTCGGTCGTACAACTGCTTTGGATTTGCGGTATGACAACGATCGTCTTCTGCGGTCCAGTTGTCGGAGCGATCGTCGCGGGTGACGCTCGACCCGGCTTCGTCGCGGCGGCGGTGCTGTCGCACTTTCTTTACGGATTGAATGCCTGGCTCTTCGGGCATTCGTTCTGGCTATTCCCGATGCTGATGCCGTCCGGATTGGCGTTCGTGTTCGCGTTTCTGCGATCGGGTTGGATCACGCTGCGGCAAGGCGGGGTGCGGTGGCGCGATACGTTCTATCCGCTGGAAGTCCTTCGACGCGGGCTGTTTCGGTGAGTCCGTAGGACGGGTACTCCTGCCCGTCACTGCCTTTGAGGAACGGGCAAGAGAGCTCACCCTCCGGATCGTGACGATTGTGCGGACTCGACTCGGAGGGTCGCATCGGTCGCAGGGAGGCTCGGCCGGGGAGGGGCTTCTGGATCGGTCGGTTCGGTTGCAATCGAGAGGGCAGCAACGTTTAATCCGGCCGCTTTCCAGGCTGGGAAGCTTCGGGCGACTGGCGGATTGATCAAACCGACGCCGGTTGATTCCTCCGAAAATCGGCGGAACATGGAACTGGGAAGTTCGGCCGAGTGGGTTATGGTTTGATCGTTCTCACACGAAAGGGATCAGCCAATGAAACTTGGCTGGAATTTCATGAAGTTCACAGCGTTGGTGAGTGTATTGGGGCTCTCGATTTGGACAATCGGCTGCGGCGAACCCGCGACGCCGGTCAAGCCGATCTCCCCCACGAAGGCAACAAGCGGCGAAGCCGGTTCAACCAAGGGTGGCGGAACCGACGTTCCGGCAACTCCTGAGGGCGACGCCGGAGCCGCGAAGCCGGCCGAAGACAAACCGGCTGATGCGGGCGAGAAGAAGGAAGAGCCCAAGGCTGAAGAAGCCAAAAAAGAAGAGGCTCCCGCCGAGAAGAAAGAAGAGAAAAAGGAGTAGCTTGAACGGCCATCCGGCCACAGGCAGACGCTCACGACGCCGCGGTTCAACCCGCGGCGTTTTCGTTGGTCAGCCGCTCATTTTCTCGTCGTACAGCCGCTCGATGTCGGCGAAAGTGACGGTAATCGTCCGGGTGAAGCCGGTATGAGCCCGCTCGTACTGGACGTTGCTCGCCTTTTCCGGGTGGCGATGAACTGCATCGGCCAGCCAGTGCATGTCGGAATCGGCCAGTTTGCCGATAGCGGAATCCCAAAAGGTCTTGGTTTCAATGACCAGCGAATCGACTCGCGGATCGAATTTATTGAAGTCTGCCATGATGGTCTTCGCAGTGCGGAAAACGAGGGTTTAGAGCGGGCGGCAGTATAGTCGCCGAACGTGTGGTTGGTAGCGAATCGAATCGACCGCTCACCAGAGCGTGTAGCCGCCGTCAATGACGATGGCCGCGCCGGTCACATAGCGGGCAGCGTCGCTGGCGAGGTAAACCGCCAGCGGGCCTAGATCCTCCGGTTGGCCGAAGTCGCCCGCCGGGATTTGCTGCTTGAACGTCTCGATGATCGCAGGGTTTTGAGCCGCCCAGCGGACATTCGGCTCGGTCATGAATCCACCAGGGCAAATCGAATTGACCGTGATCCGATGCGGAGCCCAGTCGGTCGCAAGTGCTCGCGTGAACTGGATGATGGCCGCCTTCGAGGTCTCGTAGCTGCGGCCTCCGATCCCCCGATTCGCCACCATGCCGGAGATCGACGCGATGTTGATGACTCGGCCACCGGTTCCGCGTTTGACCATCCCCCCGCCGATCAGCTTCGTGCAGAGGAATGTGCTGGTCAGGTTGATGTCGAGAATCTGTTGCCACTGTGCGAGCGTCTGATCCTCAACCGGCACGTTAATCCGCCGACCGCCAACATTGTTGATGAGAATGTCAAATGGCCCGAATTGATCGAGGGCTTGTTGGCAGACCTGTTCGCATTCGCTTGGCACTCCGACATCCGCGACCAACATATTCGCGGTTCGGCCGAGCTGTCGAATGTCGTCGGCCGTCTTTTCCAAACTGTCGAGATCGCGGCCGACCAGAACCACATCAGCGCCCACGTCAGCAATCGCCAGGGCCATCTCTCGTCCGAGTCCTCGACTGCCGCCGGTGATGAAGAGCCGCTGGCCATCCAGGCGAAATCGATCAAGTACGCTCATACGTCGGTCTCCGATGTCGCGATAGGGGTCTCGTCGAGAGGCTCGGCGACTGGTGGCGGTTGTTCTTCGAGAGTTTCCGGCTCGGGTGGCTTGGCCTTCCGATAGATGAAGATCTCCATGTGCGAGAACGGCCAATGATGTGCCAGCTCCCAGACGTCGGGCATGACGAATTTCGCTTCTTCCGGCGTCCGCAAGACCAACCGCGTGTCCGGCGAACTGACATCCTCACGGGCGAGCTGTTTGAGGACGCGAAACAACTCCGACGTGGGAGACAGCTCTTCAATCATTGCGAACGGCGGATCGAAGAACATCCAATCGAACGGCACAAACTTGGCCGAGTTCCCTTTCGGCCGAAACGAGCAACGGAAGATGTCCGTCTGCCAGCACAAGCACGCCGCTTGAGCCTCCTCGCCGAGCGACGCAACATTGTGCTTCAGCAGGTCGACCGCTTTCCGATCTTTTTCGAGGAACACGACGCTTGCCGCGCCACGGCTGAGAGCCTCAAGTCCGATCGTCCCCGTCCCGGAGAAAATGTCCGCGACTCGCTGTCCCGCAATCCAGTCGCCGAGTCGCTCGAATAGCGATTCTTTGACGAAATCGGTGATAGGCCGAGTCGTCAGTCCGGGGTTCGCCAACAGTTTTCGTCGACGAAATTGTCCTGCAATAATCCGCATATGCCGTGGCCTTCCGCCTTATTTGTCTGTCTTCAAGGCCGGGATCCGTTTCGGCAACTTGCCTGCTTGGACCAACTCGTAATGCCGCTGAATGATGTCCTCGCCCTCTTCACCAACGGTCTTGAATTTCTTCTGAGGCGGCAGCGGCGTGGGAATGTCCCCTGGCATCGGAGTCGGCACAACCTGGCGCGCCGGAGCTGCAGTCTGTCTGACGATGGTTGTGTCGCCCGATTGGCTCTCGTCCTCTTCATCCGCTAGCCAGTCCATGATGCTGTCGTCGGACGCGGATTTTTTGGGAGCCGTGGTCGCAGCCGGCTTCTTCCCCGCGAGTTGGAATGCGACAGGGCCAACTCGCAGCGTATCGCCCGGCTGCAACTCCGCCTGGCCCTGAATCGCGACATCGTTGATCAGCGTTCCATTCCGGCTGCCAAGGTCGTGGACCACGACCTTGTCCCCCACGCACATCAGTCGGCAGTGCTGGCGGCTGATCTCATTGGTGGCCAGACGAATTTGGCAAGTCTCATCCCGTCCGATGACAGCCTCACCCTCGGGCAGCGTCAAGCGTTTCCCTTGGTGCTTTCCAGAAAGAATGATGAGGATCGCTGCCATTGAAAAACCGCTCACGCCATTACCAAGATCCGCGCACCACGAAACCAACAGCAACTCGCCAATGTCGTCAACTCTGTTGCCGACATGGGTCACTCGTATCGAGGCACAATCAGCGGTTCGCCACAGTCGGGGCATGTTAGCGTGCGTCCGCGATGCACGGGACTGACTTTGAATTTCTTCCCACAGCGACAGTTGAACCGAATCCGTTTTTCTTCCTTCTGTCCGCCATGATGAGTCCGCTCCCACACTCGCTGAGCGATTTTTTTGATCTCTGCGAGCAAATCATCGGGGAGGGCCGGTTTTGTCAAATACCCGTCAGCACCCAGCCGTTCGGTCAGAGTGCGAGCATCCTCTAGGGAAATGGCTGACAGAACCAAAACTGGAACCGATTCGTCCGAACGCTTCATTCGATCAATTAATTCGAATCCATTCTCGCCCGGCAGGATCAAGTCGGTGATGACAAAATCTGGTCGCCGCATGTGAAATGCTGAGTGCGCCTGGCCGCCATCTTTCGCCACCTGCACTCGGTAGCCATGCAGTTCCAGTAACGCCTTGAGCGAATCCGCAGATGCAACATCATCCTCGATCAGCAGGATGTGATGTGCCAATGTTTCCGCCGATACGCTGCCAACATGGCTGAATAACATCGTTCAATCTCCTGAGCCCCTAGCGAGGATTCCCAACGAATTGGAGACACTCCCACGTTGGAAACGTTACAGAGATTGGGAGACGTCAGCGAGTCAATCCCCGAAGGAGATACGCAATTCGCGTGGCCGAATTCGCATTTCAAAACTCAAGTCCAAGTCGACCGAATGGTCGTGACATTTTGAGCCTAGGCAAGCTCTGTCGCTGGACCCTTCATTGAAAATAGCTGAGAAATTGGGGCAAACATTGCAGATCAGGAGGAGTCGAGTTGCGAATGTCAAGTGAACAGTCTAGTCCGGCGGCTTGACCAAGCGGACTGCTCCCCTAGACTCCCGTCAAACATTTTCAATCCTCCACGAATTATTTTTCGTATTTTCGGAGTGATCAGTCCGAAGGGACACCGCATATGCGAGTTTTGGAGTCAGAGTCTCGGAGAGTGTACCGCCATGTTAGTCCTGTCACGCAAACGGAATGAAAGCGTCGTCATTAACGATCAGATCATAGTGACCGTGATCGAGGTTCGAGGCGACAAGGTTCGCCTGGGCATTCAAGCGCCGCGCGATGTTCCAATTCATCGCAGCGAGGTGATGGCTGCAATCCAACGTGCTCAAGAAGTTGGTGCCGCCGGTGCCGATGAAACCAACGGCTAATCTCAACGTCAATTGCGTGTGAAATCGGCGGCTTGACAGTCAATGTTGAGCCCCTAAAGTGTGCCCCGCTTTACGGCCCCGTCGTCTAGTCAGGCCTAGGACACCGGATTTTCGATCCGATAACAGGGGTTCAAATCCCCTCGGGGTCATTCAAGTTGGAAGCCCGGACGCCATTGGGTGCTCCGGGTTTTCTTTTTGGATTTCCGCTTTCCAAGGATCGGCTTAAACGTCGCAACGGAGTGTCCGCCATGGAAAAAAACCTCTGCTGGAAGAATTTGTTTCAACGCTGACCCGATTCGATCCCCAAGCTCGGCATCGTCGTGATTTCGCTGAATGAGGGGATCGCGTTCAGCAACTTTCAAGTCTCCGATTCGGCGGTGCTCTTGGAACGCGACCGCCCCGATACGATGGGGGCACGCACGGCAATTGTCCCTTGGGAAGAGATCGTCACCGTGAAGTTGACCTCTCCTATCGAGTCAACTCTATTCCGAGACATGGGTTTCAAGCCGGTTGGCAAGCCAGGCTGAGTTTCAAAGAGTCAAATCTCAAATTTGAAATCTCAAATCTGCATTTCACCAGCTTACGTCATGGAGATCATCCGACTGAGGCCGATCGCAGGAATCAGTAGAGCAACCGTGCCCATCGCCAGTTCCACATCACCGTTGAAGGCATAGATCAACGTCGCGTCGAGCATTACCAGCGACAACAACAATACCTTGATCGCCATTTGCACGACGGGTGGATTTGGCTGAGTAATCGCTACTGCCAAACGGCGATCGAGTGTGAACAGGATCATTGCCAGTATCCCGAGCGCCGGCAGCCGATGTTCTGGCACCACCGATTCAGACTTGTTGACGAACATCGCCAACGCGACGACTCCAATGTTGATGACCGTCGCCGCTCCCAACAACGCGCCGCGTCGGCTGACCGTCGCTTCTTGCCGAGCAAACAGCGTGACTCCGACAATGTACGTCCCCAGACCCAACGCAATCGGCAGCGGTGGCTGTTGAAAGATTGCGGACAGGGACGGAACCGCGCTCGCACCGAGCAGCACGTTACCGACTCGGCAACTTCCCATGACGAGTGGTCCCAACGGTGAATTCTTTAAGCCGCCGTCATATCCGATGATCAACGCGCAAAGCATGGCGGCGACAAGCAAACTCGGCATCCCCACACAGGCTGCGGAGACTCCACCAATCAGCATCAATCCCATTCCAAGGCGAAACGCAGCTACCGGCGAAACTAACCCGGATGGAATCGGACGATCCGGACGCTCTTGAGCGTCGATTAGTCGGTCAAAGTAATCGTTGAAGACCATTCCCGAGAGATACAACCCGGCCGATGCTGCGCACAGCAGCAGGAACGTCGGCAGTGGATTCGGGCCGTCGTCGCTGATCAACGTCGGATGCGTCAGCAGGAAACCGAGGAAGATGTCGGCCAGCGCGGTGAAGACCGTCGGCAGGCGAAGCAATCGTAGGTAGGCAAGAACGCGAGGACTCATTGCTGGGCCGCCACTTCGTCGGTCCATTTTTCGAGGGCGATGAACTGCTTTGCGAACTCAGGTTCGTGCGGTCCCATCGGGCTTTTGAAGAACGCGGCGAGATGATTCATCACGCCCGATTTGCCTCGACGCTGCTCACGCTCGGTTAAGCGGACGAGGTCGAGTGCCAGTGGCGCGGCTAGCAGCGAGTCGCAGCCTTGCCAAGTGAATTGCAGAGTCATCTTCGTGCCAAGGAAGCCTTCGAAGTGGATGTGGTCCCAGGCGGTTTTCCAGTCGCCCATCGACTCGATGTATTCGATGCTGACCAGCGTCTGCGGCTTGTAGCCAAGGATTTCCGTGAGCAAGTGATCTTTCGACCGCACCTTGTTGGCTTTGTTGATCGGATCGTCGAGCACCTTGCCGTCCATGTTGCCGAAGATGTTGTGGCCGACCCAGCTCATGACTTTCAGATTGCGAGCGGCAAACATCGGCGCGAGGACTGCTTTCATCAGCGTCTCACCCGTCTTGCCGTCCCGTCCGACGTGCAGGCATTTTTGCTTGATTGCGAATTCTTCGAGAGCTGGCAGATTCGACCCGACGCTCGGTGTGAAGTTCACGAAGCTGCAACCGGTCTCGAACGCCGCGATGGCATACAGCGTACTGGCCGGAACTGGCGACGCGGCGTTGCTGGCCAGTGCGGCGGAAATTTGAGCCCAGCTCCACGAACTGGCATCCGTCGCGAGCGGTGGTTCGGTGGACGACAAGTACAAGACGACGACGTGGCCGAGGTTGTTAGCCTTCTTGAACTCCTCGATGTCAGCTCGCAACCGTTTCACTGCGGCGAGCGGAGTTTCTCCCTTCGTCGCGAGCGTTTTTGGCCCAGCGAATTTTTCGATCGTCGGGCCGACGTTGATCAGGCAGCCGGGGCGGATGTTCTTGTCCCACTCAGCCAGCCGAGAGACGGTCGCGTTCAACAAGTCTCGGTCGAAGACACGCGACTTGTCTCGCAGGACTTCCGCTTCGGCGGCGTAGCTTGTCTCACGGATTTCGTGGCCGCCGATCACAAACTGCGACCAGTCGGCCAAGTTCAGACGGGTGAATCTCGGCAGCGAAGTGACCAACGCCGTTTCGGGAGCCACTCCGGCTTGCAACCCAGCGAGTCCGACGGCGACGGTTGTCGACACGCCGCCCCAAGCTCCAATCAACCACAGTCCGATTTTCTCTTGAGTCATCACAGCAACCAATCACAGGAGAGGTGGGATATTCAGGCGGGAAAGATCGACATGACGGCTACGTTGCAACAGTCGCGTCGATCCATTGCGATAGTGCGTTCTGGACGGACATGAGAACCGCTTCGCGAGTCTTTTTCAATTCGGGGAGCGGAAGTTGATCGCGGCTCCCCTCGGCCGGATGAGCGAACATGTAGAACTTGATCTTCGGCTCGGTACCGGATGGTCGAGCGGCGAAACGCACCCCCGTCGTGGCTCCCGGCTGTTCGACTACGCCGTCGAAAATCAGCAGATCGCCGGTTGGCCCATCAAGCGAGCCGGTCGCACGATTTTCGGGGAGCGAACGGACCTCGTGCTGCTTGTAGTCTTCGACAAGAGTCAGCCGCGCGGGACCGATGGTCGTTGGCGGCGACGATCGCAGCGTCGCGCTGATCTTCTGGATTTGTGCTCGTCCCGATTCGCCGGTGCAGGTTTTCGCGAGTTGTCCGTCGCAAAAGTAGCCGTGCTCGACGAACAGCTCATCCAGTCGGCCGAGCAGCGTCTTGCCCGACGCCTTAAGTTCAGCGGCCAACTCTAGCAGATACAGCCCGGCGATCGTCGCGTCTTTGTCACGAGCATACGCTCCGGCGAGGAACCCGATCGACTCCTCGAAGCCGAACGCGAAGTGTTCGGCCCCTTCGGCGTCCATCGCGCCGCCGATGTACTTGAAGCCGGTCATCAAATTGCGGATGCAACGGACGCCATACGAGCGAGCAATCGGCTCGATCATCGGCGAGCTGACCAGCGTGCTAGCGACGAATGTTTTCGGCGTCAGCTTTTCGGAGGCTTTCATGCGACTCAGCACATAATCGGTCAGCAGCATTCCCGTGCGATTGCCGTTGATGATCGAGTAGCCGCCGTCCGGCGTCCGCGCCGCGAGTCCGATGCGATCCGCATCCGGATCGGACGCGAAGATCAGGTCGGCGTTGATCTGCTTGGCCGGGGCGTACAACGCTTCGAGCACTACCTTGCGTTCGGGGTTCGGGAAACGATCGGGAGCGAACGGAAAGTTGCCGTCCGGTAATCGCTGAGCCGGATGAATCGACACGTTCGAGAACCCCGCCTCGCGAGCGGCTCGGAACACCGACGTCTCGCCGACGCCATGACACGGGCTGAAGAACGCCACGATGTCGCGGCGCGGCGACAGAGAGCAATCGACAACCGCTCGAATGAACGCGGCATCGACTTCCTCGCCGATCATTTCAATGCGACCATCGTTGAGTGCCTCTAAGAAATCGCACGTTGGGATGTGCGTAACCGCCTCGACGCTGGCCGTGAGTTGTTTCGCTTCGACATCCAACACTTGTACGCCGCTGGCCGCGAAAACTTTGAAACCATTATCCGCTGGCGGATTGTGCGACGCGCTGATCACGATCCCGACGCCGCATCCCAGATGCCGCACTGCAAATGACAGCTCCGGACTGGCTCGATGTGACAAGAACAAATACGTCTTGATGCCGTGAGCCGCGAAGACGCTGGCCGTGATGCGAGCAAACTCTTGCGACCGATTCCGGGTGTCGTGAGCGATCACCGCTCGGCGCATCTGCGGCACGAGCGTTTTCAAAACATGCGCCGCGACTCCGCAGGCCGACTCGGCAATCGTCCGCTCGTTGATCGTCGCCGTGCCGAGATCCCCCATCGGGCCGCGCCGGCCAGCCGTGCCGAACGGGATGCTCTCCCAAAACGAGTCCTGCAACACACCCCAAGAACCAGCTTCGATCAGTTGCCGCAGACGCGGCCAATACGCTTCATACTGCGGCTGAGTCAGCCACGTTCGCAGGTTTTCTTCCGCTGCCTTCGAGAGCTGTCCGCTTTGTACGGCCGCTTCGATTTTGGCCGTTGTTGCATTCGAGTCGCTCGTCATGTTTTGCCCGTCTGTTTTGAAATAATTGGCGAGCGGGGCGGCGTCAGCCCACCGGTGACTCCAACG